>JAZRFZ010000133.1:0-5652 GCA_045643925.1 Acutalibacteraceae bacterium | reverse complement strand
CGCCTTGCCGAACTTCTTTCCTTTGCGCTTTTCCTTACGATTGTCGTGAGATTCCTTGAGCTTGAGTTTTATCTGTACGCCCTTTTTCTTGTGATAACGCCGTCTGTTTGTGATAACAGGCTTCGAGCGTTTTGCTTTTTTCTCTTTCTTTTTTTGTGCGGGTGCAACAGGCTCGACTTTCTCGTCATCCGTAACCTGTTGAATGTTAGTCTTTTCCTGCTTGGGTTCGGAGATTTTTTTCTTCTGTTGCTTTTCTTTTTTCTTTGCTTTTCTGCCACGCTTAGTAGTAGCTTGAACAAAGGGTGGTGGAGTTACTTCTCCCGAAAGTTCTTCAGCTTCAGAAGTTTCGTCAATTACAGGGTCCTCTGCAACTTCTTCAACCTCGGGAGTTTCATCAATTACAGGTTCCTCTGCAACTTCTTCGACTTCGGGAGTTACGTCAATTACAGGTTCCTCTGCAACTTGTTCTACTTCGGGAGTTTCGTAAATTACAGGTTCCTCTGCAACTTCTTCGACTTTAGGAGTTTCATCAATTACAGGTTCCTCTGCAACTTCTTCGTCTTCGGGAGTTTCGTCAATTACAGGTTCTTCTGTAACTTCCTTTACCTCGGAGATTTCCTCAATAACGGGCTCTGCTACAATCTCCTCAACCTTGGGTGTGTAAACAGGCTCGTCAATATCAATGTCGGGTCGGGGGATATGAATGGGCTTTGGTGCTATCTCCTTTTCGGGGGCGTAAACGAAGTCCTCAAGAAGCTGGATTTTTTCTTCCGTTACAGGCTTCAGTTCGAGCATGGGAATACCGTCAATATCCGGCATTTCCGAAAGGTCAAACACATCATCGTTTTGGATAGCTGTATCTATAGTTTCGGGTTCTTTAGGTAGTGTGGGCGCGTCAATATACACGATTTCCTTGCGCCTTACCTCATCAGGTGCCTTTTGTGGCTCATCGGGTAACGAGAGCATAGGAATACCCTCAATAACAGGCATCTCTGTAAGGTCAATTATGATATCATCCGCGTCTGTTTTCTTTGGCGGTTCTGTGAGTATAATATCAAAATCATTATCAGTAACACCGTCCGCATTTTTGTTGATAACTGTTGAGGGTGTTGTTTTCTTTTCAGACATAGCAACACCTGCCGTAGCCTCGGTGTCGTGAGGTACAGCTTCGTTGAGAAGTATTAACTTGTCGGTATCATCGTTTTTCGATTCCTTGGTGAATTTCTTTTTCACCGCATCGGCTCTTTTTATGACAGAGCCCACAGAAGGAAGCGCACGCAATTTTATATCGCGTGGTTTGTTATAAATCATATAACATCCTCCGACAGGTGTTGAGTCTGAATAAATTTTTTAGAATTGGAAATATAAGAAGGGATTGTATTTGTCACCAACAAGGGCGAGGGTGGATAATAACAGTAATACGATGGGCAGAACTGTTTCACCCAGTGTGTATGTGATGTGTAATATTCTGCGTTCTTTGTTGGGACGTAATTTGTTGAATAAGAACTTCATTAGCGGAGTTACCGCAATCAAAGCCACAAGAATAAAGTTTATATTGCCCATAAGGGTTGTCTTGGTTTCAAAATCAAGCAGACTGTTTCCGTTTGCACCGAACATACCCTTTAACACTACAGGGATGAAACGGAAGTCGGAAAATCTGAACAATATCCAACCGAAGAATACAGCCACAAGGGTGTAAATATGTGAGAACAGGGCAGGAATTTTATTGAATACTTTGAGTAGAAACAGTTTTTCGATTACAAGGAATATACAGAAGAAAAGTCCCCATAAAACAAAGTTCCAAGAAGCACCGTGCCACAAGCCTGTGAGTAACCATACGATAAGGATATTGAAATATGTTCTGACCTTGCCTTTACGGTTACCGCCAAGGGGAATGTAAACATAATCTCTGAAGAATGAACCAAGGCTTATGTGCCACCTTCTCCAGAAGTCCGTAATTGACCTTGCGGTGTATGGATAGTTGAAGTTTTCCTTGAAGTGGAATCCCATCATCAGACCCATACCGATTGCCATATCCGAATAGGCAGAGAAGTCAAGGTATATCTGGAGCATATAGAACAGAACACCTAACCACAATCCTGCCACGGAACGTGCCGAAAGCTCTGCAAGGGCAACGTCGGGGGCAGAGGCGATGAGAGAGTCTGCCACCAGGAGTGTATCTGCAAGTGTACCGCAGTGGTTTGCCAGTAAAGCCTTTTTGGAAAGACCAATGGTAAAGCGCATAATACCTGCGGTTATTTCGCGGGGGAGGGGGTTGCGGTCTGTGATTTCGCGCTGAACATCCTTGTAACGGATAATGGGACCTGCAATACACTGGTGGAAAAGGCTTGAGTAAAGTAACAACCAGAAGAAGTTCTTTTGTGCAGAAACTTCTTTTCTGTAAACATCAACTACGTAAGAAAGAAGTTGGAATGTGTAAAATGATATGCCTATGGGCAAAATGATTTTGGGAATGAAATCGGGCACACCGAAGATGCTCTGTATGTTGGTGAGCAAAAAGCCCGTATACTTGAATACGCCAATAAGACCAAGGTTAACAATACAGGCAAATATTAAAAGTAGTTTTCTTTTTTTGCTCGAATTCGCGCTTTTTTCAATGCCGAGTGCTAACACCCAATCGCAGAACGTCATTAGCACAAGCAGGAGAACATAAACAGGCTCGCCCCAGGTGTAGAAGAAAAGGGAGAATATGAGCAAAACAATATTTTTGGCTTTTATGTTATGCGCCAACCCGTATACCGCAAGGCACAGGGGCAGGAAAGCATAGACAAACAAAAGACTTGAAAATACCATTTCGTACCTCTCGTTGAACAATATAATAATATATACATTTATATAAAAGATTTTTTACCAATTTTACATTATACAATGTATCCATAAAAATGCAAGTCCTTTTATTAAAAATATATAAAAAACTTGGTTCGTAACAACAGATTTTATAGTGTTAAGAGTGCGGAATATACTTGACTTAAGTCGCAATATGTAATAAAATATATAGCGGTAAAAAATTAACATCCGAAAGGAGTCAAAATTTAATGAAGTATTCACATGAAGTTGAAACAATGTGCCCTATCGCTCAGGGCGTTGCTCACGGTGCTGCTCCCATCCCGGAAGAAGCAAAGTGGGTAAAAGCTAAAGAAATCAAAGATATTTCAGGCTTCACACACGGTATTGGTTGGTGTGCTCCTCAGCAGGGTACATGTAAGCTTACTCTTAACGTTAAAGAGGGCGTTATCCAGGAAGCACTTGTTGAGACAATCGGTTGTTCAGGTATGACACACTCTGCAGCTATGGCATCAGAGATTCTTCCCGGCAGAACAATCCTTGAGGCACTTAACACAGACCTTGTTTGTGACGCTATCAACACAGCAATGAGAGAGCTCTTCCTTCAGATTGTTTACGGTCGTACACAGTCTGCATTCTCAGAGGATGGTCTTGTTGTTGGTGCAGGTCTTGAGGACCTCGGTAAGGGCCTTCGTTCACAGGTTGGTACAATGTACGGTACACTTGCAAAGGGTCCCCGTTACCTCGAAATGACAGATGGTTATGTTACAGGCCTCGCTCTTAATGAGGATGATGAAATCATCGGCTATCAGTTCGTAAACTTCGGCAAGATGATGGACTTCATCAAGGCTGGCGACGATGCTAACACAGCATTCGAAAAGGCAAAGGGTCAGTATGGCCGTGTTGCTGATGCTGTTAAGATCGTTGACCCCAGAAAGGACTAAGGAGGTATAACAATGGCTTTATTTGAATCATACAACAGACGTGAGAAACAGATTCTCGAAGTTATCAATAAATACGGCATCAACACAATCGAAGAGTGTGCCGAAATCTGCAAAGCTAAAGGCTTTGACCCCTACAAAATCGTAGAGGGCATTCAGCCCATCTGCTTCGAAAATGCAAAGTGGGCATACACAGTAGGTTGCGCTATCGCAATCAAGAAGGGTTGCACAAGAGCTGCTGACGCTGCTGCTGCAATCGGTGAAGGTCTTCAGGCTTTCTGTATCCCCGGTTCAGTTGCTGACCAGAGAAAGGTTGGTCTTGGCCACGGTAACCTTGGTAAGATGCTCCTTGAGGATGAAACAGAGTGTTTCGCATTCCTTGCAGGTCACGAGTCATTCGCTGCTGCTGAAGGTGCTATCGGTATTGCTGAAAAGGCAAACAAGGTTAGAAAGAATCCTCTTAGAGTTATCCTTAACGGTCTCGGCAAGGATGCTGCTCAGATTATCGCTCGTATCAACGGCTTCACATATGTTGAGACAGAGATGGATTACCACACAGGTGAGGTTAAGGAAGTATTCCGTAAGGCATACTCAGATGGCCTCCGTGCAAAGGTTAACTGCTACGGCGCAAACGACGTAACAGAAGGCGTTGCTATCATGTGGAAAGAGGGCGTTGACGTTTCTATCACAGGTAACTCAACTAACCCCACTCGTTTCCAGCACCCCGTTGCAGGCACATACAAGAAGGAATGTGTTGAAAAGGGCAAGAAGTACTTCTCAGTTGCATCAGGTGGCGGTACAGGTCGTACACTTCATCCCGATAATATGGCTGCAGGTCCCGCTTCATACGGTATGACAGATACAATGGGTCGTATGCACTCAGACGCTCAGTTTGCGGGTTCTTCATCAGTGCCAGCTCATGTGGAAATGATGGGCCTTATCGGTGCAGGTAACAACCCCATGGTTGGTATGACAGTTGCTTGCGCAGTTGCTATCGAAGAGGCAATGAATAAATAAGAGTTTTCGTTAACTCTAATACCAAAATATCAGACACATCATTTAGGTTTATCCTATATGATGTGTCTTTTTTGTGTGTTGTTTGTGAAGATGTTTTGTGTTCTTGACTTTTGATTTTCTGCGATTTATAATTGTGTCAAAGGAGGAATATTATGGGTTTTGTTTTGAGCTTAACAATTGCAATTGTGGTTTCTGCGCTGTTCAAAAAAGTGAAAATTTTGCAGGATGTGGATTCTGAATTGCAAAGCAAAGTGACAACAGGTGTTTGGATAGCCTTTGCGTTATATGCTTTCGGTTCATTCTTTTGCGGAATTTCCGATCTTTTTGCGGGCGGTGGTGATTTACCGCTTTACTTAGGGTGGTTTGTGTATGATTTTGCATATATGACCTATATGATAGTATTGGTTAACGTGTTTACTATTGCTGCAACGATTGTTAATGATAAAATCAATAATAAGCTTGCGGAAAAAGCAATCGGAGAGGATGAAATAGTTTCCTTAAGCGTTAAATCACTGGTTTCTGAAAAGGTTAAAAACGTGTGTCATAAGGTGTACCAATATGGTCGCATTGCTATCATTGTGCTTTTTGCTTATAACGGTGTAAGCAGCTTTATTAATCGAATCAGAAGATTAAGTGACATCGATGATTTGTATTACGCTGTATCATATATAACCAACAGCATTGCAACTGCATTTTTGTTCGTTGCGGTATTGGTTGTCTTAATATCGGTGTGTTGCCTTGCACTCAAAAATCAGCTTGTTGTAACTAACAAGCGTATTTATGGAATAGGTAATTTGTTTAAGCTTTTTGACGTTGGATATGAGGCAATAACGGGTGTGGAAGCAAAAGGCGGTAACGGTGTTGTTATAAAGCTTGGTCTTAAGGATAT
>JAZRFZ010000132.1:0-5865 GCA_045643925.1 Acutalibacteraceae bacterium | reverse complement strand
AAAAAGCGTTGCGGGAGTAATCCTACAACGCTTCTTTTATTATATTCAATTTAATTCTGCTTTCTTACGATACGATATTCATCATCTGCTCTGAAGTAAGGACAGGCATCGTTTGATGATGTAAGGAACTTTAGGTACTCGTCCTCGTCCAGCTCAATATCGCAGTAGTACTCCTCCAGGTCCTCGTCGTATCTGTAGTTTTCGCACATATCACATATTGCCATAATGTAACCTCATTTGTGGTATTTACCATTGTTGTTTATCTGAAAGGCTCTGTAAATCTGCTCCAATAACATAACCCTCATAAGCTGATGGGGGAATGTCATTGGGGAGAAGGAAAGCTTGAAATCTGCAAGATTCTTTATTTCATCTGACATACCAAATGAACTGCCGATAATGAACACAAGATTACTTTTGCCATTGAGAATAGCGGTGTCGATAGCTTTTGCGAATTGCTCACTTGACTTTTCCTTACCCTCAATGCAAAGGGCGAAAACATAACTGTTGTTGGGGATTTTCTTCTTTATATCCTCAGCCTCTTTGGTGAGCGCATTTGCAATCTCATTTTGTGAGGGATTATCGGAAAGCCTGACAGGGTTAAGCTCAACTATATCAAGTCTGCCGTAGGCTGAAATCCTTTTAGCATATTCATCTACCGCATCGCGAAGATATTTTTCCTTCAACTTGCCCAGGGCAATAATTGTAATGTTCATAATCTGTTTATCTTACCATTCCTTTTTGACCTGTTTCCAATCCAAGATAGGGGGCAGGATCAACCTTGACACCATTGATTCTTACCTCAAAGTGAAGGTGGGCACCGAAGGAGTAGCCTGTGTTACCAACCTGTCCCACAACCTGACCCTTCTGCACAACGTCACCGGGACTTACTGCAAGTGAGTTATCAAGCATATGGGCGTAGAGTGTTTCGATACCGTTGCCGTGGTTGATTTTTACATAGTTGCCGTAGCCACCTGCGTTCCAACCTGCTTCAGTAACAACACCTGATGCACCTGCCACAACAAGGCAACCCGATGCATTCTTGCCGGAAATATCAATACCCTTATGATTGCCGAGGCTTCTATGACCGAAGGGCGATGTAACCTCGTAAAGGTCAACTGCAGGCCAAACGAAGATGCCTAGAGTCTGCATAACTGTGTATGTCTCCATAACAAGGCTTTCTGCACGAATACCTTTTTCGATAATCTGAGGTACAGGCTCCTTGATAGGTACACTCATAAGCTGTTCGGAAAGCTGTTCCTTGTTACCGATGCTTGTCACAAGACTGATTTTATACTCTGCACCATTCTGACCCGAACGCTTGATTCTGCTGTCACCTACAAAGAGTTGGTTTGTCTGAATTTCAACTGTTTCATAATTGGTGAGGGTAACATCCTGTTTGCATTCAGCGTGTCTTATCTGCAAGGTGTCTTTTTTAGCCAACAAACCTTTTAACTTATCAACGGTAATTGTGGCTTTGTCGTCTGTGTAGTAAGCAGGTTTGATTGTAACACTTTCTGCAAAGCTTACGGATGACTTGGGGTAAACCTTACGGGCATTTGCAAAAGCATCTGCAATAGCCTCACGAGCGCCTTGTCCGTCCTCAACTGCACAAAGAAGTGAACCGTTTACATATATCTCCGAAACAGGGGTAAGGTCTTTTTTGAACGTGTCAACAATAACGGACGCCAGAGTCTCTGCGTTTTTGATATTACTTGCCTCTGTTCGTGTATTTGAATTTTCTACCGGCTTGTAACCGTTGCTTCCGAGGGTTTCAATAGCAAGTGTCTTTGCAAGGTCGGCATCCTCCTGTGTTGCGGCATATCCGATAACCTTGCCGTCAATCTTCAGTGCGGTTGCTTTTACCTTAAGGCTGTTATGTAATCCTATTGCGGTTGCAGAGCAGATTACTGCAATAACAATCACACATACAACTGCCCTGCGAAGGAACACCTTGTATGATGAGAAGGATTTTTTATTGAATTTTTTAATGCGCTCAATCACTTTGGTGAATAATTTCTTTATGAATGAAAATGCGCCAAAAAGAAGATTCTTGGGGAGTGAACCAAGAAATGCAACTGCCGCATAAACGGCATCGATAAATTTTTCCATCTGTTCCGCCTTTTAATAATTGTTTTATCGCAAAATAATACATTTAATAATATACCATATATAGTGTAAATTAACAAGTGAAAAATAATGAATAAACTATTAAATGATTATTTTAATTCCATTAAAAAGTTTATAACTATTGTTTATTTTGACAGAATGTGGTATAGTAACACATATATTTAGAAGTATGCCTACATTCAGGCGAGAAGTGATATTGATATGAATAGTGCAAATCAAGAATATTACAGAACTTATGCTTGTGTGGATTTGGACGCAATCGAGCATAATCTCAATGAAATAAAAGGGACGCTTCCCCAGGGTGTTTTGTCCCTAGCCATAGTTAAGGCGGATGCCTACGGTCACGGTGCTGTTGGTGTTGCCAAATCAGTTCAGTCACAGGTTGACTACTTCGGTATTGCAGAGCTTAACGAGGCGGTTGAATTGCGTGAGGCAGGAGTGGAGAAGCCCATCCTCGTGCTTTCTTATACATCACCGTATCTCTATGAGACACTTATTGATTATGAGTTGACACAAACTATCTTTAACTATGACGATGCGGTAGCTCTTTCCCGTGCGGCGGTGAAGCTGAACAAAATCGCACGTGTGCATATCGCGGTGGATACGGGTATGTCACGAATTGGCTTCTTCTGCAATGCAGAGAGTGTTGAGGTTGTTAAAAGAATAAACGACTTACCCAATATTTATATTGAGGGTATTTTCAGTCACTACGCCTGTGCCGATTGTGAGGACAGGTCAACTACTGAAAAGCAGACTCAGGTGTTCAAGGATTTCATCAAGGCACTTGAGGGCAGGGGGATGATAATCCCTATAAAGCACCTTTGCAACAGTGCAGGTATAATTACTTGTGACGAAATGTTCAATATGGTTCGAATCGGCATTATCCTTTACGGTCTTTATCCGGATGAGTTTGTTAATGATGGTACGGTTTCACTCAAACCTGCTATGAAGATTGTCAGCCACGTTATCCACGTGAAGGAGGTTCCCGAGGGTAGCGGTGTCAGCTACGGCCACACCTATTTTACCACGGGCAGAACAAGGATTGCCACGGTCTGCATCGGATATGCTGACGGCTATTCAAGGTGCCTGTCCAACAAGGGCAGAGTTCTCATCAATGGCGAATATGCTCCTGTTATCGGCAGAGTGTGTATGGACCAGCTTATGGTTGATGTGACAAACCTTACCAATGTTTCTGTTGGTGACGAGGTCGTGATTCTCGGTAAAGACGGTGATGAGGAAATCACTGCTGAGGAGCTTGCAGGACTTACTGATACCATCAATTATGAGGTTGTCTGTCAGTTCCAAAAGCGTGTTACCATATTGCAGTATAAAAACGGCGAAAGAGTTAATTGATATGAAAAATTGTGATATAAATATCCGCGACCCATTCGTGCTTGTTCACGATGGTAAGTATTATATGTATGGTACAAGAGCAGCAAACTTTGGTTGCAAAACCGCAGGGTTCGATGTTTATGTAGGTACAGATTTAGAAAACTGGTCAGAGCCCGTTCAGGTCTTTAACTCCGATGAAAATGGCTTTAATAAAGAAGTGAACTGGGCACCCGAGGTACACAAGGTTGGTGACAAGTTCTATATGCTGGCGACCTTTACAAAGGCTGATGGTCTGAGAGGTACTCATATACTTGTCAGTGATTCACCCACGGGTCAGTTTAAGCCTCACTCTATGAAAACCCTTACCCCCGACGGTTGGGAGTGCCTTGATGGTACACTCTATGAGGAAAATGGCAAATACTATTGTGTTTTTTGCCACGAGCATACACAGATTCTTAATGGTACGGTTTGCTATGTTGAGTTAAGTGACGATTTGTCATGTGCGGTAAGTGAACCGAAGCTTATGTTTGATGCAGGTTCATACCTTAAACGCGAGGCAAGTGAAAGCTGTCATAACGTTACTGATGGACCATTTATGCACCGTCTTGCAAACGGCGAACTCATTATGATATGGTCAACTGTTTCGGACAGATATCTGCAACTTGTTGCCAAGTCATCTGACGGCACAATCGGGGGAGAGTGGTCACACCTTGAACCCTTGTTTACAGATAACGGCGGACATGGTATGCTTTTTGAGGGGCTTGACGGTCAGTTAAGACTTACTCTTCATTGCCCCAATATTTCTAACTATGAAAAACCTGTATTCTTCCCTATTGCGGAGAAGGACGGCACACTTATAATTGCCGAATAAATATAAGGAGATGTTTCCTTGACTAAGATAAAAAACTTCTTTATGAGTTACATAGATGCCATTGTCACTAATATAAAAGAGCATCTTGAGAATATGCCTCAGATTTTCAAATTATCCATTGCTGACCTGAAAAAGACATATACAGGTGCAGCGCTCGGATGGGCATGGGCTGTTATCAAACCAATAGTTACAATCTTTGTTTATTGGTTTGCCATTGCTATCGGTCTCAGACAGAATGGTGATGTTGAAGGTGTTCCTTATATATTGTGGCTCATCTGCGGTATTGTTCCGTGGTTCTTTATGAGTGAGGCAATTTTGGGCGGTACTGATTGTATCAGACGTTACAGTTACCTTGTTACCAAAATGAAGTATCCTGTAACAACAATTCCTACCTTCAACAATCTTTCGAAGCTTGTTGTTCACTTGATTATTTGTGTTGTTGTAATCCTCATTTTCTGGATTGCAGGTTACCCACCGTCAATATATTTGCTTCAGTTACCATTATATATGTTGATGATGTTTATGTTTATGAACGCGTGGTCACTTTTTGCAGGTCTTGTTTCTGCAATGAGTAAGGACTTTGCAAACCTTGTAAAATCACTTAATATTGCTGTGTTCTGGCTTTCAGGTATTCTTTGGAATATCGAAAACGTTAAGGATAACGAGCTTATTTACAGCATACTTATGTTAAACCCCGTAACATTCCTTTGCTACGGTTACAGGAATTGCTTTATTTATGAAACCTGGTTTTTTGACCAACCAAAGCGTTGTCTTTACTTCCTGTTCTGGTATGCACTTATGGCACTTATGTCAATGTGGGCATACAAAAAATTACGCAAGGAAATTCCCGATGTGCTGTAAGCACCTCCGAAAGGATTTTACACTATGAATGAAAATACAGTTATCAATTTTGATAATGTTACCAAGACCTATAAGCTTTATTCAAGCACTCGCAAAAGGCTCCTTGGTATATTCTTCAAGAACATTAAATACAAGAAAAAACACGCCGTTGACGGAATGAGCTTTACCATTGACCGTGGTGAGTCCGTAGCACTTTACGGTAAAAATGGTGCAGGTAAATCAACTGTCCTTAAGATGATTACCGGCGTTGCATTCCCCACAAGTGGTGAAATTAAGGTCAAGGGAAGAGTAAGTGCTCTCCTTGAGCTCACCAGCGGCTTCGATATGGAGTTTACAGGCAGACAGAATATTTACCTCAAGGGTCATATTCTCGGTCTTAAGGATTCTGAGATTGCTCAGCTCGAGGATGAAATTATTGCTTTCTCCGAGCTTAATGACTATATCGATCAGCCGGTAAGAACATACTCAAGCGGTATGCGTGCACGTCTCGGCTTTGCTATCAATGTTAATATCCGTCCCGAAATTCTCATTGTTGACGAAGCGCTCAGTGTTGGTGATGCTGCTTTCCGTAACAAATGTCAGAAAAAGGTTGACGAGATTATACATAAGGACAACGTTACACTTCTTTTCGTTACACATCAGATTGCCGTTGCTGAAAGCTTCTGCAAACGCGG
>JAZRFZ010000131.1:0-12424 GCA_045643925.1 Acutalibacteraceae bacterium | reverse complement strand
TGACCTTAATTCAAGTGATTATGTTATGAGTGCCCACGATGCTTACGGTGCGCTTATTGAGGGTCGCGCTGTCTGTCAGGGGTATTCAGATGCTGTTAAGCTTATTTGTGATTATTACAATATTCCTTGTGTATGTATTTCGGGTACAGCTAATGGTGGCGGTCATATGTGGAATGCTATTCAGATGGAAGATGGCAAATGGTATTTTATTGACCTTACCTGGGATGACCAGGAATCAAGAATATATTATGATTTTTTCCTTGTAGGTACACAAACAGGTAACACATATTTCGGTGGTGCAAAATTTAGCGAAGAACACAAAAATGATTTGGATTTAGCTTTGCCAAATCTTCAGTATGCAACAAATGCATATAACCGTAATCAGAATCATTTTACTTTGTTCAATGGCACATATAACTCGTATTTCAATGAGAATAACGGCTACCTTTATCTTTCAGTTTTTGATTACCTTAAGACACCTGTTTTTTATAATGGTATGAACACAGGTATTACACCTTATCAGGGCTATGGTTTTTCTGTAGAAGTCAGTGAAGGTGTGTTTAAAAGAGGTACTACAATAATTCTTGGTGACCCTGATGGAAATGATTTGCTTACAGATGATGATTATGATATTGCAAAGGATTACCTTTTAGGAGAAGATAATGCAGTGAGTGATGAGACGGCTGCTGCTTGTGATGTTAATTGTGACGGCTATATAGATGCACTGGATCTTGCATTGCTTAACAGGGGTAAATCGGGACTTAACACAAAATATAAATTAAGTTAAATACGCTAAAACTCCCAAGGATTATTCCTCGGGAGTTTTTATTGTGTCAATATCATAAAATGAGTAAGGATATCTGCCGTGAAGGTCTTTTTTACCACTTTGGTTTACAACACAGATTTTACCCATTTCACGGAGAATTGCGACCTTGATTTTATCGGTGGTACCTTCCGTGAAATTTCTTTTTGCCTGACGGTATAAGGGGTCTTTTATTTTAATTGTATCAGGTATCTGCAGTGATGATGAACAAGCGAGAAGGTCGCACAAAATATGTTCTCTTAGCTTTTCACCATTTACATTTTCTTTATCCTTGAAAAAGGTGTAAAAATGCTCCGCATATTGCGAGAGTGTCATTTTACTGCCGTTTATCATATTTCCGAAAGTGTAAAACACTTTAAAGGGTTCAAAACCGCATTCGTTTATGAGATAATCGAGACTTGTGATAAATCTGCCGCTGTTATATAGTCTGTCAAGGGCATCCTCGCAAAGCTTGAGTGAGTGTATTTCCTCCTTGCTTAACCAGGGTGTTTCTGTTACTTCGTAGGGTGGTTCATTTTTAAATTGACAAGGAAATTTGTCGGGGTTTTCGCGCATATCAGAGCCATACAAAAGCTTTAAAAAGCCCATTTGCAGCATATGCGCCTTAAGGCTGTAGCCTGTGTTAAAGCTTTCCCTGAAGCTTTCAAAATCCTCACCTGTAAGACCTGCGATAAGGTCGATGTGAATGTGCATATTATTGAACTCGATAAGTCTTTTGATATTGCTTTTAAGCTTTTCTGTATTTGTTTTGCGGTTAATGGCTTTTAGCGTGTTTTCATTAAAGCTCTGCATACCGATTTCTAACTGAAAAAGACCGCTTGGTGCAGATTTTAATAATTCGAACGTGCTTTCCTTTAAAATATCTCCTGCAATTTCAAAATGAAAGCAAACATTTTGCGGAATGGTTGTTGTGTGATTTTCCAGTATAAATTTAATTATTTCGTTTGCTCTGTCAGCGTTTGCATTAAATGTTCTGTCAACGAATTTAAGGGTTTGTGTACCGCTGTTTGCAAGTTTTATGATGTCTGTCTTTACTTGTTCAATGTCAAAAAAACGTAGCTTTGAGCATCTGCCCGATAAGCAAAAGGCGCATCGATATGGACATCCACGGCTTGTTTCGATATAAGCAATTCTACCGTTGAGATTAGCAAAAAATTCCTTTGTGTAAGGTGATGGCGGTGTAGAGTTGTGCTCACTTTCGGGGACCGAAACAATAGTACCGTTACTTCTGTAGCTTAAACCGGCAACGGTGAAGAAATCTTCCCTGTTATTGAATTTGTTGAGAAGCTCGGGGTATGTTTCCTCACCTTCACCAGAGAGGACATAATCTATGTAGCAGTTGTTTGCAAGAATGTCATCGGGTCTGTATGATACCTCGGGTCCGCCAAGGATGATTGTAGCACCTGTTAACTCTTTTAATTTACTGCATACTTCAAGTGTTTTTGTTATGTTCCATATATAACAGGTGAATGATATGACATTGGGCGCAAATGAACTAATTTGCGCTATGAATTCATCAGTATTACCGTTGATTGTAAATTCGAATACACGGCTTTCGATTTTATTGTCGCACAGACAATCAACCCCTGATTTAAGGCACCAGGGGGCAAGGGAGGCGTGTATATATTTTGCGCTTAAACAACAAATAGCAACTTTCATATATAATCTCTCTTCAATGTGATTTGATATATTCTATCACAAAAAAATAATCATATCAAATTTATTTACATTTATTTTTTTCTGTGATATTATAAGTTGAAATTTTTGAAAGTGGAAGGTTAGTTATGACCAGATTGCAAAACAAAAAGGATATTAGTTTGTTTACGTTGCTTTGCTCAATAATTTATTTTATGAGCTATGTTTCGCGTATAAACCTCAGCGCTGTTTTTGTTGCTGTTACAGAAAGTGGCTATGCACCTAAAGATGCCGTTGCGTTGGCTCTTACAGTTTGCTCGATTACATATGGTGCGGGTCAGCTTATAAGTGGTTTTTTAGGTGATAAATTCAAGCCTCATAACCTTATTTTTACAGGATTTATTATTACCGCTATTATGAATATGGCGGTTGGTACAATTGGTGGTAACTCAGTTGTGTTATTGTGGGCGGTTAATGGCTTTGCGCAGTCACTTATGTGGCCACCACTTGTTAAGATTATGTCTGACAAACTGTGTGAAAATGATTACAAAAAGGCTGTTGTTAAAGTAAGTTGGGGTAGCTCCTGCGGTACAATAGCAGTTTACTTGTTGTCACCATTTATTATAAAAGCACTCTCTGTACGATTTGTGTTTGTAATCAGTTCTGTTCTTGCTATTGTGATGAGTATTGTTGTTAAAGCTGTATTTGATAAAAACGAATTATTCAGGGTTAATAACATTATAAAATCATTAAAGAAAAATGATTCTGAAACAGGGGAGAGCAAAGGTTTTTCAAAAAGTGCCGTTGTACTGCTTAGCCTTCTTATGCTCGCTATTCTTTGTCAGGGTGCTTTGCGTGATGGTGTTACAAACTGGACACCCACTTATATTTCCGAAATATTTAACCTTGACAGTTCACTTTCGATTCTTACAAGTGTAATTCTGCCAATATTCAGTGTGCTTTCATTTACATTTGTGTCATTTATAAACCGCAAATTTGTTAAAAATGAGCTTGTGTGCGCAGGTGTGGTTTTTGCAATAGGTGCAATTTCAGGTGCTCTCCTTCTTGTGATTGGTGGCAAGAGTGTCGTTGTTGCTCTCATATTACTTGCACTCCTCGTTGGTTCAATGCACGGCGTTAACCTTATACTTGTGTGTATGACACCTGCTTTCTTTGCAAAGTACGGTAAGGTTTCCTTTGTATCAGGTCTTATTAACTCATCCACCTATGTGGGTGCTGCAATTTCAACATACGGAATTGCATTGTTTACCGAGTCCTTCGGTTGGAACAAAACCGTTGGTTTGTGGGTTGTTATTGCTCTTGTAGGAACTGCAATATGTATCGGCATATCAAAAGCGTGGACTTCCTTTAAAGGGGAGAAAATATAATCAAACATTTTATGGGCAACTGCATTTGCGGTTGCTCTTTTTATTATTTAGATTGATAAAAATTTAACTTGACAATATTCGTTTAATTTATTATTATATATTGGAACATTTATGATGTGAAAATAATTAAAGGATGTGTTTATTTAATGAATTCACAGTACGAAGCATTGTTTACACCTTGGAAGATAGGCAATGTCGAAATCAAGAACAGAATCGTTATGTGCCCTATGGGTGGTACATCACTTTTCGGTTGGTTTGAGCTCGGCGGTTGTCACTTCGACAAAGAGGCTGCAAAGCTTTTCATCGAGCGTGCAAACAACAATGTTGGTCTTATCATCCCCGGTATTGCTCCCATTCGTGATACTAGCTGGGGCAAATGGCTCTGGCAGAACCCCAAGATGTTTGAGGAACTCAAAGAGTTTATGGATGAAATCCACAAAACAGGTGCAAAGCTTTTCATTCAGCTTACTGGAGGTATGGGTCGTTCATGGGCTAGTACCGAGCTTATCGCACCCCTTCACAAGAACAAATTCACTCGCGCAATTCTTAAGCCTATTATTGATACATCACACGAGCTTGCTTCTCCCAGTCCTCAGCCTTCACGTTGGGCACACGATATTGAGTGTCCCGAAATGACAGTTGAGCAGATTCACGAAATCATTGAAGCATTCGCAAAGACTGCAAAGCTTTGCCGTGATGCAGGTGTTGACGGCGTTGAGGTTCACGCTGTTCACGAGGGTTACCTTCTTGACCAGTTTGCTATCGAGTTCTTCAACAAGCGTACTGACGATTACGGCGGAAGCTTCGAAAACAGATATCGCTTTGCTGCAGAAATCGTTAAGGCAATTAAAGAGCGTTGCGGACAGGATTTCCCTGTATCACTCCGTTACTCAGTTGAGTCAAAGATGAAGGGCTTCTGCGAAGGCGCTATGCCCGGTGAAGATTACAATGAAGTTGGCCGTGATATGCTTGAGTCTGAAAAGGCTGCAAAGTACCTTCAGGACGTAGGCTACGATATGCTTAACGCAGACAACGGTACATATGACTCATGGTACTGGGCACATCCTCCCATGTATATGCCTCAGAACTGTAACCTTGATGATGTAGCACACATCAAGAAATTTGTTGATATTCCTGTTGTTTGTGCAGGTCGTATGGAGCCCGATGTTGGTGCTCAGGCTATTGCAGATGGCAAGATTGATGCTATGGGTGTTGCTCGTCAGTTCCTTACAGACCCCGAGTGGATCACAAAACTCATCGAAGATAGAATTGAGGATATTAAGCCTTGTATCTGTTGTCACAGTGCATGCTTCAACTTCTCATCATCAAAGGGTCACGCAAATACTCAGGACCTTTTCGATACAATGGGTCTTTCTCGTTGTGCTCTTAACCCCAAGACAATGCAGAGCAAAAAGTACAAGATTGTTCCTGCAAAGAAGAGCAAGAAGATTGCTATCATCGGTGGCGGTATCGGTGGTATGGAGGCTGCTATCGTTTGTGCACAGCGTGGTCACAAGGTTGACCTTTATGAGAAGACAGACAAGCTTGGCGGTGTGTTCATTGCTGCTGCGGCACCTTCATTCAAGGAGAAGGACCGTGACCTTATCGCTTGGTACAACCGCGAGGTTAAGAAGTATGATGCTATCAAGATTCATATGAATACTGAGGTTAAGGATATTGCTTCACTTGGTGCAGACGAAGTTATCGTTGCAACAGGTTCAGTTGCTAACAAGATTCCTGTAAGCGGTGTTGAGAAGGCAATCGATGCAGTTGATTACCTCCTTGGTAATAAGGAAGTTGGCGAGAACGTTGTTGTTATCGGTGGCGGTCTCACAGGTTGTGAAATTGCTTATGACCTTTACCTTAACGGCAAGAAGCCTGTTATCGTTGAGATGCAGGATGACCTTATCACAACACCCGGTGTTGCACTTGCTAACACAAGCTTCCTTCGTGACTTCTTCAAAACAAATAAAGTTCCTGTTTATCTTGAGACAAAGACAACAGGCATTACAGACAACAGCGTAACTGTTGCTACAAAGGACGGCAAGACAGAGACAATTCCTGCTGACAGTGTAATTCTTTCAGTTGGTTACAGACCTGCTCCTGTTGTTGAAAAGAGCAAACATGTTCACGTTATCGGTGATGCTTTCAAGGTTGGTAACCTTCGTACAGTTATCTGGCAGGCTTGGGACGTTGCAATGAAGCTGTAATTCATACATGCTATATAATAAAATGCTTCGGGATTGATTTCCCGAAGCGTTTTTGTTTTTGGTATTGTATTGTTATTTGATAAGGCTCATATATTTTTGCCTGAACAATTCGTAATTATCAAGTAGGTTATGTATTTCTTTTATAAAGCACTCGTATTCGGAATCGGGCAAATAATTCTTTGCATATCCCTTGGTACCGTATTTTTCCTGTGTGTGGGTGATTGCTCTTTGTATTATTTCTTCCTCTGTTGAGTCGGGGAAGTGCTTGAGGGTATAGGCGTGTGTCCGCCTTAAAAATTCATCAACATTAGTTGAACGGTCTGCCGAGGAGAGAATTTTTCCGTAAACAGAGCGGGGAGTGTGGTCGGCAGATGCACGATGGTCCTCGATTGCCTCTTTGATTGCAGTAATTTCATCTGTGCTGAAAAATGATTTGATTTTATCATCGCTTACAAAGACCTGTGCAGAAAGTATTTCGTGTTTTTTCTTGTCGATGTTGTGGGCTATATCGTGATATGCGGCTGCCGTAAAAACAACGTCGGGGTTAATATCGTCGAACAGTTTACTGAATTCAAGTGAGCGCCTGATAACATATTCAATGTGTTTTATACCGTGGCCGCTGTTATCGTCAGAATATTGAGGTAAAACAGCATCATTTATATATTGATATAATTCATTATTGATTTTCATAATAAAACCGCCTTTTGAAGTATATTATCACAAAGTAGAGTGTTTTTCAAATATTCTTATAATTTATTGACAAATGACCTTATAATAATATAATTAAGGTGAAAGAGGTGTTTTTGTGGAAAGGAAAAATAATCTTACGACGTTGCAAAAGATACTTTCGGTAATTACAGGTGCTTTGCTTGTGGGATTTGCTTGGCGACTCAGGGGTAGCCACGGTTATGGCGCAAAGTGGGGTATGTTTTTTGTTGCCGCTGTGCTCGTAATGTTTGTTTATGCACTCTATGGTAACAGAAAGAAAATGAACTACGAGATGCTACCTTTATGTGCCGTTTTTGCCGCGCTTACAACAGGTGGTTGGGGAACCCTCAATTCACAAATGAGCGGTTATCTCCAAAGTACCGCTAATTTCACAGGTGAGGATGCAGTCAGAGTAGTTGAAATCAGCAATTTCAGTGGTGTTTCTATAATGCTTTTGCTCGGTTTTGGTTGGTTGCCCTTGTTTGCGGTGGCTTTTGCCTCCATGTTCTCTCGGAAAGAGTATAAACTCAAGGATTATGTGACATTCGTTGCAGCTTATTACATAACCGTGCTTATAGCAAACCTTACTGTTTCTCATTTGTTGCTATACCTTATAAATCCCGAAGCGGTTTCCGGTGCTATGGACGGACTTAAGGATGCAGGTCACGACCTGACACCAATGATGGCGTATATCACAAAGCTCGGTAATGCGGCTTGGGCAAAGAAGATACCGTTCTGTCGAAACTACTTCACAAGTATAAATGTTATTTCAAGTGCAATAGGTAGCGTTGTTACCTCTGTTGTTGTGGGTTTGAAATTGAAGGACAGATTTACCGCGGTTGTGTCATTCTTGATAAATCTGTCTTGTGCGCTTGCAATTACACTTGCTGACCTTGTTATGGTGCTTGATTCTGACAGAGGAGTTCTTGCAGGTGTTAAGGGTGCAGGGTATATAAATGAGTGTTCCTGGCCTCTGTGGGAGTATTTTACAGGCTTTTTGTTTGGGTTTGGTGTAATGCTTATACTTGCATTATTGCCCCGCAAATACACCGATAGAGAGGATAATTACCAATACACCTCAATGCTTTGTAATGTGAAGTTCAGGTATGTGTATAATTTAATATTAACTGTATTTTTCACCTTTGGTATTATTCTTGCAAGGGCATTTGCATTCAGACTTACAGAACTTTTTACCGATGATGGTGACGTTATTGAAGTTATATTAACTGTTGTAATTAGTATCATAATTTTCGTACCGATTCGCAAGGTTATCAATAAAAATATGGTGGCAGACAGTCTTTCAAGACCCATTAAGGAATTACCGCAGGAGTTTTATATTAAATTCTTGCCGAAGTTTGTTGGAATTGCCGCTATAACATACTTCTTTATGGGTAGTCAGGATGGTAGCACAATTTTCAGCTATGATTACGGTAAGCTTTTCACAGAGCAAGGCTTCCGCGAATATTGGAACAACGGTCTTTTGACAGAGACTTTGTTGATGATAATTACATTCGTTCTTATGAATTTGTTGTTTGTTTCCTTGGAAAAATTAAATAAAAAGAATGCATAAATAAAGAGAAAAACACCGTTTACCCATTGTGAGTAAGCGGTGTTTTTGTGAATTATTTAATGTTAAGCTCTGCGAGGATATTGGGGTCACAGGTATCTGCAAGCTTGCCGATTTCTGACCAAAGCGCTTCTGCTTTTTGCTTCCAAGCATCAAAATCTTCGTATCTTTCGGGGTAGGTGTCATAGAGCTTGGTGACCTTGCCGCTCTGACCAAGGGCATTTACAAGGTTTTTGATGGTTTTCATCTTAAGCTTGCCTGTTGTAACACCCTTGACGATACCACCAACGATGTGTGCAATGTCTTTAACACCCAGGTTAAGACCATCATCAATGTTGCCAAGGATTTTATCACTGAATAAAAGGTCGTTGGTAAACATATATTCAGCTTCATCATAGCTTATAGTGATTACACCTTTAAGAAGTGCTCGCATTGAGTCGAATTCCTTGCCTTGTGAACGCATATAACGAGTGTTGATTGACCACATATTTTCCTTGGTGAGGGGTTTGTTTTCTTTAAGGAGCTTGCTGATAACCTCTGCAGCAATTTCACCGTGAACAAGTGATGATGTGCAACCCTCACCACAAGTGGGTTTTGTAAGGAATGCAGTGTCACCCATCGCGATAAATCCGTCATCAACAGAGGAGAACAGGTTTCTGTGATAGGGTGTCATACCTTTTTCAATCTTGAGGAGATTGTAGTCGGGCACACGAGCGTTTTTCTTGAAGTGGTTTTCAAAAACGTACTCAGCAAACTCGTAAGAGTAGAAAGCGCCGATTCCCATAAGACCATCATAGCCTTCACCCGCAGGTGCAAACCAGGACTTGTACTGCATATAAAATGCATTGAGGTCTGAGGTGTTGATTGATTTATCTTTATATGTAACATAATAAAGAACAACATACAGAATATCCTTGGGTGTGAGGGGGAAGTTTTCAACAACAGAGCTATCGGGGAGCTTTGTTCTTGCGGCAGAGGGGATACCCGAACAGTCTGCAACAAGCTTAACATTAACGCTATGTTCACCATCTGCGGTTGTGTAAACTGCACCTGTGATTTTATTGTTGTCGCCATAAACGAACTCCTTGAATGATGCACCGTAAATAAACTCTGCGCCTTGCTCCTTTGCACGGTCTGCCATAAACATTATGTAGTCGTGCTTGTGCATACCGATAACAGGGGAGTAACCACCGGGGATTTTAACAGTGTTGTAGGGTGAGCTCATATTTGAATGCTCAAATCTGAACTCGCGGATGGGGTTGCCATCCTGCGGAATAACAAGACCTGAACGCTCCATTTCACCTTCACCCATATGGAAGATATCGTACTCGCGTGATACGTTATCGGGGAGTTGTTTTTCAATAAGAAGAACCTTTGCGCCTTCCTTTGCCATCCTTTCAGCAAACCAACAACCTGTTGTGGAAGCACCAACAATAAGAATATCATACGTATTTGCCATAATTTCACAACCTTTGCAAATATTTGATGTGTTATGGTTTTATTATAATATTCTGTTTGTTGGATTTCAAGGTGAAAATTAAATGACATTGAAAAAAGCACCGCTTACGCGATGCATAATTTTGTGCAGAATATTTGGTCTCAACGCTTATTGTGAGACGATGGAAATATATTAAGTTAAGGTTTGAATGAAGCGTTTGCCCAAGGGCAAATATGAAGCAATGCTATGCATTATGATGTGCTCACCGTGTTCGCAATGATGCGATGTTTGCCATAAATCGTTAGCGAAGCGACATCATTAACGAAGTGACATCGTTAGTGAAACGACATCATTTGCCAAAGGCAAACATCATTGAAAAAAGCACCGCTTACGCGATGCATATATCTAATATTGCTTGATTTTTAAATATAAATGAAGCATTTGCTGATGCAAATATGAAGCAATGCTTCGCATTATGATGTGCTTACTATGTTCGCAATGATGCGATGGATGCTATAATCATTAGCGAAGCGACATCATTAGTGGAACGGCATCATTAACGTAGTGACATCATTTGCCGTAAGGCAAACATCATTGAAAAAAGCACCGCTTACGCGATGCTTTTTTCTTGGCAGGGGCACTAGGGCTAGCCGTCTGTGGCTTTGCCACATACTATCCGCTCAGCGACCCAAATCCTTCGGATTTCGGTACCCGCTTTCGCGCTCTTCGCTAAAAACAGTCCACCGGACTGTTTTATTACGCTCAGACCCTCTCGGGTTCGAGCCCAAAATACTCTATTGAATAAAAAAAGCCTTACCACAAATGTGGTAAGGTTTTTTTATGGCAGGGGCACTAGGGCTCGAACCCAGGACACGTGGTTTTGGAGACCACTGCTCTACCAACTGAGCTATACCCCTATGTAAATGTAATTATGTGCTCGAAAACACTACTACATTATACATTAAAAATCGGGTTTGTCAACTGTTTTTTTACAAAAATCAAATTTAATTTTAATATAAACATCAAAGTTACTCGCGTACCTTACAAACATCTACCCATTTTGAATAAGATGAATATTTTTCGAGTTCGGAAATAGTGAGTTCTATTGCGGAATTTCCGCTTCCACAAGCAGGGAAAACTGTTTCAAATCGCTTGAGTGATTCATCAAGATAAACAGTAACACCCACATTCACCGCAAAGGGACAAACACCGCCGACAGCGTGACCGATAAGCTCTGTAACCGTATCGGGTGTAAGCATTTTAGCCTTTGCACCGAATTCTTCACGGTATTTCTTGTTATCAATCTTAACATCACCTGCTGTGACAACGAGAATGGGTGCTTCGTTTACCATAAAGGAAAGCGTTTTTGCAATTCGGCAACCCTCGGTACCAAGTGCTTGTGCTGCAAGTTCAACTGTTGCACTTGATTCATCAAGTTCAAGGATTTTATCTTCAATACCCATTTCACTGAAATATGCTCTGACTTTTTCAATAGACATAATAGCAACACCTCTTTCGCATTATATCATAAAAAGAAAATAACCGCAATCCGAAGATTACGGTTATTCTTTGAAGACTAACCCTAATTTTAAGTCAGGGGGGTGCAAATTAGGTTTAGGGGGGTGCAAACTATTGACGACCAGCTTTTTTTGCCTGTTTCTCTGCTTGATAAATATCATTTATGGAGTAACTTTTGTTACATTTGCTGCAGGAGAACTCTGTCCAGACAAAATTTACATTGCCAATCATATATCCATCGCCACCGGGAGAGGAAAAATCAAAGTCCTTAGCTTCTTCAGATTGGGAATTAACGATCTTGGAAATCTTGATTTTTTGTAATTTTTCACCACATACGGGGCAGAAGTGTTTTCCCCATTTCATAAACAAAGGTCTTGTCCAAATGCGTTTAACATGATGTGCTTTCATCGATTCTGCCTCCTTTTTATTCATTATACCACAAAAAGAAAATAACCGCAACTTGTATCAAAGTTGCGGTTAAAAATGAAATATTTGCCTTGCGGCAAATGTGAAATAATTTACTTTGTAAATTGTGAAATTTGATGCTTTCGCATCAAGTGAAATAAAATAAATCCACTCACGCCCGCAGGCATTTCACATGGAGAAGCCATATTTCACACGCGAAGCGTATTTCACAAATCCCGCAAGGGATTTATTTCGTTGAAAAAGACCTATGCTTTGTATCAAAGCATAGGTCTTTTTCTGGCGGAGACGGCGAGATTCGAACTCGCGGGGGATTGCTCCCTAACTGATTTCGAGTCAGCCCCGTTATGACCACTTCGATACGTCTCCATATATTTTTAACGCCTTGTTATTTTATCAAAGGGGGAGCGTTATGTCAAGAATATTTATTCAGTAAATTCTTTGTGAATTGTTTTTAAAAACTTAATCAGAAATTTGAATTTACAGGTTACAATCAGTAATGTTCTGTATTGTTACAAACTTATTACATTATTATGGTATCGTTGACTTTAAATGAGTATTGTGGTAGAATTATCGTGTTAAAATATGTTTTATCGGGGTGGCAATATGAAGAATAGTTCTGTTGTTTTTTTCACCGACCATAAGGAAAATCATGCAAAGCTTATTGAGTTGCTTGATGTCAACACAAACCTTACTGTCTGCTCTTACTCATCA
>JAZRFZ010000130.1:0-16544 GCA_045643925.1 Acutalibacteraceae bacterium | reverse complement strand
AGAAAGTGCTGTGAAAAAGGTAATGATTATTGAAGAGGTGTGCAGTAAAATTGCGGAGCAGTTAAGAGCGCAGAATCTCACAACCTTTGGCGGTGCAGAGCTTGAAGGTCACGCCTATTCTGTCAATAATATGATAAGTGACGGTGAAATCCGTAATCTGCACATTTTATATGGTGTTTAATATGAAGAAAATATTTTTATTTTTTACGGTGCTTTGCCTTGTTATACTGTCAGGCTGTGTACCACAGAAAGAAAAGGTCCCGATAACAACTACAACAACAGAAAGTGAAGTTGTAACTATGAATCAAGGTTTAGGTTATGAGCAAATCACAGGTGATGAGGCGAAAAAGCTTATGGACACCGAAAGTGATTATATTATTATAGATGCCCGCACAACCGAGGAGTTCAACGAGGGTCACATCGAGGGTGCAATACTTATACCCGAATATGAAATCGGTGACAGGGCAGAAAATGAATTGCTCCGTAAAGACCAACTTATTTTAATATATTGCCGTAGTGGCCGTCGCAGTAAAATTGCCGCACAGGCACTTGTTGACCTGGGTTATACAAACGTAAAAGAGTTTGGCGGAATAATCGATTGGCAATATGATATTGTAACGGAGTAACTATGAAAGAGAAATTATCAATGATATTATCTATGGTGATTTTCGGCACCATAGGTATATTCGTGAAGTACATAGGATTACCCTCGGGTATGATAGCCTCGGTAAGAGGCATAATGGGTGCGGTCGTGATTATCCTTGTAATGTTAATTACAAAGCACAAGCCCGACCTTAAAGAGGTCGCTAAGAAGTTACCTGTTTTAATAGCATCGGGTGTGGCAATCGGCTTTAACTGGATTTTACTGTTTGAGGCATATAATCACACAGGCATTCCCGTTGCAACAGTTTGCTATTATACCGCCCCTATTTTTGTGGTTGTGGCAACACCATTTGTTTTCAGGAGCAGACTAAAACCACGGCAGATAATTTGTGTTGTTTTGGCTCTGATGGGTGTTGTTGCGGTGTCGGGAGTTTTGCAAAACGGCACAACTAAAATAACGGGCGTGCTCCTTGGTGTAGGTGCGGCGGTGCTTTATGCATCTGTTATGATAATGAACAAGTTTATGGGTGACGTGCCTGACTATGAAAGGACAGTAATTCAGCTTGGGTCAGCAGGGCTTGTTGTGTTGCCCTATGCCTTGCTTACCTCGGCAGAAATTTCAGTCACTCCAAAGTCAATTATACTTCTGGCAATAGTGGGTGTTATTCACACAGGCTTTGCCTATCTGCTCTATTTTGGTGCACTCAAAAAGCTGAAAAGTCAGACGGCGGCAATACTCAGTTATATTGACCCCGCATCTGCAATTATATTGTCCTCAATCATTTTTGCGCAGTTACCCACAGCCTACGAGCTTGTAGGCGTGGTGCTCATAATGTCAGCGGCATTGTTGAGTGAGAATTTTAAAAAAGCACAATAAAAACAAGCCTTGAGAGTTTTTTACTCTCAAGGCTTTAATTATGTTATGAACTTACTTCGCCACAGGCACATCAATCACAAGGTCTGTGAGGGGGAATGAGCAGCAGGGGTGGAAGCAATCAAACTTGAAGTCGGCAAGTCTGCGGTATTCAAGGTGCTTGGGCACATAAACCTTGCCCGAAAGTAAATGTGAATGACAGAAACCACACTCACCGCTACGGCAACGTGCGGGAGCAGAAATGCCGTTCTTTTCAAGTATCTGCAATACTGTGTCTGCAGAGCTACCCTCAACGGTCTGTGTTTCACTCTGAATTGTAACAGTGATTTTTACTGTTTCGGGTACGTTGTCGGGGTAATCCTCCTGTGAGGCAGGGTTGTGGAATTCACCAAACATTTCGTGGCGGACAAATTTCTTGGGAAGATTCAGCTTTTCAAGCTCTTTGTCAACAAAGGCATACATCTGCTGAGGTCCGCAAAGGAAGATGCAGTATTCCTTGTCTGCGGGAGCGTATTTTTTAATAAGCTCTGCAGTAATGAAGCCCTTTTCTGTGCCTTCAATTTCCTTTTCCTCGTCGCTGAGTACGTGAACAACCTTGATTTTATCACATTTCTTTTCAAGGTCTGCAAGCTCCTGGCGGAAAAGGATATTTTCATAATTTCTGCTACCGTAAAGCAGCACCATATTGAAGTCCTCGTCACCGTCTGCAATAGCATTTGCCATTGAAACAAAGGGAGTAATACCGCTACCACCTGCAATACAGATAACTGTGTCTGCATCACGTAAGGGCTGATATTCAAAGTTACCTGCGGGGGCAGAAACCTGCACCCTTGTGCCAACTTCCCAAGTGTCAAAGATGTAGCGTGACATAAGTCCGCCTTCAACAAGCTTGATTGTAAGTGTGTACTTGCCCTCTAATGAATCCTTTGGTGATGATGAAATTGAATATGCACGTGTGATGGGCATATTGTTGATTGTTTCAAAAACGGTCAGGTATTTACCTGCACCAAAGTATGCAAGGCTTGTTGTACCCTTTTCCTCGTCGGGCACAAGTGTAAAGGTCTTGCAGTCTTCGGACATTACTCTCACGTCTGCAATTTTAAGGAATTGCTTTTTGGGGTGGAGTGCCTTTGCAAGTGCAGTTGCATTGTCGGAGAATGTGGGTAATTCTGCCTTGGCAGACTGGAATCTCTCCTGACGGTCAGGGAGCATTTTTATGAATTTTGAGCCTTTCAGCTTTTTGAATTTGTTAGCCATCTTATTTGCCCTCCTTCAGCTTTTTAATAACAAGACCTGCGGCTTTTTCACCTGTGTAATATGCACAGCCGTAGCCGTCACCACGCTCTTGTGTGGCACCGCAGAAATAGAAGTTTTCAAAGGGCTGGTCTTTAAGGTACTGTATTGTACGGGGAAGCATACTATCCCATTTCTCAAGCATATAGCCGTAAGGGGTTCCCAAGGGTGTGTTAAGATAGCGTGCAAATGTTGGGGGAAGGGCAATTTCGATTTCCTCAATATAAGGCTTGATGGAGATGTTGAGAGCCTTTTCGCAGGTTTCAATCATATCTTCTGCAACCTTGGTTTTAAATTTCTTGTAATCCTGTGGCTTAATGTCCTTCATCACGTCGCCGAAGGTCATTGTTGTAAGGAACAACTGACTTGTGCCCTCGGGTGTGCAGTCAGGAATAATTTCGTTAAGGCAGTTAATGATACAGTAACCGCTGAAATAATTTTGTGCTGCTTCATATTGCTTGTCGGAGTCAGAGTCGGGGGCAATGAATACGGAGTAGTCCGTAATACCCAATTCCTCCTTGGTCTTGTTCATACCAAGGTAAACTGTTGTAAGTGTACAAGCAGTTTTTCGGGCATTAAGCATCTTCAACTGCATTTCGGGTACGTCTTTTTTATCCATAAGCTCGGTGAAAACCTTGTAGGGATAGCAGTTACAAATGAACTGCTTGCCGTAAACCTCTTTTTCGCCGTTAACTACAACACCAACAGGCTTGCCGTCCTTCATAATGATTTTTGTAACGTCAGAGTTGTACCAGATTTCACCGCCGAAGTCGCGGATTTTCTTGTCAATGGCAAGGCTCATTTCATGGCTTCTCAATTTCGGGATACCAGTACCACTACGCACGTAGCTGTGAAGCACGCACAGATAGTAAAGAAAATCAAATTGAGATGCAGGTGAGCCCATATAGCACCAGTAAGTATTAAAAATATCCTGTGCCTTCTTAGGCATACCAAGGGCGTCGAGAGCCTCCTTCATTGTGTGTGAGGTCATTCGCATAATATCGGGCACGTCCTTAAGGCTGCCGGGTATTTTAGCGGGATTATCCATACAATCAAATGCCTTGAACATATTGATTGATAAATCAAAAGCCTTGCGGCAGCTTTCGTAAGAGCCGGGAACAATCTCGTCAAGCTTTCTTGAGAAAGCCTCGAAGCCGACGGGCATACGCGCATCAACAGTAACGAGAACACCGTCCTCGTTTACAAAGGCATCCTTGTCACCTTCTTTTGCGGGAACAACAAGGTGGAAGGTGGAGTCGTGTCTGCACCAATCAACATCTGCATCAATGCGGTTGAACACTTCTTCGATAGTGCCCGCTTCCTTTTCATCACCGATACCTGCAAGCTCGTGAAGTGACGGCTCGAACTCAAATCTGCCACGTACAAATGATGATGCAGAGCCACCGGGGATGTTGTGTCTTTCAAGTAAGAGCACGGAAAGACCTGCCTTGGCGCAGTTGGCGGCAGCGGCAAGACCGCCGTTACCGGCACCGATTACAATAACGTCATAATTTTTCATTTATTTATAACCTCCGTTTCGGTTGTTTGTGATAACGCCTTTTTCTTCTGCCTTTTGCTCATAATCACAGATGCAAGTATTGCAAAGACAAGAGCAGGCAGAGCGTAAAGATATGACAGGGGATTTGACAAATCTCCCTTTGCACCAAGGAGAGTCCACAAAACATTAAGAATGAGGAGTCCGAGGTTTGATGCAACGAAATATTTGCCGAAGGGGATGTTCATAGCACCAAATATAAGGCTGCTTAAATCAGACGGCATAAGACCGCCTGCCTTAAAAACAAACACAAGTGCAAATGAGTTTTCACCTGCAAAGTCATCAAGCTTCTTGATTGCTTTAAATCTGTTTTTGAGTGAGTTTACAACCTCCAAGCCCATAAATCTGCCCAAGAAATAGGGGAGTATGATGCTACAAGCCGTTGCAATGCAGTTGACTAGCACTGCAACCCACATCTTTTCAAAAACAATGCCTGAAAGCACAAATAAAACCGCAGGTGGGAAAATGAGAGCAAATGATTTCACAATACTAAAGCCGATGATAATCAGCGCTATTGTGATTGTACCGCCTGTCAGGTATTGTGTAAGTGCACCTACATTGCTTACAGAAATGTCATTCTTTGACAAAAAGGTTACGCACAGTATAACCATGCCTACCATTAAAACAAATGACAAAATCTGCAAAACCTTAATTGCTTTGCCGTATTTGTCACTATTGTTGCCTTTGGACATAAGAACACCTCTGAACATAAAGTAATACATTATGATTTTACCAATTACAACCACCTTTGTCAATGAAATACGCGCTGAATTATGGTATTCTTCATAAAAAATATTGACTTGAAACTGTATATTTTGTATCATAAGTATATAACCTTAACAGGGAGTGAGCAAAATGGCAAATTGTCCCAAGTGCGGTGAGCATCTTCGTATGGCGGATTGGAAACAACATTGCCCACATTGCAAATGTAATATCGTTCTCTATGACATTCAGGAAAGGCTTATGCAGGATGCTGATAAAGCCGAGGTTCAGTATTACTATTTTCAGAAGAAGATTGACCGAATGAAGGCTTCTTTTGTGGGTTCCAAACTTGCGGTGGCTCGTATATTTACAAGCTTTTTACCCTTGGCAGCAATAGTTGTGCCGTGGCTAAGTGGTTGGTTCAAAGCACCATTTGTGGAATTCGAAGGGGTTTATACTTTGTTTAATCTCATGGATATGCTTGAAACCTTCGATATAAATGGTGTGGCAGGTCTTTTGAGTACAGGTGACGGAAAAACACCTATGATTTTACTCCTTTCGGCAGTTGCCTTGTTAGTGTTGTCGCTAGTTCTTGTTTTAGTCCACTTTGGATGCATTACAATGGCGTGCGGTAAAAAAGCAAAAGCAAGGTGTTATGGCTTTAATATTTCAATGCTTGCTTTAAGCGTTGTGGCAACAATTTTGCTTATGTGTATTCCTGATAATCCTTATTTCGGCATCGCATTTCCCATAGCGCCGTTTGTTTATATCTTGTTACTTGCAGTAAACTTCGCTATTGAAATTGCGATTTATAAAAAAGGCGTTGAGGTTAAACACGCACAATGCTTTGTTGGCGGTATTCCTATTGAGGAATATTTCAAGATGGTGGAGGACGGTGTTCCTCAGGATGAAATCAGACAGGAAATGTACCGCAGATTGACCGAAATGCAACTTGAAAAGGAAAAAGCACTTAACGGGGAGGAAAAAAAGTATGAGTGATAATAAAACCACACAGACAATTGAACCTCAGACCCGTGAATATGTAATGGATTCTCCCGCATATATGAACAGAACCTTCTGTTCAACCAAGGAAAGAGTTGTTTACATATTAAAAACCGCTACAGCGGAGCTTCAGCTTGGTAAATATGATGTTACATCCGAACTGTTCTTGTACAAAATCTTCGGTCTTAATCCCGAGTCCCACGGTAATGCGGCGGTTACATTGGGTATCTATGACCTTATAAATGACCCACTTTCCGCAGTTATTATTGACAAGATGCGTACCCGTTGGGGTAAGTTTAAGCCCTTTCAGTACCTTGCGCTATTGCCAAGCATTGCGGTGGGCTTTATTACCTGTATAATGCCCATTATTGCCGATGCAAACGGACTGAATGCGGCACAAAGATTGATTTTTTATATGATTCTTTCATATATCAGCGAGACCGTTGGTGCATTTTTTGGTGGTGGCGGATATATCGACAACGTGTTCACTCCCAACCCCAACGAAAGAACGGCTTTGCTTGTTTCATCACGTTTTGCAAGTGATTTGTTCAAACGGTTTCCCGAGCAGTTGGCAGGTATTCTGTTTGACCTTGTGGCAAACGGCAAAATCAAAATAAACCTTACGAAAACCTTTGCAACGATGAAAACCTTCTGGTGGGTTATTGCTACAGTACCCGCAATAATGTGGGTCTTCGTCAGCAAGGAACGAGTTCCTCAGTCCGAGAAACCGCCACAGGTTGTGAAGGGTATGTTCTCTGTGTTTAAGAATAAGCCTTTGCTTATTTACACTATGTCAGGCTTTGTGGACGGTATCAACGTGGGAACATCACAGTCGCTTTACTATGACAGCGTTCTGAAATTCAATATGATGTCCACCATAGCGGGTATACCTGGTATGCCAATTTCATACGCCAGCTACCCTTGGGCAACCAAGTTCAGACGAAGATTTTCAACCAAGGCACTCTGGCTTATGCAAAGGGGCTCGATTCTTGTTTCTGAAATAGGCTTCTTCCTTGTGGGTCTTATTGGCGGTAAGGAGAACGGCTTCTATAAAAAGAAATTGCCTATGACCCTTGCAATGATGTTTGGTACCAGCCTTGAAATGGTATTCTATGGTACAAAGAAAATCATAGAGAGTGAAATCAACTATGAGGTGCTTGATTACTGCGAGTGGCAGAATGGTTATCGAGTAGAGGCTACCGTTAACCTTCTTACAGGCTATATCAATAAGGTGAGGGGAATTGCCCTCACCAAAATCAATACCATGCTCCTTTCACGTTGGGCGGGTTATGAGGCCGGTCTTACTGCTGTGCAGACACAGGATACAATGTGGAAGATGTTTATCGCCGCATTCGGCCCACAGTTGATTTTTGATATTATTAGTATTATACCGATGTTCTTCTATAACATTGACCAGAAAACACGCGAGAGAATGTATCTGGACCTTGAACGCACACGTGCCGCAACTGCTGCAACTGAGAAAAATAAAGAAGAATAAAGTAAAACAATAAAAATGCCTGTGAAGTCACTTAACAGACCTCACAGGCATCATTCTTTTACCATATAAAAGGTATCAAACGATATTTTACTTTCTTTTTATATTCGCTATAACCTTGGAGTTCTCTTTCCAGTACATCTTCCTCGTTTTTGATTCTCTTTGCGATTATAAAGGGATAGGCGAGGAAAATAAGAAATGAAAAAACAGAGCCTAAAACAAGTGGCATCGACAGGAACAGAAGAATCGTGGCAGAGTACATAGGGTGTCGCACAACTGAATAAAGACCTGTGTCAATGACCGTCTGGTTTTCCTGCACTTGAATGGTACGGCTCAGATATGTATTCTCACGGAGCACCTCAGCATAAATGCCGTAGGAAACGAGGAACACAACAACCGCGACAATAACCACGCCGCGGGGCAGGGGATACCAACCAAAGCGGAAATCAAGACCTGCAACAATAAAACCTGCCAGGAACATAAGTCCGCTCAATTTTACTACAATACTTTGTTCAGCTTCCTTTTCCTTTGCATCAAGACGCTTTTCAAGAAGTCCGGGGTTTTTAAACATCATTACAACACCGGCAATGAACATAGGGATGAAAAGGATAGCCATAAAAATCCATCCGTTTGCAAAGTCAAGTGTACCTGCAGGTAAGAATACCAATAAACCGACAAGAACAATGCCTAAGACAAACTTAAGTAATGCTTGAATAAATAACTTTGCCGTCATATCAAATCTCTCCAAATAGTGTGTGTAAGAATGAACATATTCTATAAAATGATTATAGCATCCTTACAAAATGAAAATCAATAGAATTTATAATTGGTGGCAGAAATAAAATGGGAAGGTATAATGTAGTTTTTGTGTCCGTTTCTATTGACAAAATAAACTTAATTTTATATAATGCAATGGTTGAGAAAACTCAACATGGTTTGATGAAAGCAAACAAAACATCGGGGTGTAGCGCCTGCTTTGGGACAAAGCCTACACTAACTTGATATTACAAAAACTAAATATGAAACATCGGGGTGTAGCGCAGTTGGTAGCGCGCCTGCTTTGGGAGCAGGATGTCGGGAGTTCGAGCCTCTTCACTCCGACCATAAAAAGAGTAATACCGTCAGGTATTGCTCTTTTTATTTTTGTAATGAATAGATTTTAATCTCCGAGTTTCTGAACACAAGCAGACGCCCGCCTGTTTTGGGCAACACACGCGACTGCGTCCTGTGGACGAGGAAGGGCGTAGCCGAGGATGTCGCCAAATTTCTCCGAAGGAGAACATAATGGGTTAACGAGTACAGCGAGTGCGAAGGGCGTATCCCTTCGAGCCTCTTCACTCCGACCATTAAGACCACAATGCCGTTTGGCATTGTGGTCTTAATTTATGTTATAAGTATTTAAAAAATTATTTTGATTTAATCTGAGTAAGAATTATGTGACCTATTGCTCTGGCACCTTTGGTGATATAGTTGATGATATTCCCTGAAACACCTGTAAGAACAGGGCTTTTCAGGTCTTTTTCGTTTATGCCGTCTGCAGTACCTTCCCTTACTGTTATGTTATCTTTGGTGTATTGTGCAACATCAGAGCCCTCGGGTGCAGATGCTACCGCACCATCGGCAAATGCACAAATCTCAGTTTTTTCATCATCGGTAAGTCCGCTTTTTGAAAGAGGATAAATACCGAAAACCGCTGTTTCTGCGCTACCGTTATATGATGGTGCTATGCTTTTACCTTGTGATGCAACAAGGGTATAAACATTCAGAATCTGGTCCTTTGCCCTGCCAAAATGATGGCGCTGATTACCGTAATAGGTGCCAAAAGGATTCATACGCACAGTTTTATCCTTTTCAAGACGCATAGGGCAATGTGCCATTGAGTTAAGCACCTGACGGGCGTTTGCAACAATGATACCACCCTTTTCATCATACAGACCTACAAATCCACCGGTAAGCTGATGGTTAAAGGATGCAAGATAATTGTTCATTTCATCACATTCGGGGAAGGATTGTGTCCTGAACGATGACACATCATCCATGAAATTCCTTTTGATAACAGAAATATCACCATCAAGCATTGGCGTAAGCTGAAATGGTGCTGTTTCAACCCACTTCATATCGCTGAATCTGCCCAGCGCAGAGTTTTCTGTTGAAATTGAAGTTGTTTCCGCAGTATAAGGGTATTTTACTGTTGTTCTTACAAAAACCGCATCAGACAAATCTGCTTTGAAGAAGTCATAAGTAAAACTACCGCCCTCTATTTCTTCGGGTAGGTGGATTTCACCCTGAATCCTTATGCCTTCACCATCACCTGCAACAACGAGCTGTGAAACCTTTGTGTTTTCAAAGTCATACCTTTTATTGTTATAGGTAATAAAGGACTGCAAAAATTCACTTGTGCCTATGACTCTTTCATCGCACTTTACAAATTCAATATTGCCCTCGGGTGAGAACATAATTGAAAGCCTGTCTGTTTTAAGGAGATTGCCAAAGGTAGGCTGTTCTTTTTTTGTGTCAAAGCTGATTTCTATCTCGTATTTATCTTTTACCTCTTCAAATTTCATCATAAGGAAAATAGAAGAGCAGTCATCAGCCGTTGGCACAGCAACAAAGCTTTTAAGATAGTCTGCCTTCACATCAACACATGAAAGGTCATCTATTTTCTTTTTGATTTCAAGCTGAACACATTGAAATAGTGATTCAGTTGTGTTGTAAACTGTTAGTTTTTCAGTTTGGGGTAATGCAGAAACCTCATTTTTTATAACCTCGTCGCTGAGTGTAAGTGCTGTTTTTTCTCTTTGAATATTCAACACGGGAGTTGCAAGGCCGAAATGGGTTGTTGAAAGAAGTAGAATGCGTGAATCGAAGGAGGGTGAAAGCTTATCATCCTTGCTGTTCACCTTTGCCATCGCTCTTGCACGTTCAATTCTTGTCCATATTTTTCGGTTAAAAGGCTTTTCTGCCCAGGATGCGTAACCTGTAAAATTACCGTCTGCGGTATCGTGGGTGAAATCAATTTCCCCTGCAGGTTGGTGGTTTTTCAGGTATCCGCCGGGAGTATCAAAAACAACATACGGCAGGTCAGCAACTTCTGCAACAAGTCCATGAATACCATCTGTGTTTGCTATTTTGCCCGTAAGTGGGCCGATGTCAAGTGTTTCCCAGAAAATGGCGTCGGCATCCATATTGATAAACAGAAATAAATCTTTGTTAATTTCTCCACTTTCCTGCTTTTTGCGTAAATCCTTAACCCATGCACGCAGGCAACCGGCATCGCACACGTCAGAGTTGCTGTAGGTTGGTATAATGGTAAGGCTTTCGCCTTTGTAGGTGTATGTAACAGGGTTGAATGCAACCTCATCAGGGAGCTTGGGGATAATTGTCCTGAACGCGTCAAAGGGAACACAGCTGTAATAAAGGCAAAGTGCCTTTATGCCAAGCTTGTTATATAAAGTAATCTGCGAGGGGGTAAACATAACCTCCTGCGGTCTTACAATTTTTTCACAGGTACCGAATATATCCTCAAGTCCGCTGCCGTTTTTGTTAGTGACGGCAAGGTTTATGCTTTCTGAAAACTCGTCCTCGGTCATAGCAGAAAGAGCACCGTTGTTGAAACCCATAATGATATTTTCATCACCGTATTTTTCAACACGCACCTTCATTTTTTCGATTATATCAGGAGCATATTGGGGCAGAATTTTCTGTAACGAAAAGAAATTTTCGGTATCCCATGTACCTTTTACGGGTATGCCTTTTTCATTGAACTCGGTAAGTGTATCAAGAATTTTTCTGATAATTCTTATGTCAGAGCCAAAGCCCAGGTTATCATTTGTGTCACCCCTGTAGGAGTGATAGCAGTTAACGTGAAATCCATAGGCAATATGAATTTTATTATCCTTCATATTTTTCTACCCCCTTTAATGGTTATATTCTACCATATACATAAACGCAAAACAATCTTTTTGTTTTTATCAATATAACCTTGTGCCTTTATTTACTTTGCCTCCGTTTTCTTATCAGAAACGGCAGCGGTGCAGGGTCTTGTGTTAATCTTCGCAAAGGTTGATATAGTTAAAGTATAAAATATTTGTGTTTGTGCACCAAAATACTTGAAACTGCACAAAAATAATGTTAAAATCAACTAAAAAGTTGGTACGGAGATGATGTTATGTTCAAAAAGAAACCTTCATCGGCTACTGCGATACCGCAAGGTGCGCTTAATCACAACGAGGGTAAGTACATTACAAAGTTCGAGTATGTGTGTATTATGCTCGCGAGAATCGGTGGTATGTTTGGTACAACCCTTACAGGTACTCTCGCAGCAGCCTTTTTGCACGAGCTCTATTTTGGCCCTGTCGGTGTAAGCTCTGATGATATTGCCGCTATTCTTGCAGTGCAATCCACTATTACAACTGTTTTGGGTATTGCTATTGGTGCTGTTTCGGGTATTATCGTTCAGAAATGGAAGAGCCGTTGGGGCAGATACCGTCAGTGGTACATAATCTGCCTTGCACCTATATTCTTACTTACCGTTTTCTATTTCTATGTGCCCGAGGGATGGACAGTTGAGCAGATGACTCTTTTCCGTTACGGTATTGCCTGCTGTCAGACCATATTCAACACCTTCAACAACTATGGTCAGAATGTGGTTCAAGTTATTTCTCCCAATCACAAGGAAAAGAAAACTGTTGCAACAATATGGCAGTTGTCTTATTACATAGGCTATGGCGGAGCATATATTGCAACATTTGTTTATGGTCTTTTCAGCGACGATAAGAACAAGATGTATATGACACTTGCCCTTGTTGCTGCAGCTGTAACTGCATTTGGTAACCTTATGTGCGGTCTTTTCTGCAAGGAAAGAATTGAACTTCCTAAAAAGGAAAAGGTTAAAATTTCAAAAGCATTGTTCACTCTGTTCAAATATAAAAACTATCGTGCTTACCACGCAATGCAATGGGTAAATGCCTTTGCTATGCTTGGCAGAATGTCAACTTATCTTGCCGCAATAACAGTGGGCTCGTCAAAGAATCTTCTGCTTACACTTCCCACCGCTATCGGTACCGTTGTTGGTAACCTTATTACCACCAAGCTTTCAAAGAAATACGAGCCTACAAAGCTACTCAAGTTCTGTGGTCCCTATGCACTTATATCAGCAGGTGTGTTATTTGCAATCTGCTTTGTAGAGGCAAAGATGGGTATTACATTCTTCTCTGGTTGGAACAGCATATTCTTCTATGTGTTCTATTTCATTTTCGGTGTAGGTATTGGTATTCAGGAGCTTTCAAACTCTCACTTCAATGTTGAATTTCTTGATTATCTCGAGTGGCAGTGCGGTGAAAGAATGGAAGCTATTCAGGGTATTATTCCCGGTTGGGTTAACTCAGCTTGTAACTATCTCAAGGAGCTTGCAATTCCCTTTATGATTGCTTGGGCGGGTTACCTCTCCTCTGCAGAGGGGGATCTTGTAGCAACAATGCAGGCTCAACCAACATACCTTGATACTTGTCTTAAGATTCTTGCGTTCCTTCTCTTTGGTTACACACTCAGCAACGTTCTTAAAGCAATTATCCTCAAAACATCTTATGATATTGAGGGCGAAAAGAAAGAGCAGATGTATCGTGAGCTGGAAGTAATCCGAGCAGAGCGCCACAAAGAAAATGAAGCTGCTTCAAATGAAAATAAATAAATAAAACGGGATGAGTGAAAATGAAGAATAAAAAGAAAATTATTATTTCAGTTATTTCGGTTATAGTTGTCCTTGGGATTATTGCAGGTGCCTTGGCACTGTATTTCACAAGATATTTTAAAGATGACAAAGATACTGAAGAACTGTTCAGACAGAATGTTGCTTCTGTAAACTATGAAAATACTTTGGAAACCGCATATCCTCAGACTGACCTTTATGGCATTATAAAAGACCATTTTGAGGCTGACTTACCCGAAGGAAAGACAGAGAAAAAGGTTGTTATTATCGGTTATGACGGTTGCCGTGCAGACATTCTGGCAGAAAAGCAAGAAAAGGGTGCAATAAGCTACCTTCTTGAAAATGGTGCATCAAATAATCTGACATACTGTGGTGGTGTTAATTACCCTGAAGAGAACACTCAGGACACTTCTACAGCACCCGGTTGGTGCTCAATCGTTACAGGCGAGTGGGCAGATGTTACCGGTATAACAGGTAACGGTATTACTAAAGCTGTTGACCCCAAAACACTTATGACCAGCCTTGTTGAAGACGGAATAATTGACAGTTCATCCTTCATAACAAAGTGGAAGGGTCATTTCTCCAAAGATGGCGCAACCTATTCAGATGAAAAAGCATATTGCGAAGAAAACAATCTTGATGTTGAATTTGAGCTTCGTAAGAACAAAAAGGATATTCACACAGGCGCTATGGAGGAAATCATAAGTGCAGATTGTGCAGACTTTGTGTTTATCATTTACGAGGATACCGATTCAGCGGGACATGATTTTGGTTTCACATACAACAATCCCAGATATAAAAATGCATTTAACACAGAGGATGGTTATGGTTACGAGGTAATCAAAGCTATCGAAGCGAGAGATACTTATGATACTGAGGATTGGCTTATTATTGTAACCTCTGACCAGGGCGGTATTGGCACAGGCCATGGTGGTCCCAGTATACAGGAAAGAATGACATTTGTTGTAATGAATAAAGAATGGAATTAAACGAAGCTCCCTTGCTATTGCAAGGGAGCTTTATTTGTGTTGGAAATTTAGTAAATCTTATCTATTGCAAGAAATTTGCTTTTTATATGGATATCTTAGTGCTTTTCGCAGATGTAAACATTGCATATGGTGTTCTCTGCCTTGCGTCTGTCGGAGAAAATGGAATAAACCTTTACTGTCTTGCCCTGTACATCTTCGGGTAGGGGTAGGAAGAAGGTGTTATTCTTGTCGGAACCACAAACGGCATGCTCCCATTGGTTCGCCTTGTAGTCAGGCGCGCGTTCGGGGAATCCTACGAATTTTCCGTCGATTTCTGCTATACAGTAAACACATTCCTCACCGTGAGTGCCTTCAACTGCAACTGTCAAGCGGGAATCCTTTTTGTACTGCGGTAATGTAAATTCGTTGAATTTGCATACCGCGGTGTTTTTATATCTGTAATGTGATTGCATATTGTTAGCGCGAGGGTTTGTAAGCCTGATTTCCTTGCCGTCTTTAATAACACGTACCGCGTAAATTCTGTCAACGGGTTTTTCCATTGAGAAATAGCGGATTTTTTCATTTACACCATAACTTGCCACAAGCTTTTTGCCGTGGAGATCATAGTAATCATGAACGGTGAAACGTATTATTTTTGCGGTAAAGTCATCATCTGCAACACTTGTTTTCACAAGGTCGGTTGATTTCCAATCATTGAGATTGCAGGAATATTCTGCAGTTAATGGGAGCTTCTGTACCTCAACCTCACGTGTGGGATAATCGGGGGAGAAGAACTCAACCTCGATACTGTCACAGTCGATTTCTTCACCCAAATCAACTCGAAGACAACCGCCATTTATTCGTAAATCCATGTCGCAGTATGTCTTGCTCTGACTGTCGAAGAAGGTGTCAGCCTTGCCGTCAAACATATATTTGCTCTCGCAACCGCGGAGCTCATAAATCTCTTGATTAAAGAATGCATCACGGGCGGCTTTTACCTGGGGTATCTGTGTTTCACCTGAACGACGGATGCTCTGAATCTCAAGGCAGTCGTTTGTGATTGCTTGCATAGCGGTTTCGTAAAGAAATCTGCCGTTTTCGGGTCTTTGAATTTCATTTGAAAGAGTGCCAAGGAAAAGGGGAGCAGATTCAAGAATATTTACTTTTTCACCGTTTTTGAAAAACTCTTTTGTGCCGTTTTTTACAAGTGAAATATCTCCACCGTCACATTGGAGTATTTTTACTTCCTTGGGTGTGCCGTCGCTGTCTTCAACAATTATTTCGTACTTGCAGTTAGTGAGCATAGGCTCGGCACAATCGGGTGCTGCAACCTCAATAAGCGTTGCGCGGAAGGGCATAAGTGTTATTTCAACGGTATCATTTGAATTGAAAGTGCCAATATATTCCTCGTAGGGATGGTGAAGGTTCACCATAACAGGGGCATCGGTTTTGATGCCGACCTCTGCAATATTTAATTTGATTGTTACAGGCTCCCATGTGTTGTTGCCTGTTGCGATAAATCTTTTTGTATCAGTACCGCGTGAACAGGGGTTATTACCATAAGTATCCGGAAGTAATTTACCCTGTGTAAGAATACCGGCATTTCTGCGGTGAAGATTGTAAACCCTGGCAAGCTTGGGTAATTCATCATCCCTCATAAACCAGGGGTTGCCGTAGATTTCGGGGGCAAGGATAAGTGAACGGTTAAATGCCTGGTAAATCAGCTCATCCTCAAAGTAGTCAACGTTTGAGGAAATACACACGCCGTGGTCCTCGGCAAGGCGTTCAAGGTTATCTGTGTGACCGCGTGTAAACATAAAGCCACGATGGTGCATTGCAGTCTGCTTGTTGCAGGTGCTGACATCAACGTAGGTTTCGTCACCATTCCACAGATAAGTGGTGATGTGCTTTTCAGCCTCGTAAAAATCAAGACGGTGATTGAGCACAATGAGGTCTGGGTTGTATTCACGACATTCCTTGAGCATACGGGCAAAAATCTCTGCCTTTTCGGGACGAAGAGTACCACAAACACCATCTAGTTTAAATAAACCGAAGTTGTAGTCACGGCAAAGATGAACGAAGAATTCAAAACGCTCTTTTTCTTCCTCGGGAGTGTCACCGAAGCCGTCGGGGCTACCCCACAGACCCATATGAATGCCTGATTCAGCCGCCTTTGCAACAACGTTTTTGTAGCCTTCCGGATATTGCGATTTGAACTTGTCACCATTTAAGTCACCGTAACCTCCACTTGCACCGTCGAAGTTACCGGCATCCCAGGCGTAGATTTTAATCTCCATACCATATTTATCTTTAAGGTATTTGAAGAAATCAAGGTTAATGAGTGT
>JAZRFZ010000129.1:0-6527 GCA_045643925.1 Acutalibacteraceae bacterium | reverse complement strand
GGGAGCAAATTCATTACCGCTTTTAATATGGAAATCCTTAGCGTGTACGTAGGATGCAAACTGTGCAACTCTGCTGACTGCAGTTACGGGATTTTCGTCGGCACAAAGGAAGTTGCCGATGTCAACAAGTGCACCGAAATTGGGGTGATTTACACCTGTAATTATAGCCTCTACCCTGTCACTGTCCTGACAGAAGTAGCCGTGGTTTTCAATCATTGTTTTAATACCCTTGGTTTCGGCATATTCCGTAACAGCCTTGTAGCCCTCTACAAGACGGGGCAAGGCTTGTTTAAAGCCATTGAATTTTTCCTCACCGTTTTTGTAGCCGCCTGTTGCATCGTGGCGCATACCCTTGGCACCCAAGGCTACTGCAACATCAACCTCTCCCTTAAGGCGGTCAATTTCTGCCTGCAAATCTCCGTCACATCCATAAAGGAAATCCGCACCTATTGAATACTGCACAAGCTCAATACCCTGCTTGTCACACTCTGCCTTAAGACGAGCGGCATACTGAAGCTTGTCCTCACCATCGGGAGTACTGATTCCTGCAAACTCGATACCGTCAAAGCCGATTTCCTTGGCAAGGGCGATAAGTTCAATCTCTGTTTTCTCTCCCTTATTTACAAGGGCGGATAAGCTGTAACTGCTGACTGCAAACTTCATAGGAAAAATCCTTTCCATTATTTTATCATTGTGTATAAGCCTTGTGAGTATTATGATAATAGTACGATACCACTTTCACAAGGAGGTTTTGCTTTGAAAATTGAAGCCGACGGCGAAGAAAAAATTGCCGTAACTCTCACGGAGCGCGATATGCAGGACTTTGACATCACTTACGATGAAATGGACTATTCAAACATCGAGACGCGACGAGTTATATGGACAATTCTTGATGAAGCCAAACGAGTTTTAGGCAAACCCATCAACATTGACAACCGTCTGCTTATCCAGGTTTCACCCGGTGAAGACGGTGGGTGCATAATGCACTTCAGCCAACTGAATGACAGTCCCCTTCACCAGAAAAAGAAGCTGGTTATGAAAAAAGATGCTGAGCCTGTTGTGTTTTGTGCCTTTGACTGTAACGCGTTTATCGACGCAATGAGAATCATAGAGGATGTCCCCTCTGGTGATTCCGCTGAATTTTTCACCAAGGATGAGCGTTATTACATCATCATCCACCCCACGCCGGGGCAAACTGAAAAATTACTCACCCGATTGTGCGAATTCGGTGAAGTAAGTCTTGCCTGTAAAAAAGAGCTTGCCGAAATCTATGAAATGGGAAATCCCTTATCTTAAGCTATCAATAGCCGCCTTGGTATCGGCAGCACCGAATACATAGCTTCCGCTGACAAGGACATCTGCACCTGCGTCCACACAGAGGGGTGCAGTTTTACTGTCAATTCCGCCGTCAACCTGAATCATAAGCTGAGGATTTGCTTCCTCGGCTTTTTCTCTTATAGCCTTGATTTTGGGCAACATATCACTCATAAATGACTGACCGCCAAAGCCGGGCTCAACTGTCATTACAAGCACCATTGCAATATCCTTTATATAGGGGAAAACTGCCTCGGCAGGTGTGCCGGGCTTTACTACAAGTGCAGGTAAAACACCTGCATCCTTGATTTTTGCGATAGTTTTTTCAATATCACTGTTGCTTTCAACGTGGAATGCAATAAGGTCGGCACCTGCAGACACGAAAGCATCAACGTAGTCATAAGGATTACTTATCATAAGATGACAATCAAGGAACATATCCGTTGCTTTTCTTATGGCTTTCACAACAGGTGGTCCGATGGAAATGTTGGGCACAAAGTGACCGTCCATTACATCCACATGGAGCATATCTGCACCGCCCTCTTTTACCTTTTCAATATCGGGCTTAAGAAGTGCATAGTCTGCAGAAAGGATTGAGGGAGAAACCTTTATCTTATTCTTAAAATTCACAGAAATTCTCTCCTTTCAGGATACCCAGTGCTGTTTCCTTATCGGCAAAAATACGGTTTTTCAGTTCATCAAGAGAGCCGAAGTTCATTTCACCGCGTATCTTCTCCACCAGGAAAACCCGGGGATACTGACCGTAAAGGTCACCGTGATAGCCGATAATATTTGTTTCGCTTCGTTTTTCGCTGTTGCCGATGGTGGGTCTTATGCCCACGTTTGTAACCGACGGATAAATTTTACCGTCAACGTCGGTAAATGAGGCATAAACACCAAACTCAGGCACCTGAAAATCAGGGGCGAAAAACTGATTTATGGTTGGTGAGCCTAAAATTCTGCCCCTTTCGTCACCGTGAAGAACCTCGAAATCATAGGAAAAATATCTGCCAAGCATTGCACTGACGCTTCGCATATCACCATTCTTTACTGCTTCACGGATACGTGTGGAGCTTACAGGCTCGTCCTCATATTCTATTTTATCAACAACCGTCAGCTTGATTTCACGCTCCAGGCACAAAGCCATAAGAGTCTGCACATCACCCGATGCACCCTTACCAAAGCGGTAGTTAAAGCCACAAGCGATGGATTTTGCATTGAATTTGTCAACAAGAATTTTGTCAACGAATTCCTCGGGTGACATATCACAGATTTCACCGAAATCAACATAAACGGGCTCAACACCCCAGGCAAAGAGAGTTTCTCTTTCAAGCTGCGGTGTTATAAGTGTGCACGGAGCGTCCTTTAATTCTTCAGCATTATGGTGCTTTCTGAACATAAGGGCGATTTTCCGTTCATATTGACTTTTTTCTGCGGTAATAACCGCCTTGTGACCTATGTGAAGTCCGTCAAATGTGCCGAGAGCAACAAAGCTGCCCTCAAACTGCTGGTTTGTAATCATCTTTCGTTATAAACTCTTTTCACGGTAAGGGAGTCGCTACCTTCCGCGTATTCTCCCAGACCTAAAAATTTTTCATTGCCATATACTCTGTACAAGCCGCAGCCCTTAAGGTTTTTCACCCTCTGAGCCATTAAATCACCGCCGTTGCTGAAGCGGATTGCCTGATTATCCGTTACATAAAGGGGCGGATAACATTCAAGAAGCTTGTCAATGGGGATAAGTGCCTTTGTCAGATTCCCCTCATCCTTCAAAGCCTGTAATTCCTCCAGTGTATAGCAATCATCTATACTCACTCCGCAAGCATAAGTTCTGGAAAGTGCAGTCATCACCGCACCTGTACCCAAAGCCTCACCTATATCACTTATAAGCGTACGTATGTATGTTCCTGCGGAGCATCGGCAGGACAATTTATAATCATTGTCCTCGATGTGCTGGATATTCAATTCGTATATAGTACATTTTCGAGGTGTTCGCTCCACCTCTTTGCCCTGTCGGGCAAGTTCATAAAGTCGCACACCGTCTTTTCTTATTGCAGAAAACATAGGTGGCAGCTGCATTATATCACCTGTAAACTGCTCCGTAAGTCCGATAACATCCTCGGGTTCGACAGTTTTATCACAGGTTTTTGTCACCTGACCCCAAATGTCAAGTGTGTCTGTTTCAACGCCCAGTCTGAATGTGGCATCATATTCTTTTATATGGGTGGGCAAAAGCTCAATAAAGCGTGTTGCACCGCCGAGCGCCACAGGCAGAACACCTGTTGCGTTCGGGTCAAGAGTACCTGTATGACCCGCCTTTTTCTCCTCGGCAATACGTCTGAGCTTGTTCACCGCAAAAAATGATGTTATATCCATACCCTTTTTAAGGGGAATTATACCTGTCATTTCTGAAGACCGTCCAAAGATTTTTTGATTGATGCAAGAAGCATTTCCTTCGCCTCTTCGCAACCGCACTCGGGGTGACAACCCGCAGCACCCTTGTGACCGCCGCCACCAAGACGAGCGCACACCTCAGATGCATCCACATCACCATCCGTACGGACAGAAATACTGAAGGTTCCGTCGGGCTTTTCTTTCATTACCGCACCGACAACAACACCCTCAATCTGACGAGGAAGCGCAGTTATGGGGTAAACCTGATGCTCGTCCGCGCCACTTTTGTCGTACATCTCCTGAGTGATTGTGATAATGGCACACCTGTCATCGAAGTGATACTCAAGTGTTTCACGGGAAAGTCGCTCAAGCTCAAGGAAGCTCTTTGTTTTTGTTTCAAACATAAGCTTGTTGATTGTTTTGGAATCAATTCCCTGCTCCATTAACTCTGCAGCTATTCTGAATGTCAGAGCAGAGGTGTTCTGGTATCTGAAGCAGCCTGTATCCGTTGAAATGCCTGTGTAAATGCAGTTTCTGAAATACTCGTTTGACTTGTAGCCCAAATCACCTGCAAGCTCGAAAATAATCTCACAAGCAGCAGCTCTGTCCTCAACAAAAGTGTTTTTTGCGAACAATGTGTTGGAGGCGTGATGGTCAATACCCAAATCAACCTTGTCACCGTAAATTTCCTTAATATCACCCAAAAGTCGGGAATCTGCAACATCAACTGCGATTACAAAGGGGTCTTTTACATCATCATTTTCAAAGCCGTTTGTAATGTAGCTGAAGTCCTCGGAAATTTCATCGGCACAGAGAAACGCTCTCTTTTTACCCATTGAGCGCAAAACCTCACACAATGCAAAAGCGCACCCCAAGGTGTCACCATCGGGATGTTCGTGGGAAAGTATAAGAAATTCCTCGTGGGAATTTATGAGTTCAATACATTGTTTTTTATCAATTACCATAACTTCAAGGGCGGCGTGTTACCGCATCAGATATGCGGTAACATAGCCGTAACTCCTAATAATTATTCGTCGTCGGAATTGCTTGAAATTTCCTCTAACTTTTTGACGATGCTCATACCATACTCGATAGAGTCATCAGCAACAAACTTCATTTCGGGGGTTTTGCGAAGTCCCAGTCTTTTACCAACCTCACGACGGATAAGACCGGTTGCGCCCGTAAGCGCCTTTGCAGCTGCCTTGGCAACCTCCATACCCTCGATTGCGCTGACATACACCTTAACATAAGATGAGTCAGATGCAACCTCGGCACGGGCAATGCTTATGAGATGGTCTGAAATGCGAGGGTCTTTAAGTTCCCTTACAATACTGGCAATCTCACGCTTAATGTCCTCGGCAGTTCTGTTTTGTCTATAAGTTCCCATAATTTCTCCTTAGAGAGTGTGGAAAGTGTATCCACTCTAAATTAGTCTTTGTATTCCTCAACGATGTATGCTTCGAGGATATCGCCCTCTTTGATATCGTTGAACTTTTCAAGACCTACACCGCACTCATAACCTGTTGCAACTTCCTTCTGGTCATCCTTGAAACGCTTGAGTGATGCGATTTCATCCTCAAACACAACGATACCGTCACGAACAACACGGATTTTTGCATGACGTGCAACTTTACCGTCTTTAACGTAACAACCTGCAACTGTACCAGCGGAAGAAAGTTTGAATACGTTACGAACTTCTGCATGACCAAGTTCAACTTCTCTGAATTTAGGTGCAAGCATACCTTTCATAGCAGCTTTAACATCTTCAAGAGCATCGTAGATAACGCGGTACATACGCATTTCTACCTGATCGTGTTCAGCATCTGCTTTAGCTGTAGCGTCAGGACGTACGTTAAAGCCGATGATGATAGCGTTGGAAGCGGAAGCAAGCATAACGTCGGATTTGCTTACAGCACCAACTGCTGCGTGGATAACTTTAACACGAACTTCGTCGTTGGAAAGTTTTTCGAGAGACTGTTTAACAGCTTCTGCAGAACCCTGAACGTCAGCTTTAACGATGATTGGAAGTTCTTTCATTTCACCCTGAGCAATCTGGCTGAAGAGGTTATCAAGTGTAACTTTCTGAACAGCGTTGAATCTTTCTTCCTTGATGGACTGGAGACGTCTTTCTGCAAGTTCTCTTGCAAGTTTTTCGTCTTCTACAGCATCAAAGAGGTCACCTGCAGATGGAACATCTGTAAGACCTGTAATTTCAACAGGTGTGGATGGACCTGCAACTTCAATTCTTTCGCCTTTGTCGTTCTGCATTACACGCACACGGCCAACTGCTGTACCTGCAATAAGAACGTCACCTTTGTGGAGTGTACCGTTCTGAACAAGGATTGTTGCAACCGGACCAAGACCTTTGTCAAGTCTTGCTTCGATAACAGCACCTTTTGCACGGCGGTTAGGGTTTGCTTTGTATTCGTTAACTTCACTTGTAAGGTTAACCATTTCAAGAAGGTCATCGATACCGATACCCATTTTTGCGGATACTGGTACACAGATTGTTTCGCCGCCCCATTCTTCTGGAACAAGACCGTATTCTGTAAGTTCCTGTTTAACTTTGTCTGGGTTAGCTGTTGGTTTATCAATTTTGTTGATAGCAACAATGATTGGAATGTTTGCAGCTTTTGCGTGGGTGATGGATTCAACTGTCTGTGGCATGATACCGTCGTCTGCTGCAACAACAAGGATAGCGATGTCTGTTACCATAGCACCGCGCTGACGCATGGAAGTAAATGCTTCGTGGCCAGGTGTGTCGAGGAATGTGATTGTTTCGCCGCCTGCAACAACCTGATAAGCACCGGTGTGCTGTG
>JAZRFZ010000128.1:0-3733 GCA_045643925.1 Acutalibacteraceae bacterium | reverse complement strand
GTAGTTTCGGTTACGTTGAATCTCCTTCAAGAGTGGATGTGCTCAGTATCGAGGTAATAGCCACAGGTAAAGAAGGGGAGTATAAAACAGTATACAGTGACTTCTGGTGTATGAAAATCAAAGGTCATTGGTACAAGGTTGGTAAAACTATATACACAGAGTATATGGGAAACGATAATTGACGATTCAAGAGCGATTCTGTCACCTGACAGAATCGCTCTTTTTTATTATAATTTGCAATTTTATGTCGTTTTTGGAAATATTCTGTATTTTATACAAAAAATAATGATGTTTGGCAAAAAATATTTGACAAAATAACAAAAGGGTGGTATTATAATAAATAATATTGTGCGGTAGTGTTCTGTTGGGGTGATATTTTGGGGTTGGATAAGCGTTCTCGGTATATTGACCTTACAGATGAAGCACTTGTTGAACTTTCACAGAGTGGTGATGAATATGCCTTCAACGTTCTTGCCGGCAGGTATTTAAACACACGCTCGCACAACTCCACCGCAGCATATCTTGACAGGGACGATTTCGTTCAGGAGGGAATGTTTGGCTTCCTCAATGCGGTAAGAACTTACGATTCTCAAAAAGGCAAACCTTTTGAGTCCTATGCTTCCGTGTGTATGAGGAACAGTATCAAAAATGCCACATACGGTATTCCCGACGATATAGCAGTTGATGGCAGTTCTGACACTTTTGTGAATATTCAGAGCACAGAGGACCCGTTGGGTCAGATTATTACATCTGAACGATTGTCGGAGGTTCTCACCGCTTGTCAGGTTTCTCTTTCTTCCCTTGAAAATACGGTTGTGTTTTTCAGGGCAGGCGGTATGTCCTATGCAGAGATCGGGGAGAAGTTGGGTATGACACCCAAGGCGGTTGATAATGCAGTTCAACGTGCCCGTCGTAAATTAAAACAGGTTATAACCCCTGAGGGTTAAAATATATGTCCTCTTAGCTTAAAAGCAGAGCGTTGTTAGGTTACGGAATTTCTCCGAAACTTCACTAAGATGGCGGTGCAATTCCGTTAGAGGGCAACATCATATTATAGCGAGGTAGCAAAAATGTACGAAGACAAGACACTCATCTGTAAAGAGTGCGGCAACGAATTTATTTTCACAGCCGGCGAACAGGAATTTTACGCAGAGAAAGGCTTAGTTAACGAGCCCAAGAGCTGCAAAGCTTGTCGTGATGCCCGTAAACAGGCAGCTAGAGGCGAGCGTGAGAAATTCACAGCAGTATGTGCAGAGTGCGGCGGCGTTGCTGAAGTTCCCTTCAAGCCCCGTGAGGATCGCCCTGTTTACTGTAGCGAATGCTTCAAGAAAATGAAAGAGGCAGAATAATTACATAACTTAATGTAAAGAACTTACCCTACTGCTTTTGCAGTAGGGTATTTCTTTTGTACGGCTGATTCTTATGGGTATGTAACATCCTTGCGCAAGCAGTTTATGGCAAACAGATTTGGTAGCGCCATAAGTCCGTTGCAAATATCCGCAATGGTCCATATTGTGTGTGGTGCACTTGTGCAACCTCTGAACACAAGGAGAATGTAAGCAATTCTATATAGTGTAATGTGTTTATCACCGAAGATGAAATGAAAGCTCTTTTCACCGTATAGTGAACAGCTTGTAAGAGAAGTAAAGGCAAATATTGACGTGAGAATACCCACGCCTTTTCTGCCTACAACACCGATTGTGCCGTAAGCCTCAACAGATAGGGCAGAGCCGAAAAGATTGATTTGAGGATAATCTGTGCTGACGAGTATGACAAGGGCGGTAAGTGTGCACATAAAAACTGTGTCGACAAAGACCTCGATTATTGCCCACATTCCCTGTACTTCACTGTTGGAGTTATCTGTTTCAGCGTGGATGATTGTGGAGGAGCCCAATCCCGCCTCATTTGAAAAAACACCTCGTGAAACTCCGTAACGGATTGCTTTGTACATTCCGTAGCCGTTAAGTGCTTTGAGAGAGAAAGCCTCTTTGATAATTATTGTAAGGCAGGGGAGGATGTTTTCTTTGAATTTCATAAGCACGAGAAGGGACAAAATCAGATAGAAAATCGTCATTGCGGGGACCAAAACTGTCTGCATTTTTGCAATGCGTTTGACACCACCCATAATTACCAAACCACACAAGATTGCACAAAAAAGCCCCGTTATGTATGGTGAAATACCGAAACTGTTTTTCAGAGAGTCGGCAAGGGAGTTGCTTTGTGTAAGGTTGCCCATACCAATGGCAGACATAAATGATAACATAGCGTATAAAAAGGTAACTGCCTCGGAGGAAGTTGCCTTTTTTATGTAGGCATAAGCCCCCTGTAAAGGAAGCCCTTTCTTATTGTGTGCTTTGATTGTTACACCGAGATAATTTTCACCATAGGCGGTCATGGTTGAAAGAAGTGCGGACAACCACATCCAGAAAACTGTTCCTGCACCGCCCGAGTAAATTGCCGTGGCAACGCCTACGATATTTCCTGTCCCGATACATGCGCCAAGCACCGAGCAGAATGCAGAAAATTGGGATATTCCCCCCTCACTTTTATTGGAAAACATTTCACCAAATGTATGCTTAATAATAGTGCCTACACCACGGAATTGAAAACCCTTGCTTTTAAAGGTGAAATTTACAGCGGTGAAAACAAAAAACAATAGCATAGGTGCGCCCCATACTACGGAATTCATACTGTTGAGAAAGTTTTGCATATTTTTGCTCCCGAATTCTTTACAAATTTGAAAATCTATTTATAATATTATATTGAATTCGAAAGGGGGTTATGATGTAGTGGCACAGGATTTAACCATTGGTAAAACGAATAAGGTTTTGCTGAAATTTACATTACCGTTATTTGTCAGCGTGATTTTTCAGCAGATGTACAGTATTGCAGATAGTCTTATTGCAGGTCGCTTTGCAGGTGAGGATGCCCTTGCGGCGGTTGGCGCATCATATCCCATTACAAATATTTTTAATGCCGTTGCCATTGGGTGTAACATAGGTTGTAGTGTTGTGATTTCACAATACTTTGGCGCAAAGAATTTCAAGCGGGTGAAAACTGCTACATCAACCGCCCTTATTTCCTGTGTTGTTCTTGGTCTGGCTATGACTCTCGGAGGGATTCTGTTAACTCCCGCACTCCTCAAGGTAATCGATACACCTGAGAATATATTTGCCGATTCATCTTTGTATTTAGCAATTTATACAGGCGGTTTTGCGTTCCTGTTCATCTATAACATTGCAAATGGTGTTTTTACATCTCTTGGTGACTCAAAAACATCTCTTTATTTTCTAATCTTTTCCTCGGTGCTGAATGTAGTGCTTGACTATGTTGCGGTTGTATGGCTTGATATGGGTGTTAGCGGTGTTGCGTGGGCAACCTTTATTGCACAAGGTGTGGCAGGAGTGCTTTCTGTACTCACTCTCATAAAATATCTTAAAAGGCTGGAAACTGAAGGCAAGGTTAAAATATTCTCTTTTGGTATATTAAGGAAAATGGCGCGTATATCAATACCAAGTGTCTTGCAACAAAGCTTTGTTTCCGTTGGCAATGTGTTTATACAGAAGCTTATTAACGGCTTTGGCTCATCTGTTGTGGCAGGTTATTCTGCCGCTATCAAGCTCAACACATTCACTATAAATGCGCTATGCACATTCGGTAACGGAGTTTCAGGTTTTACGGCGCAAAATGTGGGTGCAGGTAAACACCGCCGTATCAGTGAGGGTATGAAGTG
>JAZRFZ010000127.1:0-32005 GCA_045643925.1 Acutalibacteraceae bacterium | reverse complement strand
GGAGGATTCTTATCGAGACCTTCCCACCAAACTGTGTTGTCATCAAGGTTGTGAGCAACGTTTGTGAAGATTGTGCCCTTCTTTGTAGAAGCAAGAGCGTTGGGGTTTGACTTAACGTTTGTACCGGGAGCAACGCCGAAGAAACCGTTCTCGGGGTTGATAGCATAAAGTCTGCCGTCGTCGCCCTTACGGATCCAGGAAATATCGTCACCTACGCACCATACCTTGTAGCCTTTTTCTTTGTAAAGCTCCGGAGGAATGAGCATAGCAAGGTTTGTCTTACCGCAAGCAGAGGGGAATGCAGCACAGATGTACTTAACTTCGCCCTGAGGATTCTCGATACCGAGGATGAGCATGTGCTCAGCCTGCCAGCCTTCTTTCCAACCCTGGTAAGAAGCGATACGGAGTGCAAAGCACTTTTTACCGAGAAGAACGTTTCCGCCGTAACCTGAGTTAACAGAGATAATTGTGTTGTCCTGAGGGAACTGGCAGATGTATCTCTTCTCTTCGTCGATGTCGCAACGGCAGTGAAGACCACGAACCCAGTCATTGCTGTCGCCAAGAACCTCGAGAACGTCCTTGCCAACTCTTGTCATGATAGCCATGTTGAGAACAACATAGATTGAGTCAGTAAGCTCAATACCAACCTTTGCGAAGGGTGAGCCAACGGGACCCATTGAGTAGGGGATAACGTACATTGTTCTGCCCTTGTAGCTGTCACGGGCAATATCATAAAGCATTTCATATGCTTCTGCGGGCTCCATCCAGTTGTTTGTGGGGCCTGCTTCTTCTTTAGTTGTTGCACAGATGAATGTTCTGCCTTCAACACGAGCAACGTCGTTTACGGCAGTTCTGTGAAGGTAACAGTCAGGAAGAAGCTCCTGATTATGCTTAATGAGTTCGCCTGATGCACAAGCAGTAGCTCTGAGCTCCTCAATCTGTTCCTTTGAACCGTCAATCCAAACGATTTTGTCGGGCTTTACAAGCTCAACCTTCTCGTCAATCCAGGAAAGTACGCTTTTGTTTGTAGTTAATGCTGACATTAGTGTATAACCTCCTGTAAAATAATCCAAAATTACCTATTTTGTAATCGTATGTATTTTACAACATTTTATACATAAAAACAAGTGAATTTTTAAATATTCTCATTTTGTTAATATTTTGACATATAAACAACATAATACACATCATTTTGTGTGCAATACGCTACACAATAATAATATCCGCCACATCTTGTGATGTAGCGGATAAAAATCATTTAACATACTTATCAACAAAGTTAAACACACCGGGCCAATAGATTTCGGGGTGGATAAGGTGTGAGTCTGCGTGCTCTGCATCAGGGATTGAAAGCTTCTCCTTGGGGCAGGCAGCCGCATTGTAGTTCATATCCATCATTCTGTAAGGAACGAAAACATCCTGCTCACCGTGGATAAAGAGGGTAGGTGTTTTTGATTTCTTCAGCTGCTTGATTGAGGATGCTTCCTTGTACCCGTAGCCACCAACAACCTTGCTGATAGCGCTTGAAATGTAAAGTGTGGGGAAAGCGTGTAAATGGTATGTAGTCTCAATCTCATTTTTCATTTCATCCCAAACAGATGTGAAACCGCAGTCAGCGATACAACACATAACATTATCAGGTAAATCTTCACCTGTTGCCATCATAACTGTAGCAGAGCCCATTGAAACGCCGTGGAGAACAATCTGAATGTCGTTGTATTTGTCGTTAAGGTAGTCTATCCAGTCGCAAACGTCGAGTCTGTCAAGCCAACCCATTGAAATATACTGCTGTTCGCTCAAGTCGTGGCCTCTGAGTGCAGGGAGAAGGATATTGAAGCCTTTTTCGTGATAGTGCATTGCATAGCTGCCCATTCCCTTGGGTGAGCTTGTGTAACCGTGTACACAGATAAGCCATTTGTCTGAAGGCTCGTTTGCTTTAACCACGAGAGCGTGAATAGGCTGATTTTTTCTGTTTTTAATACAAATGTGGTCATAACCTACAGAGTCAACCCAAGCATCACCCTCTGCACGTAAAATATTATCAGGAGTGGTAGGGTCTTTTGGGTTCTTCTTTTCTTCGATTTCATCCTGTATTTCGGAGATTTTTTTGGAAACACGAGTGAGCACACAGGTGTTCATTACCGCACCTGCACCGATGAGTGCCGCGGAAAGTCCAAGAAGTCTCTTAGCAGATTTTTTCATAAATGACACAACCTTCCGTATGATCTATGGATTTATTATACTAAATTGTTTTTTAAAAATAAATAGTTTTTTGCTCATTTTTTGTTGTTTTAGAAACATATTTCTGTTATAATCATAGCACAGTAATATGAAAAGTATGCGCAAATTTATGTTTGTAGCAGAACGGAGGTAAAACCGTGGCTCACGATATTGTTTTTAAAACAAAAGCCTTTGGTGGTTTTAATAAAGACGAGGTAATGGATTTTGTTAATAAAATCATTGCCGAGAAAACCGAACTCGAAAAGAAACTTGCAGAGTCTGAAGAAGCACTTGCTAAGGCTGATGTGGATTTGGATTGCTTAAAGGGCGTTGCAGATGATAACGAAAAACTCGAAGAGCTTTTAGCCAAAGCTAATGGCGATATAGATGGACTCAAGGGAGAACTTGATTCTGCCAATGAACTGATTGTTTCATTATCTCAGCAGGTTGCAAATGCTCAGGTTAATGAGGAAGCACAGGCAGAAATCGACTCACTTAAGGCAGAGGTTACACGACTTCGCACAGAGTGTGAGAAGAAACGCGATATTGAGCGTCAGGTTGGTGCTGCAATGCTTGACGCACGTGTTCACTCCGAGGAGCTTGTTGAGGCTGCAAAGGAAAGAGCAGATATGGTTACAAAGTCTGTTTACTCTGCAATCGGTGAAACTGCTCTTAAGATAGATGACCTTTCCACAGGTATCGGTGAAATTGCACGTAGCTTTACAAAGTCAGTTGAGGAGGTTGAACTCCGTATCAAAGCCCTCACAGGTGATATGAGCAAAACTGCTCAGCTTCTTATTTCCGAAAGTGGAATTATAGCTGATTCACAGTCCGATAACGTCAAAGAGGTTGAGTACGATTTTCTTACAAACAAGTCTGATGATGACGGTATTTTGGACGTATGAGTGAATATTACCTTGACACAAAGAATATAAATGAATGGGTAACCTCACTCCGTGCAGGTGACAGGGTTTACCTCTCGGGCGTTGTTTACACTGCTCGTGATGCCGCTCACAAGCGTATTGCACAGCTTGTGGAGTCAGGGGATGATTTACCCTTTGACCTTGATGGTTCGGTTGTTTACTTTGCAGGTCCAACACCACAGAAGGGTAATCTTGCAATCGGAAGTATCGGTCCGACAACATCATCCCGTATGGACTGTTTTTCTCCGCTTATGATGTCACTCGGTCAGAAAGCGATGATTGGCAAGGGCAACAGAAATCAGGCGGTTATTGACAGTATGGTTGAAAACGCTGCAGTATATTTTGCCGCAGTAGGTGGTGCAGGTGCTCTGTATTCGGTGTGCATTGAATCTTGTCGTGTGATCGGATTTGATGACCTTGGTTGTGAATCTGTAAAAGAACTTATTGTGAAGGATTTTCCTCTGCTCGTTGCTATAGATTCACAGGGTAATTCATTGTATAACAAATAATTTGAGGTGTGCTTGAAAAAATCATATGATTATTTCAAGACGTTGAATGAACTTTCCCGACTCAACAGTGTGGTTTTTACGTCAGTTGTATCGGGTGAGGATTTTAAAAAGCATACAGTGACCTTTTACGGTCAACGGTTTGAACTTTTACAAAGACTCTCGGATGATTTCGTTGCGCCCATTGAGCGCAACGATATTTATAATCTGACACACAACTTGTACAATCAGTTCTGCAAAATTATAATTCTCGGTGATGTCTCGGACGGTAGTCCGAATTTGCCTGTGGAATATCTGTCGGAGTTTCAATCGTTATATTCAGTTCAGTCGGATATAATGCTCGGGTTCAATAAAAAAAGTGATTATCCATCACTCCTTAAACTGTGTCGACAGGGTCAACAACAGGTCTTAACCTTGAAACGGAACATTACTTCGGTTATGGTAAAGGACCTGCAGAATATGAAACAACCGCTTTACAGGTGCGTTGTTCTTAACTGTGTCATTGATTTTTGCAGCAGTATAAGTGAAACTCTCTGCCTTTGTGAGAGAGTTATTATAAACAATATTTAGTTTAATAAGGGAAGTTAAAATGGATTTTGTAGCATTAAGAAAAAAACTTATTGAAAAAGAATATTCAAGGATGAATGATATGCAGAAAAAAGCCGTTTTTCAGACAAACGGCGCAGTTCTCATTCTTGCAGGTGCAGGTTCAGGTAAAACAACCGTGCTCGTTAACAGAATTGCCTATCTCATAAAGTACGGTAATGCATATCATTCGGATTTTACATACAGAGTGCCTACTGAAAGTGATGTTCAGGCTTTGTGCAACTATCTTGAATCGGGCGGTGAATTACCGCGCGAGGTGGAGTCACTTCTTAGCGTGGATGCACCTCAGCCCTGGCAGATTCTTGCCATTACATTCACCAATAAGGCGGCAAATGAACTTAAATCCCGACTTGAAGCAATGCTTGGTGAAAAAGGGAATGATGTTTGGGCAAGTACATTCCACTCCTGTTGTGTTCGTATTCTTCGTCGTGACAGTGACAGAATCGGTTTTTCAAAGCACTTTACCATTTATGATACCGATGATTCCAAACGCGTGATGAAAGAGGTTTTGCGTGTTCTTGATATTGACGAAAAGCGTCTTCCTGTTAAGTATGTTTTGTCGGAAATCAGTAAGGCGAAGGACTCTCTGCAATCACCTGAGGAATACAGTGATTGCGCAGGATTTGACGTTAACAAGAAAATGATCGGACAAGCCTATGCCAAGTACGAGGAAATGCTCAAAAAGGCAGATGCTATGGACTTTGATGATATTATCGTGAACACGGTTAAATTGCTCAAAGAAAATCCCGATGTTCTTGAGTATTATCAGCGACGCTTCCGTTACGTTATGGTGGACGAGTACCAGGATACAAACCACGCTCAATATGTGCTCACTTCACTTCTTGCAGGTGGTTATCGCAATATCTGTGTTGTTGGTGATGACGACCAGAGTATTTATAAGTTCCGTGGTGCAACCATTGAAAATATCCTTTCCTTTGAGAATCAGTATGAGGAAACTGCGGTTATTCGTCTTGAACAGAATTATCGTTCAACCTCAATCATTCTTGATGCCGCAAATGCGGTTATTAAAAATAATCAGGGCAGAAAGGGTAAAACTCTGTGGACGGAGATAGAGGGCGGTGACAAAATCTGCCTCAGACTTCTTACTGATGAGCGTGATGAAGGCCGTTTCGTTGCGGATGAAATTCTCAACGCCGTTGCCACAGGTCGCAGATTCTCAGATTTTGCAATTCTTTACCGTACCAATGCACAGTCAAGCTCTATTGAACGTGCCCTTGTTTACAACGCCGTACCTTATAAGGTTGTTGGTGGGCACCGATTCTATGACCGTAAAGAGGTTAAGGACGTTCTTGCATACCTTTCTGTTATTGCAAACCCCTCTGACACAGTACGTCTGCGCCGTATTATAAACGAACCCAAGCGTGGTATCGGTGAAACAACAATAAACAACGCCGCTTCCATTGCTGACGGTCTCGGACTTACCTTCTATGATGTTATTTCCCACGCTGATGAATATCCTATGCTTTCAAGGGCATCTGCCAAGCTTCTTGATTTCACAAAGCTTATAAACAAACTTGCAGAATCGCTCGAAATGAAGGAGATTCAGGATTTCTTCGATGATGTAATTACTGAAACAGGCTATATGTTATCCCTTGATCTTGATAAGGAAACTGCAGACGAGCGCAAACAGAACGTTATGGAGCTTCTTGCCAACCTTATTCGCTATATGGAAGAAAATGAGGGTGGCACACTCACAGGCTTCCTTGAGGAGATTGCCTTGCTTTCTGATATTGATAATTACAACGCGGATTCAGAATCTGCTGTTATGATGACACTTCATTCTGCAAAGGGTCTTGAATTTCCTGTTGTGTTCATTGTTGGTATGGAAGAGGGGCTTTTCCCAGGAAATCAGGTTATGTATGACCCCTCAGAGATTGAAGAGGAACGTCGTCTTTGCTACGTTGGTATTACACGAGCAAAGGAAAAACTGTATATTACTAATGCCCGAACCCGTATGATTTACGGCAATACGAACCTTACAAGGCCCTCACGCTTCATTAACGAAATACCCGAGGAACTTGTTGACTCGAATCTTAACGCTCCTCAGCAGACCTTCTACGGCGGTTTTTCATCACAAGGCAGGTTTGGTGGATATTCGGGTGGTTCTTCGTCGGGTTCAACAAATTACAACAGACCTTCGACCGAAAACAAACCCAAATCAACTGCGATTGCAGGTGGTTTCTCGAGAGGTGGATTCAGTCAATCTACTGCCAAAAAGAGTGAATCAGTTAATATTGATTATAAAACAGGGGATACTGTTGAACATAAGACTTTCGGCAGAGGCTTGATAATCGGCGCCAAGTCCGTTGGCGGTGATATGGTTCTTGAAATTGCATTTGACGATTACGGAACTAAAAAGATTATGGCAAAAATGGCTAAGATGAAAAAATTATAAAATAAAAAGCAACACAGAATAATCTGTGTTGCTTTTTTTAAAACTCACTAAACGGTGTTGAAATTCGACTAACTCTGAAATTGACCGCTTCGCGTGAACGGTTGAATCGGTATATACTGAATACAAGACCTACACCAATGTACAGACAAAGTGTACTTGAACCACCCGCACTGAAGAAGGGGAGTGTAATACCGATAACGGGCAGGAGCATAAGACAAACACCGATATTGATAACAACCTGTGTAGCAATCATTGCTGCGATGCCGTAGCAGGCAAGCTGCGATGAGAAATCACGGGATTTTTTACCGATAGAAAACATCTTAAAGCATATCATAAACAAGATACCAAGAGCGATAAGGCATCCGATAAAGCCTGTTTCTTCACCAACTGCGGTAAAAATCATATCGTTTTCACTTTCGGGAACAATGCCGTTCTGTGTGTATGTTCCCTTGAAAAGACCCTGTCCGAAAAATCCGCCTGAACCAAGGGCATTGAGACCCTTTAATTGCTGATAGCTTTCAGCGGCATATTCGTCGGGACGTATAAGTGCAAGGAATCTGTTTTTCTGGAAGTCATTTAAAACATACATCCATATTAGTGGTGATGATGCAACGATAAGTGCACCGCCACAAGCGAAGAAGCCCCAATGAAGTCCTGCGAAATAGAGCATCGCGAGAGTCATAAACATAAATACAAGCGCTGAACCCATATCACCCGTTAATATAACAAGACCAATAGGAATCATGGCGTGAATACCGAGTAGTACAAGAGATTTTAACTGATTGATTGAGTCTCGGCACAGTTCAAGGTGCATAGAGAATGTTATAACATAACCGATTTTAACAAGCTCTGATGGTTGGAAGAAAACGAAACCGAAGTCCAACCACGATTTAGCATCGGGTCGTGACTCGGGAGCAACACCAAAGAACAGTGTTATAATCATAAGTCCAATACAACCAATGCCGATTATCGGCCACAGTTTCATTATGAATTCATAGTCCAGTGCAGATATGATAAGTGTAATTACGATACCTATTGCAGCAGCTGCAAGCATAACAACCGCGTCACGAGCCATAAGCTGACCATCTTCTAACAGACAGCGTGTTGTACTATGTACCATAAGCACACCAAAAACAGATGCGGCAGTGATAAGTGCCAATAGTAATTTATCAGTTTCTGCTATGAAGCGTTTTAGATAAGGAAATAATTTTTTCAAGGCTTTGCCCCCTTGATTTTATAGCATATTATTGTTATTATACATATAAAGAAATTTTATTTCAAGTCTTTTGAATTTTTTGAGGAATTGTATGGTACAAGTTATTTCAAATTCACCTTCACAGACCGAGGAATTTGCCCGTAAATTGGGCGCTGTTTTATCCGGTGGTGAAACAATAGCATATTTTGGCGGTCTTGGAATGGGTAAGACGCGTTTTACTGCGGGTCTTGCTGAGGGGATGGGCATTTCTGCCGAGGTTTCAAGCCCAACTTTTTCTCTCGTTCACGAGTACAGAGGTGACAAAACCTTATATCACTTTGATATGTACAGAATCACAACCTTTGAGGATTTGTGTTCTACAGGTTTTTTCGATTACCTTGATTGGGGTGGCGTTCTTGCAGTTGAGTGGAGTGAGAATATTGAAAATGCTTTGCCCGAAGAAAAGCTTATTAAAATAGAAATTATGCGCGGTGACAATGACGATAGCCGTATATTAAGAATGAGTGGTGACAGTGTTTATGAAGATTCTTGGCGTTGATAGTACAGCTACCGCAGCTAGTGCTGCAGTTTTTGTTGATGGTAAAATTGTTGCACTTCAGTTTTCTAATACAGGTCTTACACACAGTCAGACACTCCTGCCAATGATTGAAAATGTTCTTAAGTCATCGGGTGTATCTGCAAGTGAATTGGATTATATTGCAGTATCTAACGGTCCCGGTTCATTCACAGGTGTGAGAATCGGTGTTTCTGCTGTCAAAGGCATTGCCCAACCACTTAACATTCCTTGTGTTTCTGTTTCTACAACTGAGGTTATTGCAAAACCTCTTGAGAATACGGGCTGTTATGCTGTTGCAGTAATGGATGCCCGTTGCAATCAAGTCTATACTGCACAGTTCGATTGTGAGCAAGGTTTTGAACGTGTAACTCCCGATGAGGCAATTACCATTGACGAGTTGGGTGAGCAGTTGAAGAACGTGAATAAACCCATTATCCTTATAGGTGATGGCACAAAGGTTGCTTATAATAAGCTGAAGGATATTGTGAGCGGTATTAAAACAGCAACGCCTTCGGTGGTTTATCAATCCGCCGCGGACGTTTGTGTTATTGCCGCGGAAAAGCTGACTGTTGATGATAATGTTTCGTCAACACCTCACGATGTTTTGCCCAATTATCTCCGACTTTCACAAGCCGAGAGAGAATTGAAGAAAAAGAATAATAATTGAAAGGTTGATATAAATGTTAGTTTTAGCTTCAGACCACGCAGGTTTCCCTCTTAAGGAGGAAATAAAGGCATATCTTGACGGTAAGGGTATCGAGTATATTGACTGCGGTACAGATTCTGCTGATTCTGTTGATTACGCTCAGTTTGCTCAGAAGGCTTGTCTTAAGGTTACATCCGGTGAGGCTGACTTGGGTATTCTTTGCTGCGGTACAGGTATCGGTATCTCTATGGCGGCAAATAAAGTCAAGGGTATCAGAGCGGCTTGTTGCTCTGACTATTTTAGTGCAAAGTTCACACGACTTCACAATGATGCTAACGTGCTTTGTATGGGTGCTCGTGTTATTGGCGGTGGCCTTGCTTGTGAGCTTGTTGATGTGTTTATCAATACCGAGTTTGAGGGTGGCAGACATCAGCGTCGCGTTGACCAGATTACTGCTATCGAAAACGGCGAGATTTTATAATGTCAAAAATCAAAGATTTTTTTATTACTAAACGAAAAATTCTACTTCGTATTGTTGCGTTTTTTCTTGTTATTTCCGTTGCTTTGGGGTTATTCACTATTTATGATAATTTCAGGCTTGACGTTGATCATATTCCCATTTCTTCACATAAGATTTCAAAAGGCTTTGACGGATTTAAAATTGCGCACATATCTGATTTTCACAGTCGTAAATCTGATTTGATTAAAAAGCAGATTTTTGATACATTGAATGAGGAAAAACCGGATATAATCGTCCTGACAGGGGACTTGATGGATTGCAGAAGTGTTGATACGGCTACTGCAATCAGTTTTGCGGATAAACTTACGGAAATTACTGACGTTTATTTTATAGCAGGTAATCACGAGAGCAATTATCTTATTGCAGACCAGTGGGGATATATTGCTTTTATGGATAACCTTCGTTCTACGGGAGTAAATGTTCTGACTAATCAAACCGTAACTTTACAAGCGAGTGACGGTTCTTCTGTTTATCTTCACGGTATAGATGACCCATATCTGACCAAGGATAGAATCGATATTGAACTTGCCACAGACGATATGTGTTCAGGTCTTGTTCTCGGTGATGGTTTTAATATTTTACTTGCGCATCATCCCGAACAGTTGGACGTTTATTCAAAATACGGTTTTGACCTTGTTTTTTCCGGACACGCTCACGGCGGACAAATTACACTTTTTGGCCTTGGACTTTTTGCACCCGACCAAGATGTTTTCCCCGAATATACAGGCGGACTTTACGAATCAGGTGATACACGATTAATACTGAGCAGGGGAATCGGATACAGTCTTGCTCCCTTAAGGTTTTTCTGTGCACCGCATCTTATAATAACTGAATTAAGCTCTCTATAAATAAAAAGCCCTCGATTGTTTTCGTTGGGCTTTTTGGATAGGTAGGTTTTTTATGAATATTCTTGTATTGAATGGTAGTCCTAAAGGGGATTACAGTATAACATTGCAAACATCAAAGTATATTGAAAAGTTTAATAGTGAACATTCTTTTGAATATGTAAATATAGGTCAACGAATCAAAGCAATCGAAAAAGATATGAATCCTGTATTGGAAAGCATAAAAAAGGCTGATTTGATTATTTTTTCATATCCTGTATATACATTCCTCGCACCGTATCAGTTACATAAATTCATTGAACTTCTTAAAACTGCTAATGTATCATTTGAAGGAAAAGTAGCTACACAAATCACAACATCAAAACACTTTTATGATGTAACTGCTCACCGATATATTCATGATAATTGCAATGATTTAGAGTTGAAATATATCCGCGGTCTTTCTGCTGATATGGAGGATTTGTTATCTGAAAAAGGACAAAGTGAGGCAAAAGAATTTTTCAAATATGTTTGCCATTGTATTGATAATGAAATTTTTGAGCCTGTTCTGGAATATGATAACAATTATGAGTGTGTAACGCTTAATCCTGCTAAGGTTAATCCGAATAAAACGGGCGATGTAGTTGTTCTTACTAATTGCGAGGATGATGATGTCCAGCTTAAGGCGATGATTGAGCACTTTTGCAATATATGCTCATATAACACACGTGTTATTAACCTTACTGAATACCCATTCAAGGGTGGTTGCCTTGGTTGTATGAATTGCACTACAGACGGCAACTGTGTTTACAAAGATGGTTTTCAGGAGCTGTTAAGAAATGAGATTCAAAAGACGGATGCGATAATTCATGCATTTACCATCAAGGACCATTCTATGGGCGCTTCATATAAATTATACGATGACAGACAGTTCTGTAACGGTCATCGTTCTGTGACAATGGGTATGCCTGTTGGATATATTGTAAGCGGTAATTATTCTTGTGAAACAAATTTGCAGACGGTTATCGAAGGTCGTGCCAATGTTGGTGGTAACTTTATGTGTGGTGTTGCAACCGATGAGGTTGACCCTGATTCTGCTATCCGTAAACTCAACATTAATCTGAAATTTGCTTTGGAAAATAAATATTCACAGCCCGCCAATTTTTATGGTGTTGGAGGTATGAAAATTTTCAGAGACCTTATTTATCAGATGAAGGGTATGATGAAGGCTGATCACAAGTTCTTTAAAGCCCACGGTCAATATGATTTCCCACAGAAGAAAAAAGGAACTATGCTTTTGATGTATCTTGTGGGTGCGGCTATGTCCAACCAAAAAATCAAATCAAAAATGGGGAATATGATGAATGAGGGTATGTTGATGCCTTATAAAAAGATTCTTGAAGATTCAGATAAATAAAATGAACAATCCTTACATGTATTAGATGTAAGGATTGTTTTTGTTTATGAGTATTTATCGAGAACTCTTATACCCTTGGTATCATACGAACTGACATTTTTACCATAGCACGCCTTGACCGTGTAGGTGTAGGTGATGCCCTTCTTCGCGGTTTTGTCGAAGTAAGCGGTATTGTTTGCGGCACTTGCAACTGTGCCTAACAGAGTCCAGTTTTTGTTACCATTCTTGCGATAAACATAATAGCCTGTTGTTCCTGCAATGGGTGTCCAGTTTATGTAAATGCCTGTAGGGTAGCTTACGGCCGTTTTCAACGTAGGTGTTGACAGACGTCGGATTGTGCATCCTTTTGTGTCAAATGCGCTTGTATAGCCGTTGTAGGCTTTTACAGAGTATCTGTAGTCCACTCCGTTTGCATTCTTGATTGTCGTATCGTTGTATGATGTTGCAGTTGTTGAGCCAACGCAAGTCCAATTTGATAAACCGACACGATTTCTGAAAACATAATAGCGTACAGCACCATCTACCTTGTTCCATTGGAGTCTGATTCCTGTTGTGGTGTTTGATATGGATGTTATTTTGGGAATGCTTAAGTACTTCATATATTTCCCGATTGCATCATAGCTGCCGAACCCTGCAGGGTTTACACCACGTATTGTGTAGTACCAATATTGGTTGCTTTTAACTGCCTTATCAAGGTAAGTTAATTCAGTTGTAGTGCAAACATATGTCCAGTGTTTTGTGTTTAAAGCACGTCGATATACTCGATATGATGTTGCTCCCTCAACAGCATCCCAATTTATACGTATTCCTTTTGCCTCATTTGCAAAACCTGTAATTTTAGGGGCTTTTGGTGTTAACTGAGGTAATGTTTTAGTTTTTGTGATAACTCCGCATACCGTGCACTCAATGTGTGCTAAGCCACTTTGATGAACGTTATTCGGTGTATCAACAATCCATTTTGTTTCTTTGTGACCTGAGGCAGGTGCTGTAATTACAACAGTACCGTAACCGCATTTACATGTTTTGTCAGTATAGCCATTTTCGGTACATGTGGGGTTGTAATTGTTTGTATAAACATATTGGTGTGTATGTCTGCTTGTGTTTATGTTTTCCCATATCTGTATAAAGTCAAGGTTACAATTGTTTATGGTCTTGTCTGTTGTGCCTATGTAGTTGAAATAGAAATCCTTGTTATTACACCAGGTGTTACTTGTTACAGTATAGCTACCATTGGTGTAGGTGTTGTTTAATGTTCCTATTTTTCGCCCGTTAACATAGAGGTAAATCATATTCTTTCCGTTTTGTATTACATTAGAAAGTCGATACTCATTCATCTGAGTGAGATCTATGTTATGTTTGCTCAGATCAAGTCCATAGCTTGTCAGAATTCCGTTTGTATAGTTGCTTATAGCGAGTATGGATGTGTTATCTATGAAATGAATAGCGGTATTGGTATCTTTGTTGAATTTATAATAGTTGGATAGAGATATACCTTTAAAATCATTATTGTATTGTGCTTTCCAAAGTATAGTCCACGGTGTGTTGTGCATAAGCTCGATTGTCTTTTCGAGTCGGTATGATCCGTTGGTTATTGTGATTCCGTCTATGTTTCCAGAGGTTGTGGTAACTATATTTGAAAAGTTTTCGCTATCATTTATACAGTTAAGCGAGTTGTCAGCAATGTTGAATCTGAAAGTGTCTTCAAGGTCGTTTCTTTTTTTCAAACTTGCTTCCACTGTTAAAGCACCCGTTACAGCAGGGAGTGATAAGCAACCGTCAACAAGACAGTCATCCGTAATATCAACACCGTTTAATTTGAGTCTTGCATCAACAGGGGCTCCGGAAGCAGATGAAAAACTACAGAAAAACGAATCGTTTTCGATCGTTGTTTTCATAGTTCCTTGATCAACAACAACATCATCGTTGAGCTTGTATTCGATTGGATGCAGTTTTGCACTTTTATCCATATAACGGCTATTTTTGTAGAATGCATTTAAGAAACTATTAGTAATTGCATCCATTCCGTTTTTGTTAGGGTGAACGCCGTCGGCTAAATAAAGGTTAATTGTGCTATCATTAGGTTGAATGCCTGAGTCATTGTAGTTATCAACAAGAATACAGTTGAATTTGGCAGCAATTTTTGCGATGCTGTTGTTGTATCCTGTGAATTTTTTCAGTAAATCAGGAGTTAGTTTATCGCGTGGAGGCAGGTTAAAGCAATATACCTCAGCATCGGGATACTTGTTTTTGATTTTGTGAATCATTATTGCATATGCTTCACAGCTTGTTTGGGGTTGTGCATAGGTTACTTTGTTACCGTTTGTTTTGATGAGTGTGTTGAACTTGATGCTTTCGTATGTACCAAGTTTATTCTGTGCATATGCAAAGTCATTATAACCTAAATAGACCAATATGATGTCGGGTGTTTCACCATCATTTGAGCCGGTGTTGTCGTGGAGATTAACTGCCCTGTCCAAATATCCCTGTGAAGGGAGATTGAATTCCGGGTCAAAAACCTGCGTTCCTGATGACGAATTGTTTACAAGTAATCTTCCGCCAAGCTTTTTGAAAATTTGCATCCACCAGGTATCATTAACATTTACACCATTTTTGGAAAAGCCATAGTAATAGCGGTTATTTTTAATTGTAGTGTTTGTTTTATCCGCCCCGGTGCCGTTTGATATGTTTCGGAATGTTGATATACTGTCACCAAGAATGGATATTGTTTTACCGTCGAGTATTTTTGTTGTGTCGTACTGTGCTGCTGCAACAACGGGTAAATTGCATAAAATGGTGGCTAATATCAGAAAAAGGGCAAACAATGATTTTAATTTAGAAAGTTTACTTCTGAACATTATTTTTCCTCACAAATTATATTACAATCTAATAATATACCATATGTTTACATTTTAATCAAGTTCTCATTATTAACAAAGCGTAAATAAAACCCCATCCTACTAAAATAGGATGGGGTGAAATTGTTATTCAGCTTTGAGGGCACGCTGGAGCCAAATTGATGCAATATCAATAGCAGCCCACATACCGTTCTTTTCTGTTCTCTTGACAATAGCTTCAAGAGGGTTGATGTTGGGGTCGGTGTTGAGGAGCTGAACAATAACCTTGTCAGCAATCTTTACACCGTGAACCTCGTGTGAAGAAGCTACTGAAAGAAGAATAACAAAAGGGTCTGTCATATTGCCGTAATAGATTGTATTACCTTTACGAACAAGGGGTTTGCCCTTATATGTGAGAAAACTTGTCTGATTATCAGCCAAAATTAACACTCCTTTTTAATCTGCCTTAGTTAAGATATGACTTGAGGAGAACCTGAAGAAGCTCGTCACGGTCAATCTTTCTGATAAGGCTTCGTGCATTATTGTGTGTAGTGATGTAGGTTGGGTCTTCAGACAGTATATAACCTACAAGCTGACTGGTAGGATTGTAACCCTTTTCAACTAAAGAATTATAAACTGAAACAAGTATCTCGCGCATTTCCTTTTCGTGGTCATCACTGATTTTGAATTGGATTGTTTTATCTGTCATATAAACACCTCCCGATTTCTTTGACATATATTATAAACCATTCTTTTTAAAAATACAATAAGTATTTATAAACAAATGATAAATTATGCACGCATTTCTATGCCGATATTTTTGAGATTTGCAAGAATTGTGTCGATCCAACCTTGCACCTCATCCATCTCGAGTGTTCTGTCCTTAGCTGAGAAGATAAGGCGAACTGTAATGCTCTTGATTTCCTCGGTATCATAAGTATCAATAACCTTAACGCTAGTGAGTTCATCAAGGTTAAGAGCATTCCAGCACTCTGACATCTGTGCAAAAGTTGTGCCGTCCTTGAGTATAAGTGAAAGGTCATAGTATGTTGACTGCTGTGATGAGGGCTCGCAGAAATCAATGTTAGCACCGTCGATTGTGATGAAGTCATCAACATCGATTTCGATACAAACAACCTTTGCAACCTTGTCAAGCTTCTGTGCATTTGTGGGATGAAGTGTGTGGAAAGTACCAACCTTAACACCGTCACAAACAATCTCTGCTGTATTCTTGGGATGCTCATAAGCATGTGTGGGAGCAACCTTTGAAAGAACAGGTGTCTTGTGCTTGATCTGAGTGAAAATGTTATTGATGATTGTAATTGCCTTGAAGAACAATTCCTTTTCGCTTACAGTCTTGTCATAGAGAACAATACCGAGTCTTCTGCGTTCATTTGCTGTGCCGTCTTCCTTAACACCGTCAGCAACTCTGCCGATTTCAAAGATACCGTAGCTATCGCCATAATCCTTGTTTTCAGATGCTGTGAGAAGGAGTGTGGGGATCATTGAGTTACGGATTGTACCGTTGTCAGAGCTTTCGATGTTGAGAACCTTAACGTTTTCTTCAACCTCGATGCCAAGCTTCTTGTATTTACGAACGTCACCCCAGATGTAAGAATGCACCTCGTGGAGATTGTAATGCTTAACAAGGATATCCTTCATTTCATTACTCTGTGCACGAACAGGGGAGCTCTTGACAGGCTTGAGAGGGCTCTTTGTAGTGATGATACTGAAGTTATCATATCCGTAAATACGTGTGATTTCTTCAATTATATCAGCTTTGATTGTAACATCCTTTGTTGCACGGAATGAAGGTACGCTTACTGTGAAGTCATCACCATTCTTTTCAATACCGAAACCGAGTGCAGAAAGTGTTTTTACAATACGCTCTTCAGAAATATCAATACCTGTGTATTTATCAACGTATGCCTTGTTGAAGGTGATTGAAATTTCGGGATATTTTCTTACATATTCGTCTGTAAGCTGTGATGCAACAACTGCACCCTCGTCAATGCTTTTAAGAAGGAATGCAAAACGCTTTGCTGCAGTAACTGTCATTTCGGGGTCAAGCATCTTTTCATATCTTGCAGAAGCATCGGTACGAAGACCAATTCTTGAAGATGATTTACGAACACTTACACCGTCAAAGTTAGCACTTTCAAGTACAACAGAATTTGTTTCGCCAATGATTTCTGAATCAAGACCACCCATAATACCTGCGATTGCAACAGGTGTTGAACCGTTTTGGATAAGGAGTGTATCTGTTGTAATGTCGCGCTCTGTATTATCAAGTGTAGTGAACTTACAAGCTTCTTTGGGAGTATCAACAACGATTTCATCAATCTTGTTAGCATCAAAAGCGTGTGTGGGCTGACCAATTTCAAGCATAATGTAGTTTGTAAGGTCAGCAAGTAAGTTGATACCACGCATACCGCAGTAATAAAGACGAATCTGCATTGCCATAGGACTGACATTCTTTGTGATGTTGTCCATTTTAACACAGGAATATCTGTAAACAAGGTCAGGTCTGTTAACTGTAACCTTAATTTTATCGTTGCCGTCATAAGCGAGGTCAGAGAGCGGAAGGGGCTTTAATTCTCTGTCTGTAAGTGCTGCAAATTCACGAGCGATACCGTAGTGACCCCAAAGGTCGGGACGGTTTGTAAGTGACTTGTTGTCAACCTCAAAGATAATGTCGTCAATGGGGTAAATATCCTTAAGACTTGTGCCGTTAGGTGCATCAACGTCAATTTCCATAAGACCTGATTTGTCATCAGAAAGACCAAGCTCGAATGCACTGCAGCACATACCCTCGGACTCAAAGCCTGCAACAGTTGCCTTTGTGATTTCACCTGCGGGAACTCTGCCACCTGCTTTAACAAAAGCAATTTTCATATTCTCGCGTACATTAGGTGCACCGCAAACAACATCATAAATTCTGTCACCGCCATCAACCTTGAGAAGGTGAAGCTTCTTTGAGTTGGGGTGATTTTCGATTGAAAGGATTTCACCAACAACTACATCTCGGATATCTTCACCCTTAACGATGATTTCCTCAACCTCTGCAGTAGCAAGAGTGAAGCTGTTTATGAGTTTTTTAATATCAAGACCCTCAAGGTCAACATATTCTTTTATCCAGTTAATTGATACAAACATTTATTTGACCTCCTTTTCGGGTTCTACGAAAGTTGTGTTTTCGAACTGTGACAATGATTTAAGGTTGCAGCTGTTAAACACACGAATGTCTTTGATACCATAGCGCATCATTGCAAGTCTTGTAAGACCAAGACCGAATGCAAAGCCTGTGTATGTTTCGGGGTCAAGACCTGCCGCAGTAAGTACGTTGGGGTGAATCATACCGCAGGGGCAAAGCTCAAGCCAACCTGAATCCTTGCAAGAGGGACAGCCCTTACCGCCACAGATAGCGCACTGAATATCGAGCTCAAAGCCGGGTTCAACGAAGGGGAAGAAACCGGGACGAAGTCTAACAGTAACGTCTCTCTGGAAAACCTCTGAAAGCATAGTTTTCATAAAGTAGATAAGGTTTGATATTGAAATATCCTTGTCCACCATAACGCCTTCCATCTGGAAGAATGTATTTTCGTGACAAGCGTCAATCTTCTCGTTACGGAAGCATCTGCCGGGGAAAATAACTCGGATAGGTCTGTCTGCCTCAAGCTCCTTTGTGTACTTGATGAGAATAGCGTTCTGTGCAGCAGATGTGTGGGTTTTAAGAAGCTGATTTGTGCTGAGGTAATATGTATCCTGCATATCACGTGCGGGGTGATGCTTGGGGATGTTGAGTGCCTCAAAGCAATGATAGTCATCAACAATTTCGTCGTAGTCCTCGATTGAGAAGCCCATACCTGCGAAAATATCCTCAACCTCACGCTGAATGAGGGTGATGGGGTGATATGAACCCTTATCCTCGGTTACGGGGAAGGTTACATCGTAATCCTCGGCACTGTTGATAAGCTTTTCTTCTTCAATTCTTGCGATTTCTTCGCGCTTTTCTGCGAGAGTTGTTTCCATAAACTGTTTTACTTCGTTTATGATCTGACCTGCTTCCTTCTTCTGGTCATTGGGAACGTTTCTCAACTCAGCCATAAGTGAGGAGATAGGACCTTTTTTGCCCAAGAACTCAATACGAAGCTGTTCAAGGTCAGCTGATGCGGTAGCGGCGTTGACTTTGTCAACGAACTGCTGTTTTAAAGCCTGTGCTTTTTCCTGCATTTTTGTCATCCTTTCAATGATTTATATTACAAATTTTAAACGAGTTGGGGAGGGTAGTAAAAAAATAAAGCCCCCATCCCACAAAGGGACGAAGACATAACTCCGCGGTACCACCCTTATTTTTGCATTAGAGCAAACACTCTTTGGTAATATAACGGTTACACCCGTCGCAGCCTACTTGGTTTCAACCGCGATGCTCACAAGTGAACTTCAAAGAAAACCTCTGTAGTGTGCTTACAGCCGGGACACACCTCTCTGCAACTTCAGTAAACTTCTACTCTCTTGTTCAACGCATTTGAAAGAATGATACCATATTATCATAGAAAATTCAATATATTTTTTGTTTTATTTAAAAATAATAATGTAATTTGTATGATATGAAAATTAAGTTCTGCAAATTATTATGGAAATACCCAAGTGTTCTGTGTGAACACTTGATAGAAAAACTCTGCAATCCGTATGGACTGCAGAGTTGATTTTTAGCCTTTTACTTCGCCGCCACGCATCTCTATAAGTTCGCGGTAGCTGATAAGTGTAACCTTGTGGTCTTTGAGATATTTATGTACGTAAGGGTCCTTCATAAGCTGATATTCCCAAACTCTGTCCTGCCATCTGCTTGTGATTGATTTGAGTTCATCGTTTTCAACAGAGGGGTGAACGAAGGTTTCTGTAACACCATCAGGGATATTTGTCCAGGTTTTGAGAATCATATCACGATATGTTTCGTAGCTTACACGCATTGTGTCATTCCAATCCGGGAAGAGGAGGTAATCAGGAATAATAACGTTGTACTTCTTGCCCCACTTCTTGGAAAGGAGTGTAACAGCCGCATAAAGTGGATATGGTGTACCATTGGGACAGATGCGCTTGTCGTGTTTAACATAAAGACGATAAGCATAGCCGTAGTCACCGCATATACGAAGAGTCATCTTTGCAAGACCAAGTCTGCCTGTGTAGTGACCATAGAGTGAACCCATGTGGTTATCAACGTGCGAGGGCTTCATACCCCAAGCATGTGCCTGGTCAATCTGAGCACGTGCTTCGCGCTCAAGGTCTTCGTAAGAAGCATTCTTCTCAACCTGATCGCTTTCGTGCCACATAAAGCCTTCTTCATCAAGAAGTGTTTTGCCTTCTGTAAGGGGCTTCCAACGATACTTGCCCCACTCACTTGTCATAGTAAGGTGAACACCAATGGGGTATTCGGGGTGAGCTATTGAAAAGTCGACAGCGTGCTTAGCGGCAGGGCAGGGAATCATAACTGTGGCAGATTTTAACCATCCGCCAAGGAACAATTCTTCAACCGCTTCGTTAGCAGCTGTGCACATACCGTAGTCATCCGCATTAACAATAAGATATTTTGCCATAAATTGAAACCTCTAATCTCTTTCGAGTCATTATAATACACTATATATTTTATACTTTTTTAGAATTAAATCAAGTGTTTTTTTAAATAAATTGCATAAAACTCAAAAAAATCTTTACATCCTTAAATTATGTGATAAAATAAAATTATTAAATATCTTTCGGAGGTTGCTATGAGTGATATTAAACTCGGTGTTCAGCTTTTCACACTTCGTGATAAGTGTAAGAATGCCCACGATTTTGAAGAAACCTTAAAATTCCTTGATGGTATCGGTTGTAACGTTATTCAGATTTCTGCCATCGGTGACATTGACCCCAAGGTTGTTGCAGAGCTTGTTGACAAATACAAAATGGATGTTTGCGTTACTCACAAGCCCTATGACAGAATGAAAAATGACCTCGATGCACTCATTTATGAGCATGATTTGATAAATTGTAAAAATATCGGTATCGGCGCTATGCCCGGTAACGTTCACGAGTCTGCTGAGGGTGTGACAGGTTTCATTGTTAAGTGTAATGAAATTGCAGCCAAGATGAAAGCGAAGGGTAAACAGTTTTGTTATCACAACCACGCTATTGAGTTTGAGGTTTACGATGGTAAGCGTACTTTTGAAAGATTGATTGAGGAAGCACCTGACCTTCATTTTATCCCCGATACATATTGGATGCAGGTTGGTGGTGTTACACCTGCTGACTACATCCGCAAACTTAAGGGTAGGGCTGAGGTTTGTCACTTCAAGGATATGCGTATTGTGAATAACCAACAGCGTTTTGCTGAGTGTGGAACAGGTAATATTGATTTTGATGCCTGTTATCAAGCATGTAAGGATATCGGTATAGAGTATATTGTTATTGAACAGGATAATTGCTATGACCTTGACCCGTATAAGTCTGTTGAAATCGGATTCGCAGGTCTTAAGCGTATTGCAGAACGAAATAAATAATTGAGGTGTTGTTATGACTATCGGTAAAAAAATATTGTTTGTTGCACTTTTTATCATTTGCGCGCTTGTTTTACCCGCGATAATTCTTATTGGTTTGGTTGATTCAGTTAACTATTTCTCTGTTTATGTAATTACATACGGTGTAATTCTCTTTGGTGTTTTCGGTTACATCATTGTTTCTGTGAGAAGTATGTCCAAAGAGCTTCACGATGCAGTTGAAGAAATGAAGAAACAGAATGCTGCGATTGCTTATAAACTTTCATCCGCAAACTTTGAGGTTGAAAATGATCTGGCACCTGTTAATGCAGAACCTAAGCTTGAAACAACAGAAGAAAAACCTGCTAAAAAGGTTAATCTTAATCCTGCAGATGATTTTGTTGCTGAGGCGGTTGCCGCAAATGTCAATGACGACATTGATGACTTTAAATAATAAATTTAATACTTAAAAAGCCACGATAGGTTGTCTATCGTGGCTTTTCTTTATTTATTGTATCTTATGCGGTTGCATTCAAAATGCAATTCATCAATGTGTGGTGAAATTGTATTCAGAAGCTCGTCGGAACCACTGATAAATAAGCTATATTTATTAGCAGGTGCATATTTTTCAATAAGTGATTTTGTGATGAAACCTCTTTCACATTTGAAAATACGTTCGTCACTAAGCACCATAATAAATTTAAAATGCTTGTTTTGTGATAATTCCTCAAATCTGTCTGCCATTATAACGTTACTGTGCTTTCTTGCGGCGTAAATGACAGTTAAATCAACGTTAAGTGTTCCGTCACACACAGACTCTGCCATGGATAAAAACGGCTCATAGGCGGTGCTGTCGCATATTGCAACAATGTGACTATTATCACGGATTGCCTGATAATAAAACTGTCCGTAGGGGGCAGATGCTTTTACCTTTGTGCCGTTCTGCCAGCTTGATGTTATATAGTCGGTGATTTCTGTCTTATTTTCTTTGTTGACTATGATAACGTATTCATCATTCAGTGAACGTGAAGGTGATGAACAGATTGTATATGTTCCGCATATTTCTTCACCATTATCATCAACAAAAAAATCAATCATTTGTCCGGCTCGGAAAAAAGCAATTTTAGCAGTTCCCGATGATGGGTCAGGTTCCAGACTATATATAACAATATTTTTCGTCAGTTCTTCGCACTGTTTTACCTTGAGATATTGAACAGTGGGATGAAGGGCATTTGCAACAGCATTAACAGTGTAATTAGCCATTATAGGGGTAGTTGGTGCAACATCAATTATCCCTTTGCGTAAATCAGGGAGCTCGGTGAAATTGCGTTTATCCTTCATCGCGGAGCGTACAATTATTTTATCACTCATTTGCATTACCTCCTTCTTCGGTAATGTCGTACAATGTAGCGTAGGCAGTGTTTCTGCCACTTGCGATTGAAGCTCCTACACCATTGAGTTGTGTACCCCAAGCACCGCAAAAACGAAGTCCGGGGGTATCATTATCACTTTCTTCGGTCATAAAACGTGTGATTATGTTATCCCAATCATAAGCAAAATAGCCATGAGTAACACCTTGGGGAGCGCCGGTGTATCTTGCGAAGGTCACAGGGGTGCTTACTTCAAGCTCTTCGATGTAATCGTGTATATTGATTCCTGTTGCAGTTTCGTAGTTTGCAATCAATCTTGCTGCAAGCATATCTTTTTCATTGAAATAATCCTCAGGCTGAACCTTTGCCCAACAATCGTCTGTATAAATTGTGGATAAACAAAGTATTGTTGTGTCTTCGGGTGAGCAATCGGGGTTTGCGATGTTAAGGCATACAGCAATCTGCGCATTGTTGGTTTCGATTGAGTTCATTAAAGTGAACTGGTCGGAAGAATCCGCTTCATCTGTAATGATAACCGAATAGTCCTCGATTCCCAATTCTTCTGCAGAACGATTAAGACCAAGATAAACACAGGCACTACGAGCACCGAATTTCCTTGCATTAGTGCGCTTTACAGCACTTTGGGGTAAGTCTTCGTTCTGAATATATTTAGCATACGCAACGGTGGGGGAACAGTTGCAGATTATATGTCTGCAATGATAGTTTTCACCTGATTGTGTAATAACACCGCTTGCGTGGTTGTTTTCGAAAGTAATGCGGGTAACAGTATCATTATATATGATTGTACCGCCTAAAGACATAAATTCATTTAAAAGAGCATCTGCAACAGATGAACTTCTGTTTGCAGGTATCTGTGAACCATATTTAATATATGTATATAAATATGATATGTAGTGAGTAAAGCTGAATCTGTCACAATCTACACCGAAGTGCATCCACAATGCATTGAGTGTGTTGATAGCATCCTGTGGTAATCCGATAGCGTGAAAAACCTCGTTAGCGGAATAGGGGGCGGTGTGAACGAAATTGTAGTATTTCTTAATGATTTGCTTTACTTCCTTGCGCCCGAAATTACCCTCTGTGTTTTCAATATCCTTAATAACCTGTTGGATTTCTTCGGCAATGGCGAAAAGTTTTATCATCGCATCATTACTGCCTGGAACATAATCTTCCATTGCGTTGATAAAGTTATCAATGCCGAATGGCATGATAACATCAATATCCTTGCCTTCGCGGTTCTTGGTAATAAGTCGGAATGCTTCGGGAATATCAACCCATTCAAGCTTGTCTGTGATATTGAAATCGTCAAGAAGACAGCGCAACTCACCAATCCCAGGGTTTTTTGTGAAACCACAGAGGTGAGTAAGACTTGTATCAAAAGTAAATCTTCCGCGTGTAAAGCTTGTGGTTAATCCGCCGACCTTGCTTCCACGCTCGATAATAAGGACTTTTTTGCCCTCTTTTGCAGCACAAAGTGCGGCGGATAAACCGCCGCAACCTGCACCTATAACTATAATATCATAGTTCTGAGACATAATTAGTTAATCTCCGAAAGTTTTACGGGTCTGCCTTCGTTTGCTGATTTTTCAGCTGCGAGGGCAATTTTAACTGACTGAAGACCTGCATGGATACCAACAGGAGTTTCCTTGTCGTTTATACAGCAATCAACGAACTGTCTAACTTCTTCTGCGAATGAGCCCATGTATCTCTCAAGGAAGAAGTAGAGGGGCTTTTCACCTGTAACTCCGTTAGCGTCTGAAACAACGGCTGTTGAAAGTGTATCGTTTGTAGTTGCAACCATACCCTTTGAGCCGAAAAGCTCTGCTCTCTGGTCATAACCATACATAGCCTGACGAGAGTTGTCGATGACTGCAAGAGCACCATTAGCCATTTTCATTGAAATAATTGCTGTGTCAAAGTCACCGTATTCACGGATACCGGGGTTGATAAGAGCATCAGCATAAACATAAAGCTCTTCAACATCGCTGTTTGTGAGGAAGCAAGCCATATCAAAATCGTGAATTGTCATATCAAGGAAGATACTTGCTGCACAGTAGCCAACAGGTGGTGCCTGGGGGTCACGAGAAGTGATTTTCAAAATCTGTGCATCACCGATTCTACCTTCATCATATGCCTTGCGAACTGCTGCAAAGTTGTGGTCGAAACGACGGTTGAAGCCAACCTGGAATTTGCATTCAGGATGTGCCTTGAGTGCTTCTGCAATTTCAAGTATTTTGTCCACTGTGTTTGCAAGGGGCTTTTCACAGAAAACGTGCTTGCCTGCATTGATTGCTTCGATTGAAATGGGAGCGTGTGTATCAGTTGATGAGCAAACAAGAACTGCATCAATAGTTTCGTCTTCGATGATTTTCTTATAATCTGTGTAGATTTTCTCAACACCGAAGCCTTCACAGAATGCTTTTGTTTCGTCATTCATAAAGGGGTCTGCGATAGCAGTTACAACTGCATTTTTTACGTGATATGAAATTGATTCAAGGTGTACCTTGCCAATGCGTCCTGCACCGATAATACCAATATTAAGCATAATTATATATTCCTTTCGTAATTAGATTGTGCCGTCCCAGGTTGAAACCTCGGTTTTCTTCATTTCGTCTTCATCAAACCAACGAGTTGTTACACATTTGCTTTCGGTAAAGAAGCGATAAGCATCCTTGCCAAGACAGTGAAGGTCACCAAAGAATGAGTCCTTGTGGCCTGAGAAGGGGAAGAAGCCAATCGGAACGGGGATACCAACGTTAACACCAACCATACCGCCGTCTGTGTGACGTGTGAACTCACGTGCATAGTGACCGTTCTGTGTGAAGATAACAGAGCCGTTTGCATAGGGGTTAGAGTTCATAACCTTAAGACCCTCGTGGAAGTCTTTAACACGTTTAACACAAAGAACAGGACCGAAAACTTCGTCTCTGCCGATTGTCATATCCTCTGTAACGTGGTCAAAGATTGTGGGACCTACAAAGTAGCCGTTTTTGATTTCGACGGGTAATTCGGGGTTTCTGCCGTCAAGAACAAGTGTTGCACCTTCTTTGATACCTTTTTCGATATCAGCAACAACCTCATCATAGTGCTTCTTGTATGTAACAGGACCGAGCTTTGATGTTTTATCAACTGACTTACCAAGCTTAATCTGTGAAGCCTGTTTTTTGAGTTCAGCAACGAACTTGTCAGCAATGGATTCCTGAACAACAACACAGGAAAGAGCCATACAACGCTGACCTGCACAACCGTATGCAGAGTTGATAACACCTGCAACAGTTCTCTCAATGGGAGCGTCTTCAAGGATAAGTGCATGGTTCTTTGCCTGGCAGAGTGCCTGAACTCTCTTACCTGCTTTTGCAGCTCTTTCGTAAATGAGTTTACCAACAGGAGTTGAGCCAACGAATGTGATACCCTTGATGTCGGGATGGTCAAGAAGTGTGTTGATTTCATTTCGTGAACAGGTTACAACGTTAACAACGCCGTCGGGAACACCTGCTTCTTTATAGATTTCAGCAAGTCTCAATGCTGTACGGGGTGTAAGTGATGCGGCTTTAAGAACAATTGTGTTACCGCACGCGATACAAGTGGGAGCCATCCAGCCAAAAGGAATCATAGCAGGGAAGTTAACGGGAACAATACCTGCAAAAACACCCATAGGCTCTCTGTAAAGAACTGTATCAAAGCCTGATGAAGCATCCATTGTGCTTTCACCCATCATAAGTGAGGGCACCTGTGTTGCAAGCTCTGTGCCTTCTTTTGCCTTAAGCACATCACCCTCAGCCTCTGACCATACCTTGCCGTTTTCTTCGGCAACAAGTGTGGTGAGCTCTTCCATGTTCTTCATAATAAGGTCACGGATGTTGTAAAGAATCTGTGCACGTTTGATAGCGGGAGTAGCACGCCAAGCGGGGTAAGCCTTTTTAGCAGCTTCAACAGCCTCGAGTACTTCATCATTTGTACAACAGGGAGCGTAGCCTGTTACTTCACCTGTGCTGGGATTGTGGAGGTCATACCACACATCTGTTTTTGATTCACGGAATTCACCGTTTACAAAGTATTTGATTTTTTCTGCCATTGTTATATACCTCTCTATTAAAGACCTGCTTTATCAGCAATATATTTTCTTGCTTTGAGTGCGTATTCAAAGGGATTTGCAATCGCGGGGTCTTGTTCTGCTTCAACAAGCACATAGCCTTCATAATTATTCTCTGCAAGAACATCGAAAATAGGTGCAAAGTCAATTACACCGTCACCGGGTACTGTGAATGTGCCCTTACGAACACCCTGAAGGAAGCTTAAACCATTTGCTTTAACTTCTGCCACAACGTCGGGGCGGATATCCTTAAGGTGAACGTGCTTAATACGGTTGATGTACTTTTTGAGTATGTACATATAATCCTCACCACAATATGCAAGGTGACCTGAGTCAAAGAGGAGGTTGAAGTATTCGGGGTCTGTGTTCTCCATAAGTCTGTCAATCTCGGCAGCAGTCTGAACAACTGTACCCATATGATGATGGAATGTAAGTGTTATACCCATATCCTTTGCAACCTTACCGAGTTTGTTAACACCGGTGCAAAGCATATCCCATTCTTCGTCGTTCATTACGTATTTATCGTCAAAGATGGAGAGGTCTGTACCCTGAATTGAGTGACCCTGTTCGGAGATACCAACAACCTTAGCACCCATTTCTTTAAGGAATGTGATGTGCTGAATGAAGTCCTTTTCTGTTTCCTCATAAGGCTTTGTTGTAAGGAATGTTGAGAACCAAGCGTTGCAAATCTGCATACCGCGAAGGTCAAGTGCTTTTTTGAGTACGGCAGTATCTTTGGGATACTTGTTACCAACCTCACAACCTGTGAAGCCTGCAAGTGCCATTTCAGAAATGCACTGTTCGAATGTGTTTTCTGCTCCAAGGTCGGGCATATCATCGTTTGTCCAAGCAATGGGAGCAATACCAAGTTTTACTTTGTTCTTATCAAGCATCAGAATTTCCTCGCTTTACTTAAATTTTCTTCTTTATTTTTATAAGCGGTGTTAACCGACTCTTTAGCGGATGTTGAAGCAATACCAACGTGCCACCATGCATCATAGCCATCTGTCATTGATTTGGGTAAAACCTTGATATCAATGAGTGTTGATACTGTCTGTTTTTTACTGTCAATAAGAGCGCTTTCGAGCTCCTCGAGCGTTGTTGCGGTATATGTCTTGCAACCGTAAGCTTCTGCATTTTTTGCGAAATCAATTGTGAAGAGCTCGCCGAGAAGATTTCCGTTTTCGTCACGCTTGCGGAACTCTGTTGCAAGGTTGCCGATACCGTTTGACATTTGAAGGTTGTTTATACAACCGAAACCTGCATTATCAAAGAGGAGAACGTTGATTTTCTTGTTTTCCTGGATTGAAGTAACAAGCTCACTGTGAAGCATAAGATAGGAGCCGTCACCGCAGAAAGCGTAAACCTCTTTGTCAGGCTCTGCCATCTTTGAACCGAGAGCACCTGCAATCTCATATCCCATACATGAGTAACCGTATTCCATATTATATGAATAGAGTGAATCTGTTGTCCACATTCTCTGCATACAGCCGGGGAGTGAACCTGCTGCTGCAACTGCGATTGCATCGTCATCTATAAGATTTCTGATAAGTGCAAGTGCAGATGTCTGTGTAATAACGCCACCGGTTTTTTCAATGAATTCGGGAATTGTAGCTTCATATCTTGCTTTGATGAGAGGTTTGAAGTTTTCATCATATTTGTAGCCTGAGAGACGTTCCATTTCCTCCGCCCAAGCTTTTTTAGCATCGGAGTATTCTGTTGTGTATTCAGCCTTATAATCACCAAGAGCAAGACTGAGCGCATTTATACCAAGCTTTGCATCGCATACACATTTTGTCGCTGAAAGCTTATAAGCATCAAAGCGATCTGTATTGATTGTGATAAACTTAGCATCTTCTTTGAAAAGTGATTTTGATGCAGTTGTAAAGTCAGAGAAACGTGTGCCGACACCGATAATTACATCCGCATCCTTTGCGATAAGGTTTGCACTAAGGTTACCTGTAACACCTACACCACCAAGGTTAAGGGGGTGTGATGAAAGAACTGCAGACTTGCCGTTCTGTGTTTCTGCGAAGGGGATGTTATGCTTTTCGCAGAAGGACTGAACATCCTGACCTGCTTCGGAATATCTTACACCGCCACCTGCGATTACAAGAGGCTTTTTAGCATTCTTGATAACCTCTGAAATATCTTCGATTTCATCAGCTGCAGGAGCAATACGAGTGATTTTATGTACACGCTTCTTGAAAAATTCTTCAGGATAATCAAAGCTTTCGCCTTCAACGTCCTGGGGAATTGCGATACAAACAGCGCCTGTGTTTGCGGTGTCAGTAAGGGTACGCATGGCGTTAATCATAGCAGACATAAGCTGTTCAGGACGAACAACTCTGTCCCAATAACGGCACACGGGCTTGTAAGCATCGTTTGTTGTGATTGAAAGACTTATGGGTTGTTCAAACTGTTGTAAAACAGGGTCGGGCTGACGACAGGCAAATGTGTCGGCAGGGAGAAGCAACAGAGGAACATTATTAACTGTTGCAGTTGCCGCCGCAGTAATCATATTTGCCGCACCGGGACCAATAGATGATGAACAGGCAATAATCTTTCTTCTGTTATGCTGTTTTGCAAAGCTTGCAGCAACATGTGCCATACCTTGCTCGTTTTTGCCTTGATATACCCTGAGAGAGCCCGGGTTTTCATCAAGTGCCTGACCAAGACCACATACAATTCCGTGTCCGAAAACAGTAAAGATGCCATCGACAAATTTGGTTTCTTTACCATCAAAGGAAACATATTGGTTATCAAGGAATTTTACGAGAGCCTGGCCCATTGTCATAATAGGCATATATTTCACTCCTTATGGAATAATTTCTGATTTAATAAGCTTATTTTGTAAGCCATTGATGTTCCTCTGAAACAAAGCGTGTTGTTTTGTACCAGGGGTCATCGGGTAAATGACGTATCATCCAGACATAGCACATTTCATAGCCGGGTGCAACAACCTGCTGGTGGTCGTTACCGTCTGTGATGTATACTGCGCTGCCTTGTACGCTCTTATAAACATTGTCACCCACAAATGCTGCACCGAAGCCCTGTGGCTTGTCAAACTGATAGTAATAAACCTCGGGTTGGGGGTGGTGGTGTGGGGGATAGCTGGACCATCGACCGGGTTGATTGTAAACCTCACCAAGTACCATGTTTGAATATGGTGCGTTGTCGGGGTCAAATACCGTGGATACAATTCTGTAGCCTGTGCCTTCCCACTGGTCTTTACCGAAATGCTGATAAAGAATCATATCGGGAGTGTAAAAGACGGGTGTGAAAATTATATCGTTATCTGTTTGTTGGATAAGTATTTCGGATTCTTCGTTTGCCTCAATGTTTACCTCTGTGCACTTGGGGACGTGAAGACAATAGGTTGCCTTAACGAAGGGGTTGTCTCGGTGCATTTTTTTGGTTTCTCCGTCCCAGGAGATGCTTATGTCACCTTTGAGAATGAGAAAAGCTGTTTCACATTCATTGTCACATAAGGTGAATTTTTCGGATTTGCTGAATTTCTTTACTTTGATATTCATCAGCATATCACTGTGTTTGCCGTTCATTTCACACAATATGCGTTCGTTGTTATCGTTATAGTTTAATTTTTCGAACATGTTATCAATCCTTTTTGTCATCAGTTAAAACACCGCTTGCACTAATCGGAATCACTTCACCAAGGTACGTGGGTTCGGGTTTATAAATACAATAAACAAAGTCCTTGCAACGAGCCAATGACTCGCGGAAGTTATTGTAAATATCCATTGGTAAGGAATAGTTGAATTGCCCGTCTGCTGCAATTCCGTACGCTTCAATGCCAAGTTTTCTTGCATTATAAACTGCTCTGTACAAATGATATTTTTGTGTAACAATAATCATACTGTCAACATCGAAAACATCACGTGCGCGGTACATTGATTCATAGGTTGAAAAACCTGCGTGATCCATAAAAACCTCTTCGGGTATGGCACCGGCTTCAATGGCGTAATCCTTCATAGCGTTTACTTCGTCATATTCAACCGTTCCGTGGTCACCGCTCATAAGCAGACGGTTTGTGCAATCAGTGTTATATACCGAAAGTCCTATGTTGAGTCGTTCCTGTAACATATGGGAAGGGTAGTCACCGAAAAGACCTGCACCAAGCACCATTGTACAATCGACTGTTAAATCATCACATTCTTCAATGGTGATGATGTATTGTGATGCGTAAGACATCACATAAATGTTTATTGCAATAGGGACAGAAGCGCAAAGTAAGACCAATACAAGCATCAATACTAATAATTTTTTGAGTTTCGGTTTTTTACTGATTAGGGACAATAATTTACACTTCTTCATAAGAAATCATCCTCTTGCAACCATTTCTCCATATTCTTCTTTTTCTTTTCTGATGAATTCTTTTACTGAATCAACATCAGGCATATCCTGTGAACAAGCGTGACTTGCAACGAGCATTGCCGCAGATGCAGAACCAAATTCAAGAGCATCCCACATATCCCATCCTTCGAAAATACCGTAAAGGAATGCAGATGCATATCCGTCACCACCGCCGAAGGACTTGAGGAGTTTAACAGGGAAGGGCTTTATTGTGTAACTCTGACCATCATTTGTGTATGCGGTTGAGCCTTCTTTGCCGTGTTTGATAATAACAATTTTAGCATTTTTGGAGTGCCAGTATTTTGCACTTGCTTCATCTGTGCCATCAAGACCGATGAACTTTTCTGTAAGGTCAAATTCTTCACGTGAACCTAAGATGATATCAGCCTTTTCTGCAACTGCTGAATAGTAAATGGCAATTTCATCTTTACTTTTCCAGTTGTATGCTCTGTAATCAATATCAAAGATAACGGGAATGTTGTTTTTCTTTGCAATAAGGGTAGCTTTAAGCGCAGCTTCCCTTGAAGGACTCTCGCAGAGTGATGTGCCTGAAATAAGCAAAGCCTTTGCTTTTTTTATGTAATCCTCATCAATGTCGCAAACATCAAGCTTGAGGTCAGCCGCCTCGTTACGATACATTGTAATTGAGCTTTCTGTTTCTGAACGGATTTCTGTAAATGTAAGACCAATTTTTTCGCCATTGGTACAACGGGTGATGTGTGAACAATCGATACCTTCGTTCTTGAAAAAGTTTTCAACAAATGTACCTAACTCGTCATCGGAAATTCTTGCGAAGAATCCGCATTTTTTACCAAGTCTTGAAAGACCAACTGCGATATTGGCAGGGGAACCGCCAAGATACCTCTTGAAAGTTGTGCTCTCTGAAAGAGGACAGTAGTAATCAACGGGGTTAAGGTCAACCGCAACTCTGCCGAGAAGTATAAGGTC
>JAZRFZ010000126.1:0-9607 GCA_045643925.1 Acutalibacteraceae bacterium | reverse complement strand
TTTTCATCGGCTACAATGGCTTTTGTATATGTGCCACCGCCGTCAATACCCATATAGTATTTCAATGAAATCACCTCTCATATTTATGGCAAAAAGGGAGTATTGCTACTCCCTTTCAAAAATTATTTTTTAAGTCGAGACATAAGCTCTGCTACATTTTCAACGATAGCTTCGTTTGTAAGGTAGCCAAGAGAGTTTGTCTCGTGGTAGTGACGTCTGTCAAAGACATCTCTGCCCTGCTCAATGTAAGCCTGAGTTTTGTGGAGAACAAAGTCATTCGGAGGTACACAGTAGCCTGTCATATCGTTAGAAACGGCATAAACAAGGAGATCCTTGTCACCCACAACATCAATAACAGGTGTGGGATTGATGTCAGTACCTTTACCTGTGGCAGACTTATCTGCCTCAGCCGCACCACCATAAACAACCTCGGGGAATGGCTCACCGGGGAGCATAAGAATCTGCTGTGTGCCCAGCTTTATGTAAACCATCTCTGTTAAAAGAGAAAGTCCTAAATCACCCTTGTCAGATGCGTAACGCTGACCGCACACTGCACCTATCGTTACCATAAGTGCAAGAAGTCCGTTATCAACGGGTGAGAAATACTTGTGCTGTAAAACAGTAATCTCAACAGGCATTTCCTTATCGTTATCTATTTCAAGAGCCGCTCTGCCCAATGTTTCACCCTGAATACGGGTTCTTTCAACAACATCATCGCAGAAGTCACCGGGGTCAACAGCACCGATTGCACCTGCGCCGAAGAGAACATTGACTGTCTTTGTATCATTGATTGTCTTTCTGAGCCAGTAGGGATAATCGGCACTTACATCACGGTTTGAGCCGCCCAATGTATTGGGATGTGCTGCAAAGTTCATAAACCATGTTTCAGCTGAGCCGTCATCGGGCACAAAGCGTGTTCTTGTGAGAACATCATGGAGCACAACAGGCTCACGCTTGTCGTACTGTGCTTCGGGTACGTGAATTGTACCGATGTAGAGCTTACCCTCTTTGCGGTTAGCATAAGCCTCACGGGCAACCTGTTCAAGTGATTTGAGAAGGAGCTCCATATATTCAGGGTCTTTACCACTCTGAAGCTTATAAAGCTGTCCCCAATAGCCCACTGTATCAAAACCTGCGTGTGTGTGGCTGAAGGAAAGGAACACACCTGCACACTTGCTCTCTGTCATAAAATCCTTGAGATTATCACGAACGATATTGAGTTCAAAGTTTGTAAGACCGATAATATCTGCAGCAAGGTGAACATAACCACCGTTATCATCTGCACCTATCCACATTGCACTTACGGTAATGGGATCGTGCACACGCTCGATAACATGGCCAATACCATGACCTGCAATCCAATATTTCTTTGCCTTAACATCTGCGGGCATAACCTCTTTAACAGAGTAACCGCAAACATACTTGTCACCCTTAATAACTGTGGGTTCAGGACGAGGAAGGTCACCTGCAACAATGCCTTTTCTCCTTAATTTTTTGCTTGTTTTTTTGCCTATTGCACGAACTGCCTTGGCAGCAAACTCATTGATTCCCATAACAATTGCCTCCTTTGGGTAGAATACATATTTATACATCTATATTTTACCAATAACACTTAACAAAGTCAACGAAATTACTTGCTAAATAGTCACTCTAATTATTGTATAAACACAACAAAAAAACACGGTCAAGAACACAAATTCTCAACCGTGTAATTTTTAATTAAGAAAATCAATAATTTTCTTTTCTTACCTCAAAGTAGCTCTGAGGATGAGCACAAACGGGACAAACGTCGGGTGCTTTTTTACCCATCACAAGGTGACCGCAGTTACGGCACTCCCACATTGTTTCCTCTGCCTTCTCGAAAACCTTCTGCATCTCAACATTGTTAAGAAGCTTTCTGTAACGCTCCTCATGAGTTTTCTCGATAGCGGCAACCATTCTGAATTTTTGAGCAAGCTCCATAAAGCCCTCTTCCTCTGCCTCATCAGCAAAGGTAGCATACATATCAGTCCACTCGTAGTTTTCACCTGCTGCGGCAGACTCAAGGTTTTCTGCAGTTGTGCCAAGACCAGAAAGAGCCTTGAACCACATTTTAGCATGTTCTTTCTCATTATTTGCAGTTTCCTCGAAGATAGCGGCAATCTGCTGATAACCCTCTTTCTTTGCTACAGATGCAAAGTAGGTATATTTGTTTCTTGCTTCGCTCTCGCCTGAAAAGGCTGCACGAAGATTCTGTTCTGTTTTTGAGCCTTTAAGTTCCATAAAACAACATCCTTTCCGATTATATACTCCCCCAACGGAGTCTGAATATACTATAAAACAAAGAATTTAGTTTGTCAAAATGTTTTTATCGCAAAGCTGTAATTTTTATTTATTGACTTATCAAAACTGTTATGGTAAACTACATTTAAAATAATGATACGAGGTGTGTATTATGAGTTGGTTAGATAATATCGATGCCGCTGCTGCTAAGAAAGGTAAAAAGGTTGAAACCTTCTGGCAGTTTGTTAAATTTATCGTTGTAAGCCTTGGTGCTTGTATTGTTCAGGTTGTTTCACTTGCAATCCTTTACAATATTCCCGCAATCAAGGAATTAAGCAACACAGCTTTCAGCTGGTGGGTGTTTGATTACCCCGTAATCGAAGGTGAGCGTTGCGGTCTTGCACTCTTCATTTCTGCAAACGTTGCAAACATTCTTGCTCAGATTGTTGCTTTCTTCATCAACAAGGAAAAGACATTCAATTCAAGCGCAAATATCAAGGTTGCACTTCCCATTTACATAATCTTCACAGTTGCACTTGTTTGCTTCTCAGCTTGGCTTAACCCCACAATCTTCGAGCTTTGTGTTACAAAATTCGGTCTTGGCAGTGGTCTTGCTCTTACAATCGCAACTGCAGTTTGCTCAACACTTCAGTTTGTACTCTACTTCCCTGTTGACAAGCTTCTCTTCCACGAGAAAAAGGAAAAAGCTGAATAATTCAACTAACTATTTAATTACCGTTCCCGTAAAGGGAGCGGTAATTTTTTTATTGTTTTTTGCTATAAAAGGTTTCTTCACCGATTCTGCGGACGGTTACCTTTACCGTTACTGTTGTAACAGCGTTTTTGAAGGCATTATTCCAATCATTTTTCATATATTCATAAAGTTTAGGTTTATAAAGCATAAGTCTTTTTCCATATCGGAGCGCATCACCGCCGTGCTCACCCTTCAGGACAACAAGTGTATTCTCGGCACGTTTGATAACTGCCTTGGCAACACTTGATTTAATCACTTCAAAGAAATCATCATCCGTACTGAAAAACTCTGCTCCGCTCACCTCGTCAATATCACAGGAAATGTTTATTCTAAGATTGTAATACAAAACACCGTTTTTCTCCGATATTTCGTAATGGGTTTTTGATTTATTTATAACAAAACCTGCTATTTCACCATTTGGAAGATTAGCAGTCAGAAAGCCCTTTTCCACTGTATCTGTAAGGAAAGAAAGACCCTCGGCATCACCCGTACCCATATACATTGAAAATGTTTCATCACTTCCGTAAAGTGCACATCCGTCAAGTTTATAATCCTCATTTTCAGCGTTTTTCTGTACTGTAACTGCGGGCAGACAAAGCACAGCCGTAGGTGTATTGAGGATATTTATAGCATCAACCACCCTAACACGAGGGATAAGTGACTGTCTATGACTTTCTGTCAGCATATTTTCAAGAATTTCACTTTTCACAGTATCGTTCAGTAATTTTGCTCTTATAATTTTTTCGGCATCCGAATTCTTTGCGACACATACAAGCTGTGATGCTCTTGAATCATAATTCCTCAGAAAGAAATCAAGAATATCTGAAAGCTTTTTATTAGATGCGTCCTCACCAATTACAATAACTCTGTTGTGAGCAAAAAGAGGCAGATTACCGCTTTTGGAAGTAAGTGTCCGTAATGCCGCAGAAACACTTTCGCCCTCAGCAGTATATATTTTTGTTTTGTTTTCCGACGAACCGTCACCAGATGGTGTACCGCTCTGTTCATTATTAAGAATTTCAACAGTAACCTTGTAGCCGTTTTTAGTGGTATCTATTCCAATTCCCTGAATAATCATAAGCTGTGAAAGCTCTGTTCCCGCCTTTTGACAAGCTGTGAAAGAGAACAAAAGTGAAACTGTCAGAAACATGCTAAATATCCTCATTGATTTTTTCATAGGGTCTCACCTTTCTGTAATATACAAGGATAACGCAAGGCAGAACAATCACACCCACGGTGTATAAAACTAATGTCAGAATGTTATTTGATACAAAGCCAAATGCCTCAATATTGTTTGAAACAACAGCAGGAATAACTGCAAGAGCAAAGCAAACCACAACAGTGAGTATTTTACGTGAAATCCTTGTAAAAATCTTTTTAAGGCTCTGTACAGTTATGAGAATATAGAAGGATATTTTTACTACGACACACAATATCCATATTGCGGTTTCAAGTGCATCAATTCGTTCAAGCAGACCAAAATTAGCAAGTGTTACTGCTGTATATGTGGGAAAAAGTTGGGTATCGGCAAACGAACCCAAAGCACCGATTACAAAAGCAAGTATCCCCACAAAAGCAACACCACTCAATGTAATAAACGCAATATAATGCTTTTTAAAATCTCCCTTTATCTGTGGTAAAAACAGAATAATTGCACCGATTTCAGTTGCTTGGATAGTAAACAGAAAGCTATCCTTCACAAAGTCTACTACGCTAGTGGAAAACAATGGTGTGAAGTTAAGAAAATCAAACTCATCAACAAGCGAAAGCATTACAAAAGCCGTTGCACCTACTACAATAAAGCAAAAAATTACGCTGCCGCGACAAAGTGCACTCAACCCAACGGTTGACAAAACACCGCACACTATGACGATTGCAATAAGAAAAACCGACATATCTGTTCCCGGAAAAAGCTCTGAACTGACGAACAAATCAAACCGCAAAATCGTCTTTAATGCTCCCACAAAATACACTGCACCGAATACTGAAGTAACAATACGAAGGAACTTAGTTTCTTTTACAGCCAAACCTTTTTCTACATTTTTTAAATTATTTTGATAGATAAAATATGCAGGTAATCCTGCCACAAGGCTTAATATAATAAATACGATTGGTCTAAGAAGTGTTTCTGTTCGGGCAATGGGTATTTGGGGTGATGATATATACATAAAAATCGTGCTTAAAACAGACAGAAAAAGCAGCGAGAAAAACTCGGGTGCAGAAACCTTTCGTTCTGTCAAATCAATCACCTGCTCCTTTTGATTTCAGTTTGTTGATACTGAAAATTTTGCTTTGAATTTTGCTTGTAGAAACTCTCACAAGAGTATCCCTCATATACGAGGTCTGCCACGGACTGAAGGGCGCTAAAAACGGCACTCCATAATCCGTCATTGATGCAAGATTTATTATGAGTGCGGCGGCACCTGTTATGATACCGTAGAACCCTGAAAAACCACCGACGAGAATGAACACTATACGCAATATAGCGATGGGTTGATATAAATCCGATGACACAAGTGAGCAAATAGCAGTCATCGCCACAATAATAAGCATAGGTGCACCTATAAGACCCGCAGTAACTGCCGCATCACCGATTACAAGAGCACCGACAATACTGACTGCGTGACCGATTGATTTGGGCATTCTAAGCCCCGCTTCTCGAACCGTTTCATAAATAAAATGAATTATTAATGCCTCTGCCGTCAGAGTGAACAGAGTATTACTCTCCATAAGAACAATGTTGTAAAGCATATCATCAGGTAAAATCTCTTGATGAAACAGTCCTATGGAAACGAAAATACCCGGTAAAAAAACGCTGATTATAAAGGCAAGAAAACGGACGAATCGCATAAAGGTTGCATAATACGGGCGGTTTATATAATCGTCAAGAGTCTGAAAATTCTCGATAAAAAGCCTAGGGACGACAAGGGCAAAGGGCGTGCCGTCAATTATAATGCCCACCTTTCCCTCACAAAGCTTTGCAGCAAATGTATCGGGGCGCTCGGTCTGTCCCACCATTGTAAAGAGGGACTTGCGCTTTGTGTCGAGAGCTCGTCGCAGATAGCCTGCACCGAGGATTGTATCAAATGAAACCTTGCTTAACCTTTGTCTGACCTCATTGAGCGTTTCATCGCTCACCCGCCCCTTCATATAGCAAAGGAGGAGTCGGGTTTTACTCTCCTTGCCGTGTTCCTGCATCTCAATGGTAAAATTAGCAGAACACAGTTTTTTGCGAACAAGCGTAAGATTTGTCTTTATATTTTCCGTAAAGCCTTCACGTGAACCGAACTCCTGCACATCGGTATCAGGCTCGGAAATTGCTCTTTCGGGGATAGCCTGTACACCGAAGATAATGCACTCACTCTGACCCTCAACGAATATAAGAAGAGTACCTCTCAAAAGATTCATTATTGCATTATCAAGGCTTGTTTCACGCTTTTGTTCCGTACCGCAAAGGAGTCTGTCACCAATATAATCCAGGGCACTATCGTCGGGCAGACTACCCTTGAACTCCAATAGCGGTCTTATGGCATTATCGGCTATTTTCTGTGAATTGCAAAGTCCGTCACAGTTAGCAAAAACAACACATTTATCACCACAATAGCCTTTTTTCACAACAATATCGAAACTGCCTTCAAATGCTTTTTTTATCACTCTACCGTTCTCAATAGGGTCTTTTCTTATTGAGCCGAACTGAGGCTCTTTAATTTCATCAACGTACAAAAACGGCTTGTTTTTCATAAAATCACCAATAGTGTTTTAACCCAATTTTGGGGGTATATTCAATGAGAAGAAGGAAAAAATAGCTTATGGTGATTTTATGATATCGACAATAATCAGAACGTTTATTATCTACTGTTTCGTAAGTCTGTGTGTGCGGATTATGGGCAAAAGACAGCTTGGACAACTTCAACCCGGTGAGTTGGTTATAACAATACTTATATCAGAGATAGCCGCAAACCCTATCACAGACACAAATCAACCTATTCTGAACACAGTTGTTTCACTTATGTTGTTAGTCGCATTTGAAATATTCAGTTCACTGATAGCACGAAAAAGCCTTAAGTTCAGGTATGTAAGTGATGGTAAGCCCATAACACTTATCAAGAATGGTGAACTCAACCAGAATAACCTTAGAAAGCTTCGCTTTACAATAGATGAAGTTTTATCCGCTTTACGACAAAAGGACATTTTTGACATAAGCGAGGTCGAATATGCGGTGGTGGAAACAAACGGTACATTATCTGTCCTGTTGAAGCAAAACAAACAACCACTGACACAAGAAACCTATGAAAGGCCTAAGAAAACAACAGACGCTCCCTGTGTGGTAATAATTGACGGAAACATTATAGAATCATCACTTGAAGACTCCCCTGTTACACTTGATGAAATAAACAGAAAGCTAAAAAATGACAAAATTGATATAAAAAACATTTTGCTTATGACGGTGACCAAAAGCAAGAAATTCTTAAGAATTAACAAGGAGAAGTGATATGAACAGACCCATAGTTGCATTTATTTTTCTTGGAATAAGCCTTATACTGGGTATCTTTTCAATAAGCTATATCGAATACAGTTGTGCTGAAATGATGGAAAAAACTACGCAAGCAGAAATGAGCCTTATTAAAGAAAACCACACAGAAGCCCAGGAACTGTTTATTGAACTGATAGATTTATTTGAGAAACACAAGCCGGTTCTTAACCTACTGACCGGTCAGGGTGACACGTTGGAAATACGAAGCAACTTAAATACTGCTATATTTTTTCTCAACTGCAAGGATTACCCCACCGCCCTTCTGCACCTACAGGAATGCAAGGCAGACCTTAACAAAATGATTGCAGGAAATGAACCTACCTTATCCACGATATTTTAAATCACAATTATCTTTCACAGGAATAAGATATACCGAGAGGATTGATTATTCCTATGAAAGATAATATTTTTTTAATACTTGGCGGTGACGACCGTTCACTTTACCTTGGTGAATATCTGGAAAAGCAAAGCTTCAAGGTATGTTACTTTGCTTTTAATCAGACAGATTGCTATAAAACTCTGACAGAAGCGATGAACGAGGCAAACCACATTATTCTGCCACTCCCCTTAAGCCGTGACAGAACAACACTGAACACACCCCTCTTTGACGAAACGGTTTTACTGTCGGACATATGCGCACTTGCCATACCCGACAAATTGTTCCTTGGTGGCAAAATACCCACAAGCTTTTCAGAGGAAATCCATTCACGAGGTGCAGAATGCTACGACTATATGAAGCTTGATGAACTTGCTATATATAACGCAGTTCCTACGGCAGAAGGTGTTTTGCAGATACTTATTGAAAAAACACCCATAACAATCCACGGAATGAAGTGTGCCATAACAGGCTACGGCAAGGTGGGCAAGGTATTGGCATCCACCCTCAAATCCCTTGGTGCAGACGTAACAGTTTTTGCCCGTAAAGAGCAGGATTTTGCCTACGCTTACACAAAATCAATAAAGGCAGAGAGCTACGACAAATTAAAGCAAGGATTAAATGACTTTGATGCCCTTATAAACACCGTACCCACAAAGGTAATTGACAAGGATGTTATGTTACATTTAAATCCCGATTGCTTATTGGTTGAAACTGCATCTGCACCATTCGGCATAGATTTCCAAGGAGCCAAGGAGCTTGCCTTTGAGGTAATCAAAGCAGGGTCACTCCCCGGCAAGGTTGCTCCACGTACCGCAGGTGAAATAATCGGTCGCTCAATTCAAACCATAATCCGAACAAGGGGGTTATTTGATTGACAACCGTAGGTTTTGCAATTTGCGGTTCATTCTGCACATTCAAAGCAGTATTTGAAGAAGTTAAAAGGCTGAAAGAGGCAGGATATAACGTAATTCCTATAATGTCAGACAATGCATATACACTTGACACACGCTTCGGCGATGCCGTATATTGGCGCAGACAGTTTACAGAAATAACAGATAACAGGATAATTCACACCATACCACAGGCAGAGCCAATCGGTCCCCAAAAGATGCTAGATGCACTTATAATTGCACCCTGCACGGGTAATACCCTGGCAAAGCTCACCTGGGGTGTAACCGATACATCTGTCACACTTGCTGCAAAGGCTCACCTGAGAAACGGCAGACCCCTTATCATTGCACCATCAACAAACGATGCCTTATCGAACGCCGCGAAAAATATCGGTGCCCTGTTAAACTACAAAAACATATATTTTGTCCCCTTCGGCGAGGACGATTCGCAAAAAAAGCCCACCTCAATGGTGGCAGATTTCACGCAGATACAAGCAACACTTGAAATGGCACTCAAAGGAAAACAGATTCAGCCGATAGTTATTGAGCCGAGGTAAACCTTTTTAAAAAGTAGTGAACAATTCTCGTTCACTACTTTAGTTTTTCCCAAAAGTAAATTTAAGGAAAAAGGTATTTACAAAACTACATTTATATTGTATAATATTTTCCAACAAAAGGGAGTAACTCGCACAGAGGTGCGGTGTAGGTCGTCAATACGGCGATAGCCCGCCTGCACCTTAAAGAGTGAGACTTTTACCACATGGGTGGTAAAGGTCTTTTTATTTTCT
>JAZRFZ010000125.1:0-4819 GCA_045643925.1 Acutalibacteraceae bacterium | reverse complement strand
TGCAAAGGCAAGACTACCGATTGAAGTTATGTTGTCAGGCAGTTCAATTTCAAGCAGACTTGTGCAGTTTTCGAAGGCGTAGGCCTCTATCTGTAAATCACCTGTGCCAAAATAAACATTTGCAAGGGCAGTACAACCCTTGAATGCACTGTTGCCGATGTAGCCCAACGTGTCGGGGAATTGGAGGCTTGTTATCTGTGTACAAGCGGAGAAGGCATAAGCATCTATGTACAGTAAAGCGTTCCCGAAACGGATATAGTTAAGGGCAGTACAGTTTGAAAAAGCATTTTTGCCGATAACCTTAAGAGATGAACCGCCGTTGAGCTCTGTAAGGGCCTTGCAGCCGTAAAAAGCATATTCGCCTACGGTCTGAACATTTTTAAGGTTAATGGAGGTGAGTGCGGTGCATGTGTTGAATGCTTTTGCACTGATTGAGGTAGTAGCGCTACCGAGAGTAACTGACTTGAGATTCTGACAACTGTAAAAAGCCATTGCACCAACAGACTTTACGGTGTCGGCAATCTTCACGCTTGTGATATTTGACTTCAACTGAAATGCACCCAGGCCGATTGCGGTAACATTTTTGCCGCTTATCTGTGATGGGATAATCACATTGTTGGTGGAAAAGTCATTGAAGCCTGTGATTGTAATTGTGTTGTCATTGTTTATTTCATAAACGAAACCATTATAGGTAGCTGCTAATGATAAGGGTACGCACATTACCATAATACAAAGTGCAAGTGCGATTGATAAAAACTTTTTCATCTTAGACCTCCGCAAATGAGTATGGAACAGGCAATTAACATCTGCCCGAAAAAGTACATGCAATGTTTGGGTAATTGGGGTTTGCCTTGTGGTGGGGGCGAAATCCGTTGACGTGTGGCTAAAAGCACCGAGAATGTGAATGCAGTGGTACCCATAATGAGTGCACAGCTTACTGCCTGCATAATGGGGAGGGTAGTCTGCTGACACAACACTCCCAGATGAATTGCCTTTGCACACATCAGTGTGGAGCTCACAACCGATAAAACTGAGAGAGGTTGAAGCTTTCCTTCTTTTTTGCACATAAGGGGAATAAGTATAAGTGAAATTACAATGGGAACAACGGTGGAAATAATCTCCTTCGTGCCGATACTATACAAAGTGTGTAGTTGTAAAATAAAAGCCGAAGTGTACAGAAGATTTACAACGGACTGCAAAGCGAAGAAGATTTGCTCACCATTCTTCTTGATAACACTTGTGAGCACCCCTGCAAGGAATGACAGTAGCATACCCACACCGATAAGTATGAAGTATGGGTCTGTGTGTGCATTTGCAATAGCACCGCACAAAAGGGTGTCTGCAATAAAAATACCCATACAAAGCAGACGGTATTTCAATACTTGGCGTCCTCCCGACGAGGTTTCGACCATAACAAACCAAGGGGAAGCCAGTAACTGAATGAAAAAAGTCAGACCCAACAAAACAAGCAGAATCATATAAAACCCCTTTCATTCACCATAATTATAAGCATTATACTACAAATTTCCTTGTTTGTATATAAGGAAATTTTGAACAATGTATTAAATCGGGTATTTATTCATTTTTGGATGTATAATAGTGTAATAATATTAAAAAGTATTGCATTTTTGGTGTAAGCGGTGTATAATGCAACCAATGAGGCGGCAAGCCTTAAAATTAAAGTGAGGTTTTTAGGATGAAAAAGTTTTTGAAAATTACTTCAATCGTACTTGCTCTCGCATTGGTTGCTTGCTTTGCAGCTTGCGGTGGCAACACAGAGCCCGAAGAAACACAGGCTCCCGAAACAGAGACAAAGGTTCTCACAATGGCAACAAATGCAGAATTCCCTCCCTACGAGTTTAAAGAGGGCGACGGCTTCAAGGGTATCGACGTAGAGATCGCTGAAGCTATTGCAGCAAAACTCGGTATGGAGCTCAAGATTGAGGATATCGCATTTGACTCAATCATCCCCGGCGTACAGACAGGTAAGTACGATATGGGTATGGCAGGTCTTACAGTTACAGACGAAAGACTTGAAAAGGTTAACTTCTCTGATTCTTATGCAACAGGTATTCAGTCTGTTATCATCAAAGAGGGTAGCGAAATCAAGTCACTTGACGACCTTGCAGGTAAGAAGATCGGTGTTCAGACAACAACAACTGGTGATATCTATGCAACTGATGAATTCGGCGAGGAGAACATCACAAGATACGACAATGGTGCAGTTGCTGTTCAGGCTCTTATCGCAGGTAAGGTTGATTGTGTTATCATCGATAACGCTCCCGCAAAGTCTTATGTAGATGCAAATGAGGGTCTTACAATCCTTGATACAGATTACGCTGTTGAGGATTATGCAATCTGCTTCGCAAAAGAGAACACACAGCTTCAGGCAGACGTTAACAAGGCTCTTGGCGAGCTTATTGCTGACGGCACAGTAAAGGCTATCATCGAGAAGTACATTCCCGTTGAGGAAGCTGCTGAATAATTATTCCCGAATACAGTAAGGGCGGTTTTTCCGCCCTTATTTATTGCTTTTTATAAGAGAAAGGTCGAGAAGGTTTTGACAGAATTTATTGAAGAATTAAAGTTCGTCTTCCTGGGTGACGACAGATATAAGCTGCTCATCGAAGGCTTCTTTAATACGCTTAAAATTACTGCGGGTGCATTGCTTATCGGTGTTGTTATCGGTATAGTTGTTGCCGCAATCCGTTCATCCTATGACAAAAATAAAGAGACAATGAAGCTCCGTGGTGGAGTTGGTTACTATGTTCTTACTGTGATAAATGCAATTTGTAAGCTGTATCTTACAATTATACGAGGTACACCTGTTGTTGTTCAGCTTATGATTTGCTACTTTATCGTTTTCGTAAGTGCACAGGATGGTGTTCCCGTTGCAATTTTTGCCTTCGGTATCAACTCAGGTGCTTACGTCGCTGAGATTTTCCGTGCAGGTATTATGTCCATTGATAATGGTCAGTTTGAGGCAGGCAGAAGCCTTGGCTTCAACTACTTCCAGACAATGCGCTACATAATCATCCCTCAGATGTTCAAGGCGGTTCTTCCCACACTCTGTAACGAGTTTATAGCGCTTATTAAGGAAACCTCTGTTGCAGGCTACGTTGGTGTAAGTGACCTTACAAAGTCGGGTAACGTTATTGCGGGCAGAACCTTTGAATATTTCATTCCGCTTCTTACAGTTGCGGCAATTTATCTCGTGATTGTGTCCTTGCTTACATCACTTGTAGGTAAGCTTGAAAGGAGGTTGCGTAAGAGTGAACGATAACATTATTGAAGTTAAAGGCTTGAAAAAGCATTATACAGGCGGTTCTGTAAAGGCGCTTGACGGCATTGACTGTGAAATCCGTCGTGGCGAGGTTGTTGTTATCGTAGGCCCTTCAGGTAGCGGTAAGTCCACACTCCTGCGCTCACTCAATCTTCTTGAAGTTCCCACAGCGGGTCAGATTTTGTTTAACGGCGCAGACATTACAGCACCAAAAACAAATATCAACAAGCATCGTCAGAAAATGGGTATGGTGTTCCAGCACTTTAACCTGTTCCCCAATATGAATATCATCAAGAATATGACTCTTGCCCCCACCAAAATCCTCGGTAAGTCTGAGGCAGAGGCAGAGAAACAGGCAGAGGAACTGCTCCTTAAGGTTGGACTTGCCGACAGAAAGGAAGCATATCCAAGTCAGCTTTCGGGTGGTCAGAAGCAGCGTATTGCCATTGTTCGCGCTCTCTGTATGGAGCCTGAGGTAATGCTCTTTGACGAGCCTACCTCTGCACTTGACCCCGAAATGGTCGGTGAAGTTCTCGATGTTATGCAGGACCTTGCACGACAGGGTATGACAATGGTCGTTGTTACTCACGAAATGGGCTTTGCAAAAGAGGTTGCAGACAGAGTTATCTTTATGGATGAAGGTGTTATTGTTGAAGATGGTACACCTGATGAAATCTTCAATAACCCACAGTCTGATAGATTAAAATCCTTCCTCAGTAAAGTTCTTATATAAATCTTAATTAAATGCTTATGAAAGGAGATAGCCGTGACTAAGTCAGAATATCTGTCAAATAGCGCCAAGCTGTTGATGATTTCAAGCATATTGCTCCTTGTTACCAATGCACTTACCTACTTTGGTGCAGAGGGAACAATGTTTGCGGAGCTGGGGCAGAAGTTATCAAATGTCAGTTTCTATGCCGTGCTTATTATGGGCTTTCTCGCTTTCAACGGTGAGGGTGTTGGTTACAAGCGTAGCCGTGACTATGTAAAAAAGAAAAGAACATCGGTGTTAAAGTTCTTCTTGATTTTTGCATTCCTGTTCAGGTATATTAAAGCCGCCGTGGAAACAATGGTTCTCAGCACCTCTCCTGCAGGTGCGAGTGGTATTACTGCAAGGCTCATTATGGGCGCAGTAAATATGATTGCGTCTTACGGCTTTATCCTTACTCTTGCATCGCTGTGGTTCCTCATAAGGGATATAAACACCAAGGGACTCTTTGTTGTTGAGAGTGCATCTTTTCTTTGCGGTGTCCTCTATAATGGGTATAAGGTGTTAAACTATACCGTTGCAAAATACGGAGTTACGGTGTTCGGCGATTTCGTGGTGAGTATCTTTTCCTCGCAGAGGGCGATGCAGATAATGTGTCTTGCACAGTTTTTTCTCAATGCCATTATGTGCCTTATGATTATGCTCCACTATAACAAAAAGGTGGCTTCCGAACAGGAGGAACACGCCAAAGCACAAAAGACCCTTTACTCCGCAAGGCGTATCTACAATACCGATTGTGTAGGTATTGATACGTTGGATGATGATTA
>JAZRFZ010000124.1:0-2422 GCA_045643925.1 Acutalibacteraceae bacterium | reverse complement strand
CGGGCAATGTTTGGCGGTTTGCGGAGCAAATGACGGTCGATGACCGTCAAGACAAACTTGCAGTTTCGCATCGCGAAACTGGTTCAATTCGTCCCGTTTCTCGCACCAACAAAAAAGCACCGAACAAAAGGGTAGTGTTCTTCGCGGAGAAATTAAGAAATTTTCTTCATTTGGTGCAGATTTGCTTTGCAGTAAACAAATAGAAAGCCCGACAGGTTCCAGAATGGTCTGTCGGGCAATTTTTATTTAGCAAATCTCCATTTCATAGATTCGGCAATGACATATGATCTCTTTTTCATCTCTTCTGCACCCATATAAATATCATCCGTCCAAACGATTAGCTTCTCTTTGTTAAAAAATACGGAAACATCAAAAATCTCCCGTTGATTGCCTTGAATTTGCCATTCCAAAAGATTTTCAAATTCAATTTCTACAACAGCATCACAAATGCTCGTAACTAATATTTGTAATACTAACTTAGTTTGTTCCGGATTGAAGCTATGACCGTTTTCTACTCTCGATATACCGCAATTTGTATACCGAACGCCAATAATATACCCATCGTGTAACGAATTGCTTCGCACAAGAAATAACTTTATATCATCGTTTGTTTTAATTTCATTGAACATATTTTCCCATCCTTTATTAAATTCAAGTTTATCCAACAAATATATTATACCCTAAATCACGCCGAAAGTAAATATGACGGCGGAGTTTTTACAAATTGAACCGCCCTTTACCGTAGGGGCGAACTGCGTTCGCCCGCGGGAGACCACAGGTCTCCCCTACGGATAAGAAAAACATGCTCCGCCGAAAACCTGCTAAGAAAAGTCAATAGGTTTTCAGAAAATAAATGAGAAGATTTTTGAGTTAATAAGAGAAGCACCAAAAGGGCGAAAAAGCATAAAAATTTTTTCGCCCGAGTGATATTTAATTGGATGTCATCAAAGTTCTAATTCACGATACAGCTCAGTAACCTTGCCATAGTAAACACGAAGGAATTTGTTGATGCCGGCAACCAGAGCTTCCTTTCCGCATTTACCCTCGGAACGCTTTTTCTCAATGAACTCATATACAGGATTCCCTTCGGGTTTGTGTTGTATATAACTTAGGCAAACTTCAAAGATCACTTTTCGAAGATATTTGTTGCCGCGTTTGGTAATATGACGTTCCGTTGCGTTGTAAGAACCTGATTGGTATGGAGGCGCATCAATGCCTGCATAGGCAATAAGAGAATGCTTGTTGTGAAATCTTCTGATATCGCCGATTTCTGCAATGATCCTTGGTGTTAAACCTTCGCCAATGCATTTCATCTCAGAAATTAAAGAATATTCGGGGAGAGTCTTGCCAAGTTCGTTCATTTGTGCTAAAATGATGTCACGAGAGTTTTCCAGCTCGTTAACTCTCCGTAAAGCTTCCAAAACAACAATTTTAGTGGTTGGTGTGTGAGGAAGGACAGGGATGCCGTTTTGAACAAGGGCGAATATCTTTTTTGCCTGACGTTCGTGATCTACTCGGTATCCCTGTTTTTTTGACCATTTGCAGAAATCTCGTACAAATCGAGATTCTCCCATAGAGTCAATATACTGAAAATGCATATATTTTGTTGTAAATTCTCTCAATTTAGAGCCGCAAATGACCGAAGTAATACCCGGCATAACCTGATCAAGCAGATTACCGAAATTCATTTTTGCTTTAATCAGTAAATCTATTACGTTGTGATATTGTCTGGATAACAGAAGCAATTCTCTGTAGGTGTCTTCGCTGCTCTGTACAGGAATAAGTTCATGCCAATAGGTAAGACCGTAGGATGCGATATGGATGGCATCTATACGGTCATTTTTTACCTTTCTGATGTTTTGGGAGCAAAACCTTTTCATTTTCAGTGGGTTAATAGCCGACACAAATATGCCACACTCAACAAGGAATTTTACTACAGGCCAATGGTAATAGCCTGTATTTTCAAGAATAACCCGAATCTCCTCTCCATAAGCATTGATTTGATCAGCAAGCCGCCCCAGTTCATCTTTTGTGTGAGCAACCTCATACGGTGCTACCAATACCTCGCCGCCCGGTTTGAAAAAGCACACGGTGCTTTTTCCTTTTGAAACATCGATTCCCACGCTAATCATAAAAAATCCTTTCATTTGTTTTTTTGTAACGTTTCCACACAGCTTATTACGACTCATCTTTGGCTCGTGACGCGAACGTATTTTTTCGGGGTTGGGGGACCCCAACCCCGGAAAAACAGAACAACCTGCTTAATCGAATCTCTATAACAAGAAGGTGGGTGACTGTTTTCTGCTCGAACGCGAAGTTCACCAAAGAATCGTCATCCCGTTACCTTCTTATTATAACAAAAATAAGCATAGCTTCCTATACCTAAAATACATGGTATAGAGCTATGCTTATATTGTACCAA
>JAZRFZ010000123.1:0-3524 GCA_045643925.1 Acutalibacteraceae bacterium | reverse complement strand
CTTGAAGAATGCAAGGTATTTACCTGAAGTTTCTGAATAGAATGAGTTCTTATCACTGATAAGACCGATTGCATTCCAGAAGTTGCTTGTCTTATCATCCTTACGATAGATGTAATAAGCGTTTGCTCTTGCAAAGTTCTTTGCCCAGAACAATGTGTTTATGCCTGTCTCTTTATCCTCAACAACTGCAATGGGACTTGCATAAGATGTTCTGCGAAGAGCCTTAACAGCGTACTTGTAATAACCACCTGTTTTAACTGTGTTATCATAGCAAGTATTACCTGTCAATGTTCTGATAATCTGCCAACCGCTTGCATTACCATTGATTGTTGCACGACGATAAACAACATAAAGGTCTGCGCCGTCAACAACTTCCCATGTCAATTTAACACCAAGGTTTGTATTATGAAGAGAAATAATTTCGGGAGTCTTGGGTGCGAGCTGTGCGATAACCTTCTGAGTAGATTTCACACCACACTCTGCACATTCATAGTGCATATAACCTACGTTATATACTGTAGCCTTTACATCAACAACAGCCTTATCAATCTGAGTATCAAATGTATGGACAGATACACCTGCATCATTAACACCTACACGACTACAAACAGGCTTCTTATAACGCAAACCATCTTTATAATCATTAGCGTCTGTATAATACTTAGTCTCTAAAAGGCTATCGTATGAGAATGTTGCAAGAACACCATTCTTGAACTGAACATCAAGTGAATACTTGTAGCTTCTGCCATTAACAACATCCTTATCAAGGTATGATGTTGTTTCAAGCTCTGCAATGAAAGAACCATCCTTATAAAGGTAGTACTTAGATGCGTTTGCGATAGGAGTCCACTCAACTTTAAGACCATCGAACTGGTTAGTGTGCTTAAGGAATTTAGCAACAGTGTACTTGATGCTTCTGCCGTTAGCATAGTCAGGTGTAGCACCTGAATCCTTAACGATTACGCAGTAGTTATATGTAACACCTTTTTCAACAGTTGTGTCTGTGAACTTGCAAACATCTGTTGTTGAACCGATGAGAGAACCTTCGTCACCGGGCTTGTTGGACTTGCGGTAGATATCGTAGCCTGCTGCATCATCAACCTTTGTCCAGATAAGTTCAACACCTGAATTAGTTGCTGTGGGAACCTTAAGGTCTACAAGGTTGTAGTTAACCTTGATAGGAGTTGCAGTATCAAGTGACTCACTGTAATTTGCGTTTGCTTCAAGGGAAACAATGTGATACTTGTACTGAGCCTTGTATGTAACATCGGCATCAAGATATGATGTAGCCTTAACATCTGCAAGGAACTCAAACTTAGCGTTATTTACTGAACGGAAAATTCTGTAACCATTCTTTGAAGCAGGTGTTGCTTTCCAAACAAGGTTAATACCGTCATAGTTGCTGTAAACCTTTCTGAGCTGAACGCGGTCATACTTAACAAGTACAGCATCCTCAACACTAACAGGAGCAAAAGAACCGTCAATATTCTTAGATGCAACAGCGTATTTGTATGATTCGCCATAAGCAACAGATTTGTCGATATATGATGTTGTGGCAACATCTGCAATCAACTCACCTTTTGAATCAGCTGAATCAAAACGATAAACACCGTAGCCTGCTGCACCAACATCAGCTGACCATTCAAGTGTTGCACCAAAATAGCCTGCATAAGCGCTGGTGATTACGGGAGATGTAATAGCAAATGCTGAAACGCTGAAAACAGTTACCAACATAAGCATTGCTAAAACTAAACTTAATGCTTTCTTCATTTAATACTTCTCCTTTATGGGTATATTAATTTACTATTATATTATAACACTTTTTTAATTTTTAGGAAGTAGCATATTGACTAAAATATAACCAATTTTTTTGTGATAAAAAACCAACAAAATAGGTAAAATCACAAATATGACAAAATCACCAAAAAACAAGGAGTTTTCAAGGGGTTTTCAACGCACAAACCAACCTTATCGAATGCGGAGCGAATCCACAAAAATACTTTTGATTTTCCGGGTATCTCAAAGGAAATCTCACCAAAAAACTAAGCACATTCAATCGGCCTTCAATTTCATTTCCTTACCGTCTTTGAGAAGTTTACGAAGAGTATCTGAGTCATTGTTTTTCATTGCAGCGCTATATTTCTGAAGCTCGGCAATAATGTTATCGAGTTCGGGAATAAGGTTATCCTTGTTATCCAGAAACAGCTCTGTCCACATGTTTTCATTAAGATATGCAACACGGGTCAAATCCTTATAGCTTCCTGCGGAAATCCCCTTTCTTTCAAGAGCAGAGGGACTTTTAACATACGCATTTGAAACAATATGCGCTAACTGTGAAGTAAAAGCGATGAGTTTGTCATGTTTTTTTGCAGTCATAACCGAAACTCTACCAAAGCCAAGTGACATTATAACCTCACGGGCATTGGCAAGGGTAAGAATATCTTCATTTTCCCTGGGAGTAAGCACAAATGGAGCGTTATAGAACATAGTATCCTTGGAATTTTCGAAGCCAGAGAACTGAGTACCTGCCATTGGATGACCACCAACAAAAGAAAAATTGTGTTCCTCGGCAATTTTGAAACAAACATCGCAAACAGAACGCTTAACACCTGCACAGTCAATTACAACCGCATTTTCTTTAAAATTATCTGCATTTGCTTTAACATAATCAATAACAGCTTCGGGATACAAAGGAATAAATACATAATCACAGGATGACAGACGCATTTCTGTTAATTCGCCGTCTATGCTATTCTCAGAAATTGCTTTATTTATTACATTTTTATCCAAATCGTAGCCATAAACCTTATGTTTTGTGTTCTTTTTCGCAGATTTTGCAAGAGAACCGCCAATAAGACCAAGACCAACAATACCGATGTTCATAAAAATACCTCCAAATAATAAAACCCTTGCAGCGAAATGCCTGCAAGGGTCAAAAAACGAAATAAAAACAGCAGCACAAATCACTATCACTTATTAAACCAAGCAATAGTAATAATAGTATGTAACTGCAAATGTAGTTTTCATAACGTTGTTCCTCTCATTTTTTTACTATATTAGCACCGAGAAATCAGATTGTCAAGAATTTAAATAAAAATAAAACAGAGATTGCAAACTGCAATCTCTGCTACAAGGTATATACCCTGAAAACTGAACAAAGCGAAAGCTAAGAAACAAACGAAATGGTCAAGCCCTCGACCTATTAGTACTGCTTAGCTGAACATGTCACCATGCTTACACACGCAGCCTATCAACCTCATAGTCCTTGAGGGGTCTTACTAACTTAAGTTATGGGAAATCTAATCTTGGAGATGGCTTCACGCTTAGATGCTTTCAGCGTTTATCCAATCCGCACATAGCTACTCGGCCGTGCCACTGGCGTGACAACCGATGCACCAGCGGTGCGTCCATCCCGGTCCTCTCGTACTAGGGACAGCGCTCCTCAAATTTCCTACGCCCACAGCAGATAGGGACCGAACTGTCTCACGACGTTCTGAACCCAGCTCGCGTACCACTTTAATCGG
>JAZRFZ010000122.1:0-14247 GCA_045643925.1 Acutalibacteraceae bacterium | reverse complement strand
TGATGCTTTCCGCGACCTTGAGGACAAGCGTTTCTATGAGCATCAGGGTGTTGACTGGACTCGTACAATCCTTGGTGTTGTTAAATCAGGCTTTGAGCAGGGTGGTTCAACTATCACTCAGCAGCTTATCAAGAACCTTACAGGTGAGAATGGTCGTACAGTTTCTCGTAAATTCTACGAGATTCTCAACGCTCTTAACCTTGAGCAGAATTACCATAAGAAAACAATTATGGAGTTCTACCTTAACACTGCTTACCTTGGTAACGGTTGCTATGGTGTTAAGACTGCTGCTGAATATTACTTCGGCAAAGAGGTTGCAGACCTTAATGCAGCCGAGTGTGCTACCATTGCTTCAATTACACAGGCTCCCGGTGCACTTGATCCGATTGCAAACTTCGAAGATAATCACGAGCGTCAGCAATATGCTCTCAGATGTATGTTTGAGCAGGGTAGTCTTACTCAGGAAGAGTATGATGAAGCAAAGAACTTTGAACTTGTTTTCAATACAGGTGGTTCAGTAGATCCTGATTCAAATGCACCTGATGAAAATAAAGAGTATTCCGATGCTGAAATTGAAGAAATAGAAAAAGAAAAAGAAGAAATCGAGTCTTCATACTATGTTGATTTCGTAATCGACAATGTTATCGAAGACCTTATGCGCGAATATGACCTTACCTATAACGAGGCTTGGAAAAAGGTCTTCTTTGGTGGTCTTCGCATTTATTCTGCTGTTGATATGGATATTCAGGAAAAGGCAGAATATGTTTACGAAAACAGAACTGCATTCCCCAACGAGGAGGATACAGAGGAGCGTCCCGCAGTTCAGTCCGCAATCACTATTATGGATTACAATGGTAGAGTTGTTGCTATGGTAGGCGGTGCCGGTGAAAAGGGTCCGTTCCGTGGACTTAACAGAGCATCACAGTCTGCTCGTCAGCCCGGTTCATCTATTAAGCCTATTTCAGTTTATGCTCCTGCTATTGACCAGGATGTTATCACTTGGTCAACCAAGGTTCAGAACTATGGTATCAAAATGGGTTCATCCCGTTGGCCTACCAACTATGGTGGCAACGCTGGTTCACCCAACTCTTTTGTAACTGTTCAACATGCTTTGCAGGTGTCTCTTAACACTGTTCCTGCTCAGATTGCTCGTAAGATGGGTCTTGAAAATTGCTTTGATTTCCTTGTAGATGACCTTAAGTTTACAACATTTGTTGAGGATAAGAACAGTGACTTCTATGACGGTAACTACTCAACAATCGCCGTTGGTGGTTGTAGTGAGGGTGTTACTACTCTTGAAATGGCTGCTGCATTCCAGATGTTCGGTAACAATGGTTATTACTTCAGACCTTATGCTTACTATAAAGTAACAAACAATGACGGTACAGAGGTTCTCCTCAAATCAGGTGATGATTCAGGTGACCAGGTTATCAGCGAAAGCTCAGCTGGTGTTATGAGAAATCTCCTTAAGACTGTTACACGTGGTGGCGGTACAGGTGCTGCTTACGGTGTAAAGGGCTTTGAAACCTTTGCAAAAACAGGTACAACATCAGATGATAAGGACCGTTGGTTTGTTGCAGGTACACCTTACTATGTAGCTGCTGTATGGTATGGTTATGACCAGCCTCGTCGTATCACAAATGTTTCAGGTAACCCTGCAGGTCGTATTTTCAAGGAGATTATGGATGATGTTCACGAGGACCTTGACAGAGATTTGGATTTCCCCAAGGCAAATGGTGTCGTAGCAAGAAGCTATTGTACAATTTCAGGTGATATTGCTAACAGTGGTTGTCCCAAGGCTACAGGTTATTATAAATCATCCAATGTTCCTAACAGATGTAAGAGTTGTTCGATTATCAATGGTATTGGTCAGGGTATTCCTTCTGTTATTCCCAACACAAAGACTACCGCATCCACAACCGATAAGAATGGTAATGCTTCAACCTTGCCGGGCGGTATGGTTAGACCGACAAGTCCTGCAACCACCGCCAAACCCACACAGGCTCAGACTCAGAAGCCTACCACAGTTATTACAGAACCGGTGACACAGGCGCCGCCTGAACCTACACAGGAACCTGCGCCAACAACGCCACCTGTAACTGAAGCACCTCAACCTGTCCCTGACGCAGATATTGCAGCACAGGCAGAGCGTATGATTCGAGGTCAATGGTGATTTTTACACAATTTATGGCTGATAGTTTATTCTATCAGCCATTTTTTGAGGAGTATTTATGATTATATTATCAGTTGATTATGGTGACAAACGCACCGGCATTGCGGTGTGTGATAAGCTGGAGATGTTGGCATCACCCGTATGTGTACTCACAGAGTGGAATGCAGAAGCACTCGGCGATAAGATAGTGACTATCGCGCAGGAAAAACGGGCAGAGCAGATTGTTGTTGGTTTGCCTAAAAATATGGATGGTTCAAAGGGCTTCCGAGCAGAGGCTTGTGAGTCATTAGGTGAAATACTCCGTAGTAAAACAGACATTCCTGTTGTTTTCTGGGATGAACGTCTTACTACCGTTTCTGCTCACAGGATATTGAGTGATAATAATGTGCGCGGTAAAAAGAGAAAGGCTGTTGTTGATGCTGTTGCCGCCGAAATTATATTGCAGAATTATATCGATTCACGTAAATAAACGAAAGGATGTAACTGGTGAAAAAGAAAAAAATTGATAATTCTATTACCAAGTTAGAGAATATTGATACATCGCTTTATACAGCCGATTACATTCTTTGTAAGGCGCTTGATATTGGTGAAAATATTCTGCGCTGTGGCGGTGAACCACACAGAATAGAGGATACTGTTAACAGAATCTGTACCGCATACGGAGCGGTTCACACTGATGTTTTTGCTCTTCCTTCGCTTGTTATAGCCGGTGTCAGAATGGCAGACGGTACAACCGCATCACAGGTAAGGCGTGTTTATAACACAGCCAATAATATGTACAGACTCGATATGCTCAACGATATTTCACGTAAAATCTGTTCAGGTGTTGTAACACTTGATGAGATTGACCAGCTTATCGAAAAGGCTACAACAACAAAACCCTTTAATAGATATTTATCACTTCTGGCAGGTATGCTTGCAGCAGGCGGTTTCGCTATTTTCTTCGGCGGAACACTACTTGACGGATGCGCTGCCGCGGTTACAGGTCTTATTGTATCTGCGCTTAATCTTCATAAAATCAAGCTTGGCAATAAAATGCTTTATACAGTTGCTGTTTCTTTTATTGGTGCGCTTTCGGCATTGATTGTTGTAAAACTTGGTTTGGGCAATAATATTGATATGGTTATGATAGGCACTATAATGCTTCTTATACCCGGTCTTGCATTTGGTAATGCTGTCAGAGATTTACTCTTTGGTGATACTGTTTCAGGTATCATACAATTTACCCAGGCAATTCTTACTGCTGTTATGGTTGCCTTCGGATTCATTGTGGCTATTCTTGCATTTGGGGGTGTAATAAATTGAGCACTGTATTTTTAAAAATTATATCAGGTATTGTTGCTACATTTGGATTTGCTCTCATTTTCAGACTTAAGCCTCAACATTGGCTTTATGCCACATTAGATGGCGCTGTTGCTTGTGCATTTTACTTTATTTGTGCAGCGATTTTCCCTGAAAATGCCTTCGTACCAAACCTTATTGCTGCTTTTGCTTGTGCTTTTTGTGCAGAGGTTTTCGCAAGAATATGCAAAGCACCTTCTACTGTGTTTCTGTTACCGGGTTGTATTGCACTTGTGCCCGGTGGCTCGTTATATTATAGTATGAGTAATCTGCTCAACGAAAACTATCGCGAGGCGGCACAACAACTGCTCATTACTGCAGAGGTTGGCGCTGCTATCGGCGGCGGTATCATCATCGCATCGCTTGTAAAGTTTGTTGTGTTTGGTGTAGTTGATAGAATTAAGTCAAAATAACGCGAAGCTTTACTAATTCCATATAAAACCCAAAACGATACAAAAAAGCAGTTGACGGTCTACCTCTCTTAAACCAGAGCGGTAGACCGCCAATAAGTTTTTTATCGCTTGAAAGTTTGTTGTGTAGGCAAGTAATGTTAAGTTCTCTTGTAGTACCCAAGTGAAGAAAAACAGCAAGAGAACTACCCACCACCAAAATCAAAGATTTTGGTCCCCCTCCCTTAGGAAAGGGAGGTAAGGCTTCGCATTACTTTTACTTTACTATAATTGCTAACGCAGTTCCAAAATTCCTAACTCCTAATTCCAGATTATAATCAACGCGTAGCGTTCCTTTAATTTTGCATTCTGAATTCTGCATTTTGCATTCAATAAAAAAATCGACCTCGATTGAGGCCGATTTTTGTTTTATCTTTTAAGTGATTTAATAAGTGCTTCGCAATCTGCCTGATCCATAATCTTGGGAACAGGGTAGAGGGGGTTGCCTTCCTTGAGGGCACGTTCTGCGATAAGGGGAATATCCTCGTCCTTGATTTGCTCAAATCCGTCGGGAATATTCATCTTTGCATTAAGCTCACGGATAGCAGCAATAAATCGTTTTGCTTTTTCACGGTCGCCCTGTGCGGGACCTGCAATACCTGCTACATCGCAAAGCTCTGCAAGACGCTTGTAAGCAGTTTCACCGAAGTAGTCGAGCACATAGGGGAGAATTACTGCATTTGCAAGACCATGAGGAATACCGTACATACCACCAAGATTGTGTGCAATAGCATGAACGTAACCTACATAAGCGCGTGTGAAAGCAAGACCTGCATGGAATGAACCAACAAGCATAGCTTCACGAGCCTCGACATCCTTGCCATTCTCGTAAACCTTCTCGATATTGTCAAAGATAAGCTTTGTAGCAATTCTCGCATCCTCGAATGTCTGCTTGGTGTTGCTTCCGCCGATGTAAGCCTCAACTGCGTGAGTAAGCGCATCCATACCTGTTGTAGATGTGATGTGAGGAGGAAGACCAAGAGTAAGCTCGGGGTCAAGAATAGCATACTTGGGACGAAGTGAGGGGTCGTTGATAGCGTTTTTCTCGTGTGTGTCGGGGTTGGAGATAACTGCCGCAATAGTTGTTTCGGAGCCTGTACCCGCAGTTGTGGGAACTGCAAAGAAGGGAGGAAGCTTCTTAAGAATTTTAAGAAGTCCGCGCATCTGAGAGGGTGTCTTGTTAGGCTTTACAACTCGTGCTGCTGTAACCTTTGCACAGTCCATAGGTGAACCACCGCCAAATGCGATAAAGCCCTGACAGTTGTTTTCCTTGTAAACCTTAAGAGCATCTTCAACATTATAGATTGTGGGGTTGGGCTGAACCTCATCATATACTGAATACTTGATACCTGCAGCCTCAAGTCCCTCGAAAAGACCATCAAGAAGGTGAAGACCCATAAGACCTTTGTCAGTAACAACAAGAACGTTGTCGAGACCTTCCTTTTTTACGAGCTCAGGGAGTTTCTTAACTGCACCTGCGCCCTTTACAACTGTGGGCGGGTCCCAGGGAAGGAAGTTTACAGAAACCTTCATAACCTTCTGGAATGCTCTGCAATAAGCCTTGTTATTGTTAAGTGCGCTCATTATTAAAACCTCACTTTAGAGTGGATAAAGCGTATCCGAATCAGATTTTGGGATAGTCTTTTCCACTCGTATTTCGTTATAATACTCGCCAATCCGTCAGGATTAGCTGTGTTTTTGCCTCATCTGAGTGAAAAATACTTAATCACAAAATTCTTCGACCTTAAATGGATGAGGGTTTGTGGAATTTTGTTCGCATTTGACTGCAGATAGGCTGTCGCCTTTCAAAGGCAAATCGGGCAAAAGTACCGAAGCTTCGCCATTTAAGGCTGGTTCGGATATGTTTTATCCACTCTATTTAATAATCTTGTGGAATACCTTTTTACCTTTTTTGATAATAGTGTAGCCCTTGTCGAAGTCTGCAAGGGGGATGATGTAGTTGGGAACTGTGATTTTAACATCATCAACACTTACACCGCCCTGCTCGATAAGACGACGTGCTTCACCACGTGATGCAACAAGACCTGCTTTAATCATTGCATCAATGATGTTGATACCTTCATCTGTGAAATCATCGGCATTAAGCTGAGTTGAAGGCATATTCTCGGAATTACCGCCACCTGCGAAGATTGACTTTGCAGCATCCTGTGCCTTGTTTGCTTCATCCTCGCCGTGAACGAGGGCTGTAAGCTCATAAGCAAGGATTTCCTTTGCCTTATTAAGCTGACTGCCTTCCCACTTGTCCATCTCATCAATCTGCTCAAGGGGTAAGAAGGTAAGCATACGGATGCATTTGAGAACATCGCCGTCAGCAACGTTGCGCCAGTACTGATAGAATTCGTAGGGTGATGTCTTATTAGCGTCAAGCCATACTGCGTTACCTGCAGTTTTACCCATCTTTTTACCCTGTGAGTCAGTGAGAAGGGTAATTGTCATAGCGTGAGCGTCCTTACCAAGCTTTTTACGGATAAGCTCTGTACCGCCAAGCATATTGCTCCACTGGTCGTCACCGCCGAACTGCATATTACAACCATATTCCTTGTAAAGGTGGTAGAAGTCGTAGCTCTGCATAATCATATAGTTAAATTCAAGGAAGCTAAGACCCTTTTCCATACGCTGCTTGTAGCACTCAGCAGAAAGCATCTTGTTAACTGAGAAGCAAGCGCCAACCTCGCGGAGAAGCTCAACATAGTTAAGGTTGAGGAGCCACTCGGCATTGTTAACCATCTGTGCCTTACCCTCACCAAACTCGATGAAACGCTCCATCTGACGCTTGAAGCAATCAGCGTTGTGTGCAATATCTTCCTTGGTAAGCATTTTACGCATATCAGTTCTGCCTGAGGGGTCACCAATCATTGTGGTACCGCCACCGATGAGCGCAATAGGCTTGTTGCCTGCCATCTGCAAACGCTTCATAAGTGTGAGTGCCATAAAGTGACCTGCAGTAAGACTGTCTGCAGTACAGTCAAAGCCAATGTAGAAGTTGGCTTTACCCGCGTTAATCATCTCGCGGATTTCATCTTCGTTGGTTACCTGAGCAATAAGCCCGCGGGCAACCAGTTCTTCGTAAATACCCATTTAAAAAACTCCTAAGTTTTATAGTTTTATATATACCTTGTAATTATATTATAATTAGAAATAAATGTCAATTATTAATGAGGAATTATGAATCATGAGTTAGGAATTAAGGAACAGCGTTGCGATTATAAAAGCAGATAGCAAATAGAAGATAGCAGATAGCTTAATACGTTTAGCTTGTACACAAAAATATTTTTTGAAAAAAATTCCAAAAGTTTCATTTTGGGGTTGAAATCAGAAAAATCTGTGTTATAATTCAGACAAGAACATTTGTTCTATAAATTGGATATAAAAAAATTACCTCTCTGACAACAGGGAGGTAATGCTTTTACCGAGAAAACATTTTTTGATTAAATCAAGGAGGAATTAAATGGCGGAAAAGAAAAGTTTTTTGATTTATAAAGATTGGAATAATTTTTTCAAATTATTGTCAGATGAGGAATTGGGGGTGATGTTCAGAGCCATATTCAATTATGCATTGAATGATATTCAACCTAATTTTGATAACGTTGGTATGGTGTGGGTATTTGCTATATTAAAAGGACACCTGGATAGGGATAAGGAGAAATACGAAAGTATATGTGATATAAGGAGAGCAAATGGTCGCAAGGGTGGTTTGAAGAAGCAGGAAAACCTTAAGCAAAAGGTAGAAAGTGCTACCAAAAGCTACCAAGAGCTACCAAGTACTAGCAAAATGTACCAAAGCGTAGCAAATCTACCTGATAATGTGAATGATAATGTGAATGACAATGTGAATGACAATACCCTTACTCAATCGTTTTCTGCGAAAACGGAGAGGGGGTACAGTGATGATTTTCTTGAGTTCTGGGCAGAATACCCCAAAAAGGTTGGTAAGGCTGAGGCATATAACAAATATAAACGGCTTAAAATTACCAAGGCGGATAATGATGATATTATATCAGCACTCAAATGGCAGAAAAGCAGTGCTCAATGGCAGAGGGACGGTGGTCGGTATGTACCCAATCCTGCAACATATCTGTCACAAAGACGGTGGGAGGACGAGCCTGTTTATGACGGCTTCGGTCAATATAGTGACCCCAACCGCTATACAGACGGTGATACTTTGCCGGATTTTATTCTGAATGGAGATTATTGATATGAACACAGGAACAAGATATTGCACCGTTTGTCATAAAGAGAAGAAACAATATTATAACGAATATATCAAAACAAGCTTCTATGTTGACTGTGAGTGCGAGACAGAGCTGAAAAGGAAAAAGGAAGAAGCAGACAGAACTTTTGCATTGAATACTGCCCTTGATTTGCGTACACGGAGCAGTCACATAACGCCAATCTGCAGAAATGCAGATTTTGACAAAATGACAGTTGATGAATACAACGAGAAAGCAATCAAGGCTTGTAAATACGTGCTCGAAAGACTTCTTGGTGATAATTGCGAAAATGACAAGATGAGTCTTATACTGCAGGGGAACAGAGGTAGTGGCAAAACATATATAGCAAGTGCCCTTGTGAACGGCTATAACAGACGATTACCACTTAGCGAGCAACACATCAGGGATTTGATTAAAGAGCGTAAAAACGGAAACAGAGCAGGGGAAACGGTGGTTATCAAATCGGGTTGCAAATTCATTACAGAATGTGACCTGTATGCCGTTTACTATGAGAATTTTAACTACAGCAAAACAGAAAGCCCCCTTGATGAGTTCAAGAAGGCTAATAAGTTGCTTGTAATTGATGACGTGGGAACCTGTAGCGGTGAAGCAGGGCGTGTTCAGTCCCTTTATAACAATATAATTGATTATCGGTACAGTCACTTTCTGCCTACCATTATTACAACAAATCTAACCAGGCTTGACCTGGGTAAGTACATAGGTGACCGCGCCTTTGACCGTCTTCGGTCGGATGGGTATTTCATTGATTTAACATCACCGAGGTCAAGGCGGTGTTAAGACTTTGGATATTTCCGCTATTTGCTAAGCGCTATTTGCTGACTGCTAACATATTTTTTCTTGACAAATTATAATTAAATGGTATTATATTATTTGTGAATTTATTGTTCTTTGCAACTTGCGGATAATAAGCAGAGAACTACTATCATTGCTTATGGCAATAGTTCTCCTCATTGGGGAACGGGCGGTAAAGCTAACGCTATTTTAAAAGAGGGTTGATTTTATGAGCAAAACAAGTTTTTCAAAAAAGGAAAAAATCAGGCGCATTACGGTTACTGCGGTACTTTCTGCACTTTCAATCGTGCTTATGGCTACAATCAGATTCCCGCTTTTCCCATCAGCTGCATTTTATGAGATGGAGTTTTCTGACATTCCGATTCTTGTGTGCTCAGGTCTTTTTGGTCCTGTTTATGCTTTGATTTCACTGTTTACCGTTTGTCTTATTCAGGCAATCACATTCAGCTCTGCAAGTGGTATAATCGGCTTCCTTATGCACTTCCTTTCATCCGGCTTTATGGTGCTTGTTATCTGGATTTACCGCAAAAAGGTTGAGGGTAAAAAGGGTATTATCCTTTCCTCTCTTGCCGGTATCACCGTTATGACATTCGTTATGATTCCTATGAATATATGGATGGTTGGTGTCTTTATGAACATTGATACCATCGAGTTCCTTAAGACATATATGCTTGTTTGTGTTGGTTTCAACGTTATCAAATCTGCACTCAACATCACAATTTATAACCTTATTATCCCCAAGCTCTCAAAGGAGTTCAATAAGCTTTCAGGCAAAAAGGATGTGGAAGCAGCTTCCACTGTTAAGGAATAAATCAATTTAATATTCATATAATTATCCCGTAAGATAATGCCCGTGTCCTTTACACGGGCAGAATTTTATAAATAATATAATTTTTCGGAGTTGTTAAACTTATGATTCTTAGTAAAATCAAAGAGATTTTTGAAAGAGATTTTCAGATTGACGGTGCAGAGCTTACACTTGAAACAAATCTTTTCATAGATTTAGCTTTTGATGAGCTGGACCTTTATGATATGGTTATGTCTATTGAAGATGATTTTGAGATGGAGCTTCCTGATGAAAACCTTGAAAAAATCAAAACAATTGGCGACATTGTTAAATTCATTGAAAGTAATCAATAATTAAATCAAAAATAGATATTTAAAGAGGAATTTTAAAATGGCAGAACAGAAAAAAATGGTTGAAGCAATCACATCCATGGATGTTGACTTTGCGCAATGGTACACCGATGTAGTTAAAAAGGCAGATCTTGTTGACTATTCAAGCGTTAAGGGATGTATGATTATCCGTCCCTACGGCTACGCTATCTGGGAGAATATCCAGAAGATTCTTGACACACGCTTCAAGGAGCTTGGTCATGAAAATGTATATATGCCTATGTTCATCCCCGAGAGCCTTCTTCAGAAGGAGAAAGACCACGTCGAGGGCTTTGCTCCCGAGGTTGCATGGGTAACACACGGCGGTAGCAACAAATTAGAGGAAAGACTTTGTGTTCGTCCCACATCAGAAACACTTTTCTGCGAGCATTATGCTAAGGTAATTCAGTCACACAGAGATTTACCCAAGCTCTACAACCAGTGGTGCAGCGTTGTTCGTTGGGAAAAGACAACAAGACCCTTCCTCAGAACACGTGAATTCCTTTGGCAGGAGGGTCACACAGTTCACGCAACTGCAGAGGAAGCAATCCAGGAAACAGAGCAGATGCTCAACGTATATGCAGATTTCTGCGAGAAGTCACTCTGTATGCCCGTTGTAAAGGGCGTTAAGACCGAGAGTGATAAGTTTGCGGGTGCAGAGTCAACTTACTGTATCGAGGCACTTATGCACGACGGTAAGGCTCTTCAGGCGGCAACCTCACACTACTTCGGTGACGGCTTCGCAAGAGCATTCGATATGACATATCAGGACAAGGAAAACAAGCTTCAGTATGTTCATCAGACTTCTTGGGGCTCAACAACACGTCTTATCGGTGCACTCATTATGTCACACGGTGACGACAACGGTCTTGTTTTACCTCCCGATGTTGCTCCCATTCAGGTTGTTATTCTTCCCATTGCTCAGCACAAGCCCGGTGTTCTTGACAAGGCTTACGAGCTTCGTGACAGACTCAAGGGTGCTTTCCGCGTTAAGGTTGACGATAGCGACAACTCCGCAGGTTGGAAGTTTAGTGAGTATGAGATGAAGGGTGTTCCGATTCGTCTTGAAATCGGTCCCAAGGACATTGAGAACAATCAGTGTGTTCTTGTTCGTCGTGATAATCGCGAAAAGATTTTCGTTTCACTTGATAATCTTGAAGAGGGCATCACAAATGCACTCAAGGCTTATGCAGAGGGCATTTACAACAAGGCTCTTGAGAATATGAATAATCGTACATACACATGCACAAGCATTGATGAAATCAATTCGGCACTTGCTGAAAAGGGTGATGGCTTCGTTAAGGCTATGTGGTGCGGTGACGAGGAATGCGAGGATAAGGTAAAAGAACTCACAGGCGTTGGTTCACGTTGTATTCCCTTCGCACAGGAAACACTCTCTGATACTTGCATCTGTTGCGGTAAACCTGCTACAAAGATGATTTATTGGGGAAAAGCGTATTAATTGCCTTGCAAAGCAAGGCAGCGATATAAATCCTTATAGGATTTTCGATATGTGCTTTGCACTCGATATACCTGCGGTGCGATATGCCCTGTCGGTCGAGAAAAGGATTTATATCATATCGTATTGTGGTGAAATCACAATATATCGCAATCAAAAACGTTGATTATATCGCATTTGCTTTAGCAAATATATCGCACAAAATATTACAGACAAAAACTCTCGCCCGAAAGCGAGAGTTTTTTTGTGTAATTAAAGTGATACGAAGCCTTACCTCCCTAACCCTAGGGAGGGGGACCGCGCGTAGCGTGGTGGTGGGTAGTTCTCTTGCTCCTTTTCTTCACTTGGATAGAAGAAGGTCTGTATCTTGGGATTAAGATACAGACCTTTATTTTTTTAATTGAACAGGAACATCAACACCTAGCTCCTTCGCTCTGTCAATACAACTATGATAAATCATTGTTTCAGTATCACTTAACTTTTTATTTATGTCACTGTTATAAAATCTCAGTAACTTATAACCTTCTTTTTGTAAAAAATCTTCTCGACGCTTTTCGTAATCAAGATTCTCTTCAAAGAAATGTTGTTCACCGTCAATTTCAATAATCAATTTTAATTTTGAACAGTAGAAATCGACTATATATGGACCAACAACTACTTGTCTTTTAAATCGTGGCTCAAGTTTTTTGAGGTATAAATGCCACAATTTACCCTCTTCTGCTGTCGGTTCTTTGCGCATTGTGGTTGCGCGTTCAACCAATTCGTGAGTTATAGCTGTGCTTTTCATATGATTCGTTCTATTTAAGCGAAGTGTAGTGGTAAGCAGAACTACCCACCACCACGACTACGCTACGCTTCGTCGCGGTCCCCCTCCCTTGGGAAAGGGAGGTAAAGCTTCGCGTTATTATGAGTTTATGAGCTCCTTCATACTAAACATACCATTATCTTTATCCGCAATAAACACTGCAGCATTTACTGCACCTGTTGCAAAGATAGCGCGTGAACGGGCTGAGTGGGACAGTGTAACGATTTCGTCATTACCTGCGAAGATAACCTGATGCTCACCAACGATTGTACCGCCGCGGATGGAATGAATACCAATCTCATTGCCGTCCCTTTTCTGCCTTTTGGAGTGACGGTCATATTCGAAATAAGCTTCGGGTAATTCTTCCTTAACGGCGTTACCAAGCATAATTGCAGTACCGCTTGGTGCATCAAGCTTCTGGTTGTGGTGTGCCTCGACTATTTCAACATCAAAGCCGTTACCAAGCACCTTTGCGGCAATTTTTGAAAGCTCACAAAGAAGACTTACGCCCATTGAATAGTTGTAACTGAAGAAAACAGGGATTGACTTTGATGCATCTTCAACCGCCTTGATTTGTTCATCTGTAAGACCTGTTGTTGCAAGAACGATACCTGTGTTTGTTTTTGTAGCATAGGCTAACATGTCAGAAAGCAGAGCAGGATTTGAGAAGTCAATGATAACATCTGTGTCAACGTTAACCTCGTCATAGTTTCCGAAAACAGGGAAACCAAGTGTTGAATCATCAACAATATCGATACCGGCTACAATTTCGCAATCCTTACGGGATTTAATAATATCGGCAACAAAGCGACCCATTCTGCCGCAGCAACCGCTTAATAAAACTTTTGTCATAAACTTCCTCCGTTGGAGTGGCAAACCCACTCCTGATTTATATCATATTGTGCTTTTTGAGTACAGCTCTCAAAAGTGCCTCATTCTTCTCGTTAAGAGGGGAAAGGGGCATTCTGCATCTGCCTACATCCTGACCCATCATACACATTGCCGCCTTGACAGGAATGGGGTTAACATCACAGAAAAGGGCATTGCAAAGGTCGATGTACTCTAACTGCAATTTCGCGCTCTCTGCAGTTTTGCCTTCGATACCAAGCATTGCAATATCGTGGGCAAGTTTGGGTGCTACGTTTGACAGAACGGAGATAACGCCCTTTGCACCAAGTGCTGTAAAGGCGGTAATCTGGTCATCGTTACCTGAATAGAAATTAAGCTCGTCACCGCAGAGGGCAATGCACTTTGCAAGGTGAGAGATATCACCGCTTGCTTCCTTTGCACCATTGATAAGGGGCAATTTGGAAAGCTCAAGATAGGTTTCGGGCTTGATTGTAACACCTGTGCGGCTGGGAACATTGTAAAGTATAATGGGAGTAGAAACTCTCTCGTGAATATATGTGTAGGACTCAATAAGACCGTCCTGTGATGCTTTGTTATAGTAGGGGGTAACCATAAGAAGTCCGTCAACACCCATAGCCTCGGCATCGTTGGAGAGCTTTACAGCGTGAACCGTGTCGTTTGAGCCTGTTCCTGCAATAACGGGAATTCTGCCACCCACAGTCTTTACCGCAACCTTGATAGCCTCAACGTGTTCGTCGTAAACAAGAGTGGATTTTTCACCTGTTGTACCACATACAACAATAGCATCGGTGCCGTTTGCAATCTGATTTTCGATTATTTCCTCGAATAAAGGGAAATTGATTTTCAAATCCTCACCCATAAAAGGTGTAACAATAGCAACGCCTGCGCCTGTGAAAATAGGCTTTTTCATAAGGTAACCTCCGTAAATAAAATAAGCATTCAGCAAATTT
>JAZRFZ010000121.1:0-4724 GCA_045643925.1 Acutalibacteraceae bacterium | reverse complement strand
GAAGCGAGAGTAATAATATCCTTTTTGCGGATAAGTGGCTCGCCACCTGTGAGCATATAAAAATGAGTGCCTAACTCTTTACCCTGCTTGACAATGCTACGCATTTCATCAAGGGAAAGCTGTGAGTTATGGCCATACTCTGCCGCCCAACAGCCCTTGCATTTAAGGTTACAGGCACTTGTAGGGTCAAAGAGAATAGTGAAGGGGATATTGCAGTTGTATTTGTCACGGTTAGCCCTTACTGTGCGTGTGCCGTAATAACCTGCGTGAACGCCCATTGTAAGCATCAATGATTCAACTAAATCGCGGTCAACGTCGTTAAGAATATTCTTGGCAAGCTGAACATAGACATTGTCCTTGTCATTGAGCGCCGCTTTCATTTTCTGGAAATTTTCCTGAGGAAACATCTTAAAATATTTTTCTGCAACGTGGAGAATCTTCAAAAGATTTTCTTCCGGTGCTTTATCAACATACTTAAGTGCCTTATGGAGCGCCTTCTGCGCCGCAAAATGTACCACAGCGTGTTCCGTAACAATACCTCCCTTCAGAATATTATAACTGATTTATGATACCATAAGAAAAATGATTTGTAAACAACCCCCACCCTTTTTTGTTGTAAAAATTATTGACGAAAATACTTTGTTTATTCATACAAGGCTTTTCTTGACACACAATATTTTTACATTTATAATGTTAGTAATTTATTTTATGTTAGGAGTGCTTTTATGAGCAAGAAGAAAATCAGTCCGCTCTCTGCAGACAAGCTCTCACCATTGAATTGGTTTAACGTTTGCTTGTTCTGTCTTATAGGCGGTATCGCATGGAACCTTGAGAATATGTATTTCAATACATTCCTCTACAACGAGGTTTATGCAACCGCCACCAAGGAAGCTGTTTTGGGCGCAATGGAGCCCTCAACCGCTGTCAGCCGAATGGTTGCTCTTTCCGCTGTTACCGCTGTTATTACCACCTTCATTATGGGTACATTCAGCGACAGAATGAAAAACCGTAAGGTATTCATCTCCATCGGTTACATTCTTTGGGGTGGTATCACCGCTACCTTTGGCTTTATCACCAAAGAAAATATCTCAGCAATCTTCGGTTTATCCGACGCCGCACAAATCCTTGCCTGCACAGTATGGGCAGTTATCATTATGGATATGGTTATGACCTTTATGGGCTCTACAAGTAACGACTCCGCATTCAATGCATGGGTTACTGACATTACTACTCCCACCACAAGACCTAAGGTTGAAACAGCATTTACAATCGTAGGCTTCGTTGCTATGGGTATTGTTATGGGTGCAGGTACTGTTACTCAGTCAGGGCTCGTTTCCTACAAGCTCTTCTTCGGTCTTCTCGGTTTATTGGTTGCCGTTGCCGGCGTTGTGGGTCTTTTCACTCTCAAGGAGCCCCAGCATATTGTAAGGGAAGAAAAGAAAACAAGCTACTGGGCAGACCTTTTCTACGGCTTCAAGCCCTCTGTTATTAAAGAAAACTCCACACTTTATCTCATCCTTGCCGCAATGTGCCTTTTCAACTGCGCATTCCAGGTTTTCTTCCCCTACCTCATCGTATATCTTCAGTACGTTGTACTTGAAAGCCCTGTAAATAAAGAGCTTTTAGGCTCATCTCTCCCCACAGTTATCATTGTAGGTGTAATTGCCGTTGCTATTCTCGTAGCAGGTGTTATTGCCCTTATGAAGGTTGCTGCAAAGAAAAAGCTTCTTGCTTTCTTCCCCGCTGTTGCGGCTCTTATCGTAGGTCTTATTATTCTCTCAACATCAAACAATATGTACGTAATGCTTGCAGGTATTGCACCCACGTTTATCGGTTATCTTGTTCTTACAATTCAGTTCGGTGCATCAATCCGTGACTTCACTCCCCCTGAGAAAACAGGTCTTTTCCAAGGTATCCGTATGATTTTCTTTGTGCTTATTCCTATGGTTGTTGGCCCCGCTATCGGTGACTATGCTTGCAGAAGTGCAGGTGCAACCTATACACAGGAAAATATTGTTGCCGGTGAAAAGGTTATAACTGAATTATCCGTGCCCGATGCAAAAATGTTCCTTTACAGTGCAGTTGTTGCAGCACTTGTATTCATTCCCCTCATTGTGCTCAAGAAAAAGGGCACTATGGATAAAACAGAGGTGAAATAATTATGAAAGCCCTCTTATTATCATCACTTTCCAAGGTTTTCAAGGATGTTGAACCAAACGAAAACGAGTTCACATCCTTCTCATCACTCAAAAACGAAAAATTTTCATTTCAGATTGCAATATTACCTGAAAACGACAAGGAAACAGAGATTTCTGTTGAGGTAACATCACCAATCAAGGATAATATCACGATATATGAAGTGAAGAATATCCCTGCAGGTACAACACAATACGAGGATTCTGACAACTTCCATTACTCTGCCGAAAGAAAAGAATTCCCCGACCTGCTCAAGCCACTGGACGAAGCGGTTTCACTTGTTAAGGGTGAATGGACTTCCCTTTGGTTTGAATACAAACCCACAGGTGACGTTACAGGCAAAAATACAATTACTGTTAAGCTTTCAGCCGGTGATGCTGTAGCTGAAAAAACATTTGAATTAAACATTATTGACGCGGAGCTTCCCAAGCAGGATTTTCTTTTCACCAACTGGTTTCACAACGACTGTCTTTGCACATATTACGATGTGGAGCCTTGCTCTGAGGAATACTGGGAAATTGCAGACAGATTTATAAAAAATGCAAGAGAGCACGGTGTCAATATGCTTTTGACACCAGTGTTCACACCTCCGCTGGATACAGCGGTTGGCGGTGAAAGACCCACGTTCCAGCTTGTGGGTGTGAAAAAAGATGGTGACAGCTACACCTTTGATTTCACAAATTTCAGAAAATATGTTGATATTTGCCTTAAAAACGGCATAGAAGCATTTGAAATATCTCACTTCTTCACTCAATGGGGTGCAGAGCACGCTCCCAAAATAATGGCAGAGGTTGATGGTGAGGTTAAGCGTATTTTCGGTTGGGAAACCGAAGCAGCAGGTGAAGAATACACCAACTTCCTTGCACAGTTTTCCGTTGCTCTGCGAGAGGAAACAGAAGCCCTCGGCATAAAAGAGCGTTGTTGGGTGCACGTTTCCGACGAACCCAACGAAAAACAGATTGAGCAGTACACAAAAGCCGCTGATATTGTAAAAAAATACTTCAGTGACTTTAATTCACTTGACGCTCTGTCAGACATCACATATTACAGAAACGGGCTTATCAAAACTCCCGTTTGTGCTGAGGACGAGGCAGATATTTTCAGAGCCGAGGTTAAGGATTTCTGGACATATTACTGTTGCGCACAGACAAACAAACATCTGCCCAACAGAATGTTTGCTCAACCCTCCATACGTAACAGAGTGATTGGTGTTTTGCTCTATAAGTACGATACAAAAGGCTTCCTGCACTGGGGTCACAACTTCTGGCACGTGCAGTATTCAAAGCATCCAATTGACCCATACACAGTTACAGATGCAGGTGGCGGATTCCCTTCAGGCGACAGCTTTGTTGTTTACCCCGGTGAGGGTGGCAAGCCCCTTAACTCCTTAAGGCACCTTGTATTTGCCGACGCCTTCCAGGATATAAGGGCATTAAAGCTTTTAGAGTCACTTACAAGTCGTGAATATGTGTTGAAGCTTATTGAAAAAGGTCTTGACCTTCCCCTGAGCTTCACCATATACCCTCACGAAAAGGAATGGTTGTTGAACCTGCGAAAAGAAATCAACAACGAAATTCAGGAAAACTTATAAAAAAATGTCCGTTGAACAGCTGAGTTCAACGGACATTTTTTAATATTCAAATACTGTTAAATTGTGTAGTGCTCTCGTAGATGCAAGGTACATAAACCTTTCATTTCCTTCACCCGAAAAGCCTTTATTTTCATCAGCAATAATAACGCTGTCAAACTCAAGACCCTTTGTAAGTGCAAGGGGCATTATAACAGGTGCATTTGAAAGCTCACAGGACTTATTATCACAAAGACGGATATTTTCCACATCCTGCTTTGCCGCCTTGTACAATCTGCGGGACTGCTCTGCAGTTTTTGTAATAACAGCAAGTGTTTTGCCTTTTTCGCTTTCTTCCTTTATTTTATTGAGCAACGCCTTTTCATCACCCGAAAGGAGGCTCACTTCACTTCCCTGTCGCATAAATATCTCATATTGCTTCTCATCGGGGAGATATTTAAGTGCAAAATTATTTATCTGCTCTGTGGAACGATAGCTCTTGTGAAGCTTAAGTGTCTTAGCAGAATAAATATCTGCAAGGAGTTTTTCATCCACCGTGTTTATACCCTCAATAAGCGCCTGATTTGTATCTGCAAGGAGTGTCACTCTTGCGCGAGGGAACATTCTTTTAATAATCGCGTGTTGCACGTAGGACAAGTCCTGTGCCTCATCAATAAGAATATGCTTTACGCCCAGGAGCACCGCAGATGTACCAAGCACTGTTTTCACATAAACAATGCCTAAGGCATCCTCAAACTCTACAACACCATTTTTAAGGCTACCTAAAGTATCTAAAAGATGCGGGTTATTTGTTTCATCTGCATATTCGTGAAGAAGCTTTATATAAATCTTCCAGGGGTCTGTAAGAACTGCATTTTTTATCATTTCAACTGCCTGTGCTTTTATCTCACGGCGCAATTTCTTCACAAGCTTTGAGGTATCCTCATCGATGGAGGTTTCT
>JAZRFZ010000120.1:0-6229 GCA_045643925.1 Acutalibacteraceae bacterium | reverse complement strand
TGATGATGAAGCACGATATGTGGCTAATGAAATAAAGCGGCTTGTTCGTTCGGGTGATTACCGTTGCCGCGACATTGCAGTAATCGAACGTTCCAGCGGTAATTATAAAAATAAAATTATAAATAACCTCCATAGAATCGGAGTACCGGTTTTTGATGATTGCCGCCGTTCTTTACGCTTTGAATCCCTGTTTATTTATATGGATTCGATTCTTTCCTGTATTAGCTCTAGCTTTTCGCAAGAAAATGTGTTTACTTATCTTAAAAGCGGATTATCCTCACTTAATATTTCTCAGGTTTCAAAACTCGAAAAATACGCCTTGATATGGGGTATAAGTGGTAATTCCTGGGCAGAAGAATTCACAATGCATCCTGATGGATTCGGTAATGTGCTTGATGATAAGGCACAGGCTCAACTTGATTTGTTGAATGATATCCGTAAAAAAGCTGTTTTGCCCTTGTTGAAATTGAAAAAAGATTGTTCCGAAAAATCCGGTGCAGAGATTGCAGAGATAATTTATAACTTCCTGATTGAGCAACACGTTACCGACAGGCTTTTTGAACTGCATTCTGCACTTGATGAAAACGGATTTTCTGTTGAAGCTCAAAGACAGGGCGCTTCATGGGATATGCTTATGAGACTCCTTGATACAATGGCAACGCTTTTTGGTGACAGACATATTACCATAAAGCGTTGGACAGAGGTTTTTAATATCCTTGTTGAGTCTGAGGATATTGGTGAAATTCCCCAAGGTCTTGACGAAGTAAAGGTTGGTAGTGCTGACCGTATAAGAACAGAAAAGTTAAAGGTAGTTTTCCTTGTTGGTGTTAACAAGGATGAATTCCCTCTTGTTAATATCAAAAGCGGTGTTTTGACAGATAGTGACCGCGTATCGCTTACTTCAATAGGACTCGGGATAAGACCACCCTTTGAGGGTACAGTTGATGAAGAACGATTTATTGCATATTGTGCTGTGACGGCATCTTCGGGTAAGTTGTATCTGTCATATAAAACTGTTGGTGATGACGGGGCAGCCCTTTTGCCATCTGAAATTATTGATACGGCACTTGCTTCTGTGGAAGATTTGCTTGCTATAGAGTCATCATCACTTGGACTCGCAGATAAAATTGAGTGCGATGAAGACGCTTTCATACAACTCGCATCAGTTTTTACGCAAAATACAGCGGAAAAAGCAACTCTTGTGAAATATTTCGAAAATAAGCCCGAATATGAGCATAGGTTAAAAGCACTTGAAAGGGCAACAAATAAAAAACATTTTGCCTTTGATAATCCGGAGAATTCTAAAAAACTGTTTGGCTCAGATATATATCTTTCTGCCAGCCGTGTGGAGAGCTTCTATAACTGTCCGTTTTCGTATTTTGTTCGTTACGGACTAAGGGCAGAGCCCTTGAGGACTGCAGAACTTGACCCTGCACAGGGTGGTACGGTTATCCACCTTGTTATGGAAACCGTACTTGCTAAGTACCCCAAAGCAGAGTTTGTTTCTGCGGATATTGAAGAAATCCGCAGCCTTGTCAGTGAGACGCTCAAAACATACCTTGAGGAAAAAATGGGCGGTTATTCAGGAAAATCCAAGCGTTTTATGTTCCTTTTTGAACGTCTTGTTGATATTTCGATGACGATTATTGAACGACTTAAACAAGAGTTTAAGGTTGGTTTGTTTGCACCCTGCGATTTTGAAATGAAAATCGGAGGGGAAGATATTCCTGCCTATAAATTACCGCTTGATGAGGGTAACGTAACGCTCACAGGCTCTGTTGACCGTGTTGATCTTATGGAAAAGGACGGTATCAAGTATATCAGAGTTATAGACTATAAGACAGGCAAAAAGGAATTCAAGCTCTCTGAGCTTTACAGTGGTCTGAATATTCAGATGGTGCTTTACCTTATGGCATTACTTAAGAATGGCAAGGATTACTATGGTGAAGCCTTGCCTGCCGGTGTCCTTTATCTACCGTCGCGCATCGGTGTTTCAGACTATCTTGAAAGCCGTTCACCCGATGAGGAAACAGTAACTGCCGTTCGAAGAAAAAGCGGTAAGCTTTCTGGTATGGTGCTTGATAGTCCTGTTGTTTTCAATGGTATGGGGGTTGATGTTTTCCCTGATTATTTCCCTGTTGGATATAATAAAAAGAACGAATTGACAGGTAACACATATTCTTTGCTTAATTTTAAGAACCTGTCAACGATAATTGATGATAAAATTATTTCTATGGGTAACAAACTGCACAACGGTGAGATTTGTGCTATTCCATCCGGAAAAGATGGGGAGGGCAAGATGTGTAGCTATTGCTCATACAAATTTATTTGTAATCACGAATTTGGTGATGATGTGGCAGAGGTCATTTCTCTAACACATTCAAAAGCTCTTGAAAGATTGGAGGAGGATACCCGTGAGTAATAAGTGGACAGCACCACAGCAAAATGCCATAGATGCCAAGGGTATGCAAATTCTTGTTTCTGCTGCGGCAGGTTCGGGAAAAACCTCTGTTCTTACAGAGAGAGTTAAAAACATACTTGTGGATGCAGAAGACCCTTGCTCAGTTTCGGAGTTGCTTGTTGTAACATTCACACGTGCGGCTGCAACGGAAATGCGTGACAGAATTTATACCGCATTGCACGAAACTGCCCTTGCTGATAAAACCAAGGCGGACTATCTTCTTCGACAGATGACTCTTTTGCCGACGGCTGATATTTGTACAATCGACTCCTTTTGCGCTAAGGTGGTTAAGGATAACTTTGCTGCAGCGGATGTGGATGTTGACTTTGCCGTGATGGACGAAAAGGATGTTTCTGAAATTACTGCGAAAGCCCTCGATACCGTGATTGATGCTCTGTATGAGGAAAATTCATCTGCGTTTAATGCACTAAACTCAATGTTCCTTAGTGAACGAGATGATAAAGCCTTAGGTGAAATTATAACAACACTTTATAAATATTCTCGCTCATATCCCAATCCTTTTTTATGGCTTGACTCCGTGCGTGAGGAATTCAATGAATCAAATCTCCCATCGCAAACTGCCTGGGCAACCGTGTTGTTTAAATACATTAGTCTTTTCTCCGATTTTTATTACAAACGCCTTATGCGTTGTGTTGCGCTTATGGAGGATTCGGGTAATTTCAGCAGTGACTATATTCTCCGTTTCACCTCTTCTGCAGAAAATCTTGACAATTTAAGAAAAACTGCCGTTGATAAGAACTGGGATGGTATGGTTACTATCATTCGCGAGGGTGTTATAAATAAAGTTCCTGCCAGAAATTATAAGGTCGATGAGGATTTGAAAAAACTTACTCAGGAAGCCTTTGATGAGTTGGAGAAGGACTTTGAAAGCCTTGCGAAGCACACATTACCCTTGAGTGATGAGCATAAAGAGGATTGCAGTATTCTTTATCCGATTGTCAGTAAGCTTTGTGAAGCGGTTAAAATGCTTACTTGTGAAATGGACAAGCTGAAAAAAGAGAATAATGCATATAGCTTTGACGATGTTCTACATAAATGTATCGGTTTACTTGTGAACTTCGATGGTTATCAGTGGGTTCGTACACCTCTTGCAGAATCTATGCGAGATAAATATCGGGAGATTCTTATTGATGAATATCAGGATACAAACGAAGCGCAGAACATTATTTTTGAAGCTTTATCAAAGGATAAACAGAATTTATATGTAGTTGGTGATGTTAAACAAAGCATCTACCGTTTCCGTCTTGCCAGTCCTGAATTGTTTATGGGCTTGCGACGTACTTTACCTGATTATGATGGTGGTATTCATCCATCGCAGATTACACTCGACAGTAACTTCCGTAGCCGAAAAGGTATTGATGAAGCGGTTAACTATCTTTTTAAATCGCTTATGAGCCTTGATGTAGGTGAAATCGATTATAACGACAAGGAAGCCCTCACATTTGGTGCTCAATGGTATCCTGAAAAAAATACTCCGGATACAGAGATTATCTGTCTTGACTGCGAAGGTCTTAAGAGTAAGGAAGCCGTTATGGCGGAGGCAGAATGTGTTGCTGATTATATCAGGTATGTTATAGAATCAGGTGTCACAGTCACAACCAAAACAGGGGAGCGCCCCATAAAAAGCTCTGATATCTGTGTTCTTCTTCGTAGCCTTAAGGATAAGGTGGGCTATTATATCGAGGCTTTGAAGGAGCAGGGGATTCCGTCAAGTGCTATTGTTGACGGAGATACAAGTGAATCCAAGGAAATTCGTGTGCTTGTTTCACTTATCAAAACTATCAATAATCCGCTTATGGATATACCGCTGATTGCAGTAATGCTTTCACCTGTTTTTGGATTCACTGTTGATGAGTTGTCACAGATAAGGCTCGTTAATACAAAGGCAGAATTGTTCGTCTGCTTGCAGAAATTTGCGGAAAACAATGATAAGGCAAAGTCTTTTTTGAAAAAGCTTGAGTTGTACAGAAATATTGCCGCATCATATCCTGTTGATGAATTTGTTGAGTTTGTGCTCAATGATACTGCTTTTGAAGCGATATACAGTTCAGCAGATGGTGGGGAAAGACGTGTAAATAATATAAAAGGCTTTTTAAAACTTGCCCAGGATTTTACTTCCGGTGGCAGAAAAGGTCTTAATGCGTTTGTCAGATATATTGATAATGCTATAGAAAACGGAAATCTCCGTAGCGGTACGAGTAGTTGTGCAGACGGAGTGCAGTTTATGTCAATCCACAAAAGCAAGGGTCTTGAATTCCCGTATGTTATTATCGCAGATTGCTCAAAAGGCTTTAATAAACGCGACAGCTATAATTCCCTTACTCTTGCCCGTGAAACTGGTATTGGGTTGAAAATCCGAGATGATGACAGATTTACAAAATATCATACACTTTCATCTGCCGCTACGGAAAAGGCTATTCTTTTTGGTAGTGCATCGGAGGAGCTTCGTGTGCTTTATGTTGCAATGACACGCGCAAAAGAGCATCTTACATTTATTTGTAGCATATCTGGCAAACAACTTTCCAAGAGAGTAAAACTAAATAATATGCTATCGCTTGATACTTCGGGTAAGGTTCATCCTTATGGAGTGTTTAAGGCAAACAGTATTTCTGAATGGGTGCTTACTGCTTTTGCACGTCACAAGGATTGTGAAATTATCCGTGATATAGCGAACTTCAAATCGGAATACTTTAATGGTGAGTCGTTTGGCGTGGATGCTTCCTTCTTAAAAGATGGTGATTATGCGTTAATTCAAGACTTGCCGGAAGCACAGGTGCTTCAAGAACCCGATAATGAGTTGCTTTTTGAATTGAATGATAAGCTGAATTACGAATATCCCTTCGATTGTCAGGGAATTCTTGCTAAAAGGACAGCGTCATCTACTGAGGTAAAAGAGGGGACTCGGGCGTATTTTGCCAATACAAAGCCCGGTTTTTTGAAAAAATCGTTTAGTGGTGCTGATAGAGGAACTGCCATACACAAATTCCTTGAATTGTGTGATTTCAGCAAGGCAGGGGAAAGCGTATCTTCAGAAAAAGAGCGACTCTATTCAGAAAAATTACTTAATGAAAAAGAATATTCAGTTCTTGATGATGCTTCTCTCGAGAGATTCTTTAAGAGCGATATTGGTAAAAGACTACTGGACTCACATCTTGTTCTTAAGGAGTATGAGTTTGCTTTTCTTATGAAAGCCGGTGATATTTATCCCGATTCGCCTGAAAATGTTCGTAACGAGGAAATTGTCGTTCAGGGTAAGTCTGATTGTGCATTTTTCGAAAACGGTAAATTGGTGCTCATAGATTATAAGAGTGATAATGTTACCGATGTCGAGGTTTTTAAAACACGATATAGACCTCAGATTGATATATATTCAAAGGCTCTGACAGAGTGTACAGGCTATGAAGTTGCGGAAAGATATCTGTATTCCTTTAAATTGAATCAGTTTATTGAAGTGTAATTGATTCTAAATGAGGTTTTTGTGGTATTTTGCACAATTACCATTCTTCTTTTTTGTGATATTCAACAATGATTTTTACTTCTTGAGAAAAAAACAATTTTTTGTTGAAAAGATTATGTTAAGATGCTATAATGTGTTTTATAAATGTCGTGGAGGTGTCTCTTTTTGGCAAACGAAAATTTAGAAGTCAAAGAAGAAGTTGCTGTTGAATCAACTGAGATTGATGCAGCCTCTCGCGAATACGTTTACGAAAATCGTCGTTATGTCGGCATGAAGGAAACTATCTGGTA
>JAZRFZ010000119.1:0-5825 GCA_045643925.1 Acutalibacteraceae bacterium | reverse complement strand
AATTCATTTTCTCACCGCCTTCTGTTAATTCTTTAAAATATCTGTGTAAGCTTCTACGAGTTTCTCGGCGTTAAGTGTTGCATTATGTGTAACACTTGCCCTTTTCTTTCCGTTTTGTGATAACTGTAAAGCCAGGTTATCGTCATCAAAAATTCTTTTGATATTCCATGCCAAAAGTGATGGATCGTCACTTCTGTAAAAGAGTGCCTCCTTGCCGTCATCCGCCATATCAGGCACACCGCCAACGTAAGCGGCGACGCAAGGTGTACCAACTAGCATAGCCTCGCCAAGTGTATTAGGGCTGTTTTCTATAGTAGAACAAAGGACATAGGCATTGACAGTTGCTAAATTTTCAGCTACTTCATCTGCCTTAAGTGGGCCCGTAAATTCAATATAGTCTGCAACACCCAAATTATCAATAAGATTTTTGAGATAAGCTCCATAACCTTTTTTTATAAAAGAACGTCTATCATTCTCATCAAATGGCTTATATCCTGCCACATATACCTTGATGTCGGGATATTCCTTTATAAGTTGAGGAAGTGCCTCTACAACGAAATGAACACCTTTCAAAGCATAATAGCCGTTACCAATATAAATAGAATGGCGTTCCATTTTGTTTAAATCCCAGTTTTTTTCGTAAAATGGTGCTCTAAGATTCCTATTGCAAGTGTAATACTTCGCATGTGGATTCAATGTATATGAATGGGCTTTATCCCAAGTGGTTCGGCCCAGAATATTCTGTGATTTTTCAATGACCTGTTTTTCATAAACAAGTCTTTTTTTGTACCACCTTGTTTTTCTCAGGTGTAATAACAACCCGGGTATAAAATTATCCTTTGATAAGAGCATATCATCAACCTGAAGATGACCGCATTGATAATTATACTGTCCGTTCAAAATACCCTGCATTGATGTTACTGAGGGTATCTTTAACTCCTCACAAACATTGATTGTTGCAAGAGCATGTAAAAACTCCGTTCCTTCAACATGAACTAAATCGGGCTTTACATCCTTTATAATTTCACGAACTCTGTTTTCAATATCGTTTATGGGAGTTGATTGATTGTAAGCAACACTTAGATACCTTACACCATTTACAATCTCATCAAAGCACTCGTTGTTTTCACATTTACATGCGATAGCCAACTTAATTTCAGAGTTATTTTTTAACTCCTCTGCCATCGACTCAACCCAACCGCCCAAAACGTCTGTGCTTACTCCCAGTGCAGATGAGAGATTTGCCGGTATTAAATTAACTATCCACAGAATTCTCATCATTCAAACCATCCCACCTTACAACATCTTCAAAGAACAGGGGTAACACAAGGAGCACAATACAATATATTGAATACGTAACCGAATTAAGTATTGAAACCATCAATATAGTTACAAACACTGCGTTACTGATTTTTCTTATTTGCAGGTTTCCGCTATATTTTTCTTTATAGTAATTCGGCACGTAATAAACCACTTTAATAAAGAACCATCCGCCCCACAATCCGTATTTTGCCACAGTATCAAGCAAACCTGAATGTCCGCCACCGCTCTCGCGCCACAAAGCACCAATTACAGGGTACTTAACCATAACCTCAAGACTATTCACATATCTGCTCATTCGTGACTGTATGGAGCCCTCAGCTGCACCTGATTCACCCGTCGCAACAAGGTCGTTGATTTTTTTCGCAACAGCTGTGCCATCAAACATCTCCAACAACCAGTTTCTGAAATCATCAATATACAAAATTGAAAACATAATTGCTGCGAATATAACACCTGCAATTACGAAAGCGCCCAAACCATTTTTCCCTTTGTAAAAGAACAGAAGAACTGCACCTATACAGGCTGAGAAAATAGCTATTGAGTAGCCCGCCAGCGAAACAAGCCGAACAAAGCTTATGCACCACATAAAACCTATAACAAATAAAAGCTTATTATTTTTAAAAGCCTTGATTGTCCACATAAATACTGCAGATGAAATACACACCTGAGGATACACAAGTCCATATCCGCCGACACCTTGTCTTAAATACACATATATTTCTTCATCATCACGCACAATTCGTCTGGCTATAGTAGGGTCCTCAATGAGTACCTGAATTGTTTTGTAATTCCATATAATAAACATTATCAAAACAACAGGTACAAGCCACCGGAGTTCACGCCAGGCATCCTTATAAAAACTATTTATAATAAAGCATATAACAAGCATAAAAAATGCTATCTGCTTAAGAACACCTTTAAAGTCACCATTGGATATAAACGTAACTCCGACCACGGTAAACAGAAAGAAAACAGATATTATCTGATTGCGGTCAAGCTCAATAGGATTCTGTCGTAACATCCAGCACAAAACCCACACACCTGTTGCGGCAACAGCAATAAGTCTGTAAATCATATCTATTTCCAAGGGTGGCGATATTGCCCAGATAACAATGTATGCTATGGCAACAGATTGAATTGTGCCATATGTAATGCCGCGCTTTGCCATAGCATCATCCTCCTGTAAAAAAATCAATTCAGCCACTGCTGAGCTTTGTCAATATAATTCTTATAATCGAAATCGTTTCGTAATGATTTCCACCTTTGTGGGTGATTACTGTGCATCATGCTTAACATAGCATTGTGCACTGCGTCCGAGTCTGTCGTGTTAAGAATAATAAAATCTTCGGAATTATTGGTGTAATCCCTGATATCGCTGACATCGGTTGTAATAATTCTTGCGCCACAAGTATAGCTTTCTGCAAACTTGGTTGGAAAGCCTGCATTATTACGTCTGTCTGATGGTCTTATGAAAACGTAACAGTCACATAAAAGTATTTGTTTTATTGTTTCACCATGAGTGAGCTTACCTAAAAATTCAACCTGAAACGAAGGCTCAATAGTCGGATACATCGCACAAAATTGTTCACGCTCCAAGCCAACAATTCTCAAAACAGCCTTATCCTGATTAAGCTTCATAAAAGCATTTACAACCACGTCGAGATTTTCTTTATTTCCACCCGGGAAGCCTGCGAAGCAAAACACACACTTATCTGCACTTTTTTCTTTCGGTTGATGCCATATATCATCAGATAAATCCACAAGTGGCGGTAATTTCAGTATTTTACGGTTACTACTATACGCTTTTTCCATCAGCTTGCTTATTACAATTATCTTGTCAGCAACCTTATGAGTAAATTTACGAATAAAAAACTCATCGATATATTTGAATACTCTTTTTATAAGTGAGCCTTCTGTAAATTGTGACCATTCAGTACAGTCGTAAGCAACGCTTATACCCTGTTTACCGAAAAAACGCTTTGCAAGGCACAACGTAACAAATGGAACGTTGTACAGAATTATCAGTTCTGTATTTTTATGCTCTGCCACAACCTTTTTCAGATTTTTGAAAAGTACAATCTGCCTCAGCCATTGTGTTGCCCCTGCAGGATGTGATTCAGAAAACATATTCTGGGATAACGCCCTTGTACCGTCATAATCACACTGTTCGTAATCGGCACCGAGAAAAACCACGTTATAGCCTGAAGTTTCAAGGATTTTGCCGTTAGAAACAACACGGTTTGCCGCAGCATTTTTATCAGGCAAGCTAAATCCACCATAATAAATGATAGTGCCCTTCACTACAAATTCTCCTTATACCATTCAATGGCAAGTTTTATACCGTCTGCGAAGCTATAATCAGGGTCATAACCTAAAAGCTCTTTTGCCCTTGAAATATCTGCGTTTGAGTGTTTTATATCACCTTTTCGGTCAGGTCCGAACACAGGCTCAACATCTATCCCCAAAGCCTTTGTAAGTCCATAGTAAATATCAATAAGATATTCGCGTCCACCGTAAGCAATGTTATATGCCTTACCTGCCGCCTCCTGGGAAGCAAGGCAGGATTTAAGATTCGCCTCAATTACATTGTCGATATATGTGAAATCGCGGCTTTGTTTACCGTCACCATTTATGGTGGGTGTTTCACCGTTAATTAACTGCTTAAGGAATTTTGGAATAACTGCGGCATAAGCACCGTCCGGGTCCTGTCTGCGACCAAAAACGTTGAAATATCGCATTCCGTAGGTATCAAGACCATAGTGCATTGTGTACATCTTTGCCCATTCTTCGTCGCAACGCTTGGTTACTGCATAGGGTGACAGAAGGTTTCCTTCTCTACCCTCTGTTTTGGGAAGATTGGGTTCATCACCGTAAACAGATGAGCTTGATGCATAAACGAACTTTTTGACACCACACTGACGTGCTGCCTCAAGCATATTGAGTGTACCCTCTATGTTATTTTTACAATAGAACAAGGGCATCTCAATAGAGCGGGGCACACTACCCCAAGCCGCTTGATTGAGCACATAATCTACACCCTCACAAGCCTTAAGGCAGGTATCATAATCCTTTATGTCGCCTTTAATAAACTCGTAATTGGGGTTATTTGTAAACATATCAACATTTTTCTGCTTTCCTGTTGACAAGTCGTCAAGACAACGCACACGGTAACCCATATTGAGAATAGCCTCGCAAAGGTTTGAACCGATAAAGCCCGCTCCGCCTGTTACCAAAAACAAAGAATTTTCAGGAAATTTAAGATGCTTGTAACCCATAATCCTCAAACCTCTATATTATTATAATCTCCAATAATTGTAGCCTGCGTTTTCATAGTCCTTACGGTTGAAAACGCCCTTGATATCAACAAGTATCTTCTGTCCTTCACCAAAGAATGATGCAACAGTTTTTTCGTCAAGATTTGCGAAGCAATCGTGAGCTACTGCAACAACAACTGCATCCATATCTTTTACTGCACTAATATCTGCTAAATCAACATTGTAAAGGTGCTTTGCTTCGTCAGCGTCTGCCTGAGGGTCTGCAATAACGGGCTCAATGCCGTACTCTCTCAACTCTTTCACAATATCATAAACTTTACTATTTCTTGTATCGGGGCAATTCTCTTTGAAGGTAATACCAAGAATAGCAACCTTAGCATTATTCACACGCTTGTCAGATTTAATAAGATTCTTAATAACATTCTCTGCAACATACTTGCCCATATCGTCATTTATGCGACGACCTGCAAGGATTACCTGGCTGTGATAACCTAATGACTCTGCCTTATATGTAAGGTAGTAAGGGTCAACACCAATACAGTGACCACCAACAAGACCGGGGAAGAACTTAAGGAAATTCCACTTTGTACCTGCTGCCTCTAAAACAGCTTTTGTATCAATACCCATCTTGTTGAAAATGATTGACAACTCGTTCATAAATGCAATGTTAATGTCACGCTGACTGTTTTCGATAACCTTTGCAGCCTCAGCAACCTTGATACAGCTTGCTCTGTGAACACCTGCTTCTACAACAAGCTCATATACCTTTGCGATTTCTTCAAGAGATTCATCATCCATACCTGAAACGATTTTTACAATAGTTTCAAGTCTGTGAACCTTGTCACCGGGGTTAATTCTTTCGGGTGAATAACCAACCTTAAAGTCAACACCGCACTTAAGACCTGATTCCTCTTCAAGAATCGGGACACAAACATCCTCAGTAACACCGGGGTAAACTGTTGACTCGTACACAACTATTGAACCCTTTGTAAGGTTACGTCCAACAATTCTTGAAGCACCCTCAACAGGTGTAAGGTCAGGTGTGTGGTCATCGTTAACAGGTGTGGGCACTGCAACGATGTGGAATTTTGCATCCTTAAGACGTGTTTCATCAGCAGTAAACTCAACTGTTGTTGACTTGATTACGTCATCACCAACCTCGTTTGTGGGGTCAATGCCTGACTTATATGTTTCAATTTTCTTTTCATTAAGGTCAAAGCCGATAAC
>JAZRFZ010000118.1:0-1640 GCA_045643925.1 Acutalibacteraceae bacterium | reverse complement strand
AAGATTGTCCGCGAAACCAAGGAGGAGGCAGAGGTAGTTCCTAACCTTATGATTGGTTTCGGTATTGATGAAATACAGGCAGAGTACGTGGCGGAAATTAAACTTCGTCACCTTAACCGAGAGTATATCCTCAAGCGCCTTGATGAAATTGATGACCTTAAGAAGAATATTGAGGATATGGAAGATATCCTTAACAGCAGGTCACGAATCAAGAAAATTATTGTGGATGAACTCACTAAGGTTGCTAAGAAATACGGCAAAGACAGAATTAGTGAGATTATCTACGAAACCGATGAGGAAGAAGAAATTGTGGAAGAAATTCCCGATTATGAGGTTAACCTGTTCTTTACCCGCGACGGCTATTTCAAGAAAATTACACCATTGTCACTCAGAATGGGCGGTGAACAGAAGCTTAAAGAGGGCGACGTGATGATGCACGCCGTTAACTCCTCGAATACAGCGGAGCTCCTGTTCTTCACAGACCAGTGTCAGGTTTATAAGTCAAGAGCCTGTGATTTTGACGATACAAAGGCAAGTGCTTTGGGTGATTTCATTCCCTCGAAACTTGAATTTGATAAGGACGAAAAGCCTATTTATATGGCGGTTACATCCGACTATAAGGGTTATATGCTCTTCTTCTTTGAGAATGGTAAGGTTGCAAAGGTTGATATGAATTCTTACGCTACCAAAACAAATCGTAAGAAGCTCATAAAGGCTTACAGTAACAAGGCACCTATCGTTGCGGCATTGTATATCCCCGAGGAAACCGAGCTTGTGCTTACATCAACCGCGGGTAGAAATCTCCTTGTGAATACAGGTGCAATCTCTGCCAAGACCACCAAGGATACAGCGGGTGTCAACGTGCTTACTCTCAAGAAGTATCATAAGCTTCAGAGCGTCAGGTACTATAAAGAGGGCGAGTTTGCAAAGCCTCACAGATACAGGACAAAGACACTTCCTGCTGCAGGTGCAACGCTCAGCTCAGAAGACACTGCAGAGCAGCTTTCACTCGAATAAAAACAAAAACACCTGCCCCAAAAGGGCAGGTGGGCGTATAAAGTTCTTGAATCCGAAAATATAACATTCTGTATGGATTCGCAAACGCTTTCATTACTTTATACGCTGATATTATTGTACCCCGCAAAAGTATTTTAATACAAAATAATTTTTTTTGAAAAATCTGAAAAAAAGACTTGCTTTTTGTAATACACTGTGGTATTATATTCGGGCGTTATGAATTGAACGACGTCCTAACGAAAGGAATTAGCATATGGAAACTTTGTTATGGTATCATTACCTTCTCGGTGCTGTACTTGTTCTTTCTGCAATCGTTATCGTTATTGCTGTTATGCTCCAGCAGAGTCAGCAACAGGGTCTTTCCGGTGCTATCGCCGGTGGCTCAGACTCTTTCTTCGATAAGAACAAAGGTAGAACCGCTGAGGCAAAACTTGCAAAAATCACTAAGATTTTCGCAGGAGTATTCCTCGTATGTGCACTTGGTGCAGTTGTGCTTTTTGCATTTGTAAAATAAGTTATTAACCCTGCATGCAGGGTTATATATGAGTTATTAGCTCAGTAGGCAGAGCACCTGCCTTTTAAGCAGGGTGTCCGGGGTTCGAATCCCCGATAACTCACCAAAA
>JAZRFZ010000117.1:0-8421 GCA_045643925.1 Acutalibacteraceae bacterium | reverse complement strand
GCTCCCGCAGTAGAGGTTACTCATGTTGGTACACAGGCTAAGTACAGACCCTTCGTTGCTAAGGCTGAAAACTACATCTTCGGTTTCGTAGGTAACGTTTCAGGTCTTGCTGTTGAAACAGAAAAGAATGCTGACAACCGTGATGTTGTTACAAACATCGCTAGCATCGTTGCTACAGCTAACTACAACGGCGCAACAGTTACATCTGAAGTTGCTACAATGTGGGCTGAAGGCGAAGACTACGGCTTCCGTGCAGTATTCTCAGGTTTCGATTACCAGGATACTAAGGAACTTTCAGTTACATTTGCTATCACAATGGCTGATGGTTCAACTCAGTATGTAACAGCTGATGCTGCTACTGCTACACCTAATGGCATCTACACAGCTGCTGTTGGCAGAGGTATGCCTGAGATCGCTTAATCAAAATGATTTCGAAAGCTTATGAAAAAGCCGATTTTACAGTAATTGAATTTTCGCTTGAAGATGTTCTTACATCTTCGGCAGTTGTCCACACCACGACCTTACCCGCAACTACTTCTGCCACAGGTGGAATTACAATGGGTGATAAGAATGATTTGGGCTACGAGTTTGATTACTCCGACTTTTTTCAGCAATAATTAAATTACTATTTAATATATTGAAAGGGGTATTTTTTACAATGAAAAAATACATTGCACCTGAGCTCGAAATCATGGAGTTCGAGCTCGAGGATGTACTCACTCTTACAGTTGGTTCTAAGGACGAGGCTGACGGCGGTCAGTGGTATTAATTCCACTCCCCGTGGCTAAAGCCACCGACTTGTGAGGAAACCTCATTTAGTTAAACATTATTACCAACCCGGGGCAACCCGGGTTGTGTAGTTTAATAATCAGGAATCAGGAATTAGGAATTAGGAATTGTAATTTTTAATTCGTGAGTCTTGGATAGAATTAAAAGGGAGCATTAAATGAAACTTATTGCAGCAGATTTAGTAATTGATATTGATATCAAGGGTGAGTTGCTGAAGCAACGCGCTCAGCAGTATATTTATACAGGTGACAGGGAGCCGGATATCACTTTTGATGAGGTTTCTCAGCAATATTACATCGACAGACAAGTCGAGTACCCCCATTTATCACTTGATGAGTGTGAATATTTCTTCAGTGGGTCATATTTCTATGAGCAGTTGACTAAGTTTGATGGAATTATGCTCCACGCTTCCTGTGTGGAATATGAAGGTAAGGCGTACCTTTTCTCGGCCAATCCCGGTACGGGCAAGTCCACACACACTCATTTGTGGATGAAGTACTTGCCCGGTGCGCGTATTCTTAATGACGACAAACCTGCTATCCGATACTATAACGGTCAGTTTTATGCTTTCGGTACTCCCTGGAGTGGTAAGACCGATGAGAGCGCAAATGCAGGTGCACCTATTGGCGGTATCTGTTTTTTGAGCCGAGGTGAAAATAAAATAACCCGTATTCCCGGTGCGGCGGCAATCGGTCTTTTTATGGAACAGACCGCCCGTACAAGGGATAGAGAGGTTATGGACAGGGTTATGACAATGATTAACCGTGTGCTGACAGATGTGCCTGTTTACAAACTCTCATGTGATATGAGTGAAGAGGCTGTCCGTGTATCTTATAATGGTATGAAATAAAGATTTATACACTTTAAATTGAAGTGATGCGAAGCCATGCCGTCCTGCTTGCAGGAAGGGGGACCACCATATTATAAGCCTATTGTTTTGGCTTACTTAAAAACGAGGATTTATTGTAATTAACATTATAGTTCCTCGGGTGGTGGAAGGTCCCTATGACTTATTGCATCAATTTAGTTGGTTTACTCTAAAATGATTTGTAGGGACCTCCCACCAACACTCCGCATTGCTACGTGTCGGTCCCCCTCCTCCGGAGCAGGAGGGTATAGCTGTCGCGTTAATTGAAATAATAAATATGAATAAACAGAAGTATATACCTGTAAATTCTCGTCTTGATAAATACGCCAAAAATTTAAGAAAAAATATGACAGACGAAGAAAAAACTTTATGGTATAATTATTTAAATAAAATATATCCACGCTTTCACAGACAGAAGATAATTGGTAATTATATTGTCGATTTTTACTGTCCAAAGCTCAGAATTGTTATTGGAATTGATGGTGTGCAACATTATCAACCCCAACACTATGAAAATGATTTTGTGAGAGATGAATTTATTTCAAAGAAAGATATAACAATTCTTAGGTTTGATAATTCTGAGGTTAAAAAGGATTATTGTTCGGTTTTGTATAGAATAGCATCCCATTGTGAAATGAAGGCAGAGTTATTCGGTATTGACCTGACGTTGCCAAAAGATATATAATAAAAAAAGATGTAATATACGAAGGTGATATTATGGCAAAGAAGAAAAATAAAAAGAAGAACAAAACGAATGTGCTTTTTGCGCTGCTTTGTTTTATCCTTGCGGGTTCCATTGCATTGTTTGCAGGTGGTTACGCTTATTGGCGCAGTCTTACTCAGACACCGCCCGAGGTTGAGGACACCATGACCTATGACTTTGACGAGGAAGAAACTGTTGCGGAGTCACTTCAGTCTGACCCTGTTTTTGAGCAGATGTATGAGGGTGACGCCACAGAAGTACAGTCAAAGATTAAGGATTGGGTGAAAAACGGTGGCGACATAATGTATGACGACGACGTTATAAACGTGCTTTGCATCGGTGTTGACACACGTAACAAAAATACGATTTCCGGTCTTACCGACTCAATGATTATTGTTTCAGTAAACCGTGAGCTTGGCACAATTTCATTTTCTTCAATAATGCGTGACTGTTACGCTTATCTCGAATCTCCCGAGGGACATGGTAGCTTCAATAAAATCAATGCTGCCTTCCCGTTCTATGGAATCGATAATCTTATAAACACCCTTGAATCACACTTCAAAATCCGTATTGACGGCTATGCTATGATTAACTTCGCTTTCTTCAAGGCTGTTATCGACAAGCTTGGTGGCGTTAACGTGAATATCACAGAGCGTGAAGCAAACTATCTGAACGCTTTCTACAAATGGGATCTGAATACAGGTGATGTTGTGCTCAATGGTGACGAGGCTCTTGCTTTCTGCCGTAGCCGTAAGATTTATAACGACGGTGACGTTACTCGTACACAGAATCAGCGCGAGGTACTTACTTCTGTATTGAAAAAGGCTGCTTCGATCAAGGCTTCGGAAATTCCCGAATACGTCGAAACATTTATGCCTTACCTTGAAACAAGCTACACAGAGTCCGAGGTGCTGTCACTTGGTACAAAGGCAGTTGTTGGTGGCTGGGCATACTTTGACGTGCAGGATACTGTTGTCCCCGCTGAAAATGCACGTACCCCTCACAGTGGTGACGTATGGTACTGGGAGGTTGACTATCCTCTTGCTGCAAAGACACTTCAGGAGTTTATCTACGGTGAGTCAAACATAACTCTGAATGACGACAGAGGAGAATAAATGATAATAAGAAACCCCAAGAGTTTATCACTCTTGGGGTTTCGTTTATGTAATTATAAATTAAAACTCGGGGATTTCAATTTCGATTTCTCTGCCAAGGTCTGATGAACGGCTGATACCGTCGATAATTGCCTGGTTATAGATAATCTGACTTGAGGGAACAGGTGAGGGAAGATTGAATTCAATCGCATCAATGAATGAGCGGATCTTCTTGTCGAAGTTGTCGCCGTCGTTCTTGCACTCGGGGATAACAGTCTCAACACATTCTCCTGCAATGTTGTGGTAGATTGTCATAGGTCCGCCGATTGAGCCGTTCCAGCACTCTGTTGAGGGGATTCTCAAGCCACCCTCGGTACCCATAATGATTGTGTCACCGGGAGTGTCGCAGTGCATTGCCCATGCAATACGGAAGTCAAGTGTGATGCCACCCTCAAGACGAACGTATGCAGCAGCAAAGTCATCAACACCGAATACCTCTGTGTATTCTGGCTTCTGAAGGTACTCGGGCTTCTTGCCGAAGAGACCTGCCTTAAAGCCTGTAACTGTAAGGGGCTTGGGATAGCCGATTGCATTGAGCACCATATCAAGTGAATAGCAACCGATGTCACCAAGTGCACCAAGACCTGCAGTATCCTCCTGGATGAATGATGTGCCGAAGGGAGTGGGGATACCCATTCTTCTGCCGCCACCGGTCTGGATGTAGTAAATCTTACCGAGAACACCGCTCTCGCAGATTTTCTTAACCATCTTCATATTCTCATCGAAACGGGGCTGGAAGCCGATTGAGAGGATTTTGCCGCTCTTTTTCTCAGCCTTGCAGATTTCAACAGCTTCTTCGATTGTAACGCACATAGGCTTCTCAAGAAGAACGTGTACACCGTGCTCAAGTGCATAGATTGCACAGGGGGCGTGCTGACGGTTGTAAGTACAAATTGAAACAGCGTCCAGCTCTTTTTCGTTGTCAATCATCTCTTTGTCGCTGAGGTAGTAGTTACCCTCAACTCCGTTTGCCTTGGCAAAAGCCTCTGCCTTGCCAGGAACGATGTCTGCAAATGCAACAACCTCAACATCGTCACAGTTAAGGTAGCTCTTAAGATGTGCTTCTGCAATCCAACCGCAGCCGATAATACCGACCTTGATTTTTTTGCCTGTGTATTCCTTTGATTCAACCTGCTTTTCTTTGAAAGCATCAAGAATATTTGACATAAAGTATACCTCCGTTGTCCGCCTTGCGGATAATATAAGTATAGATTATCACATTATTTAATTTGTTTCAATAAGTGTTTCTCGTGTTTTGGAGCATTTTAATATTTTTAAGGTTATGCACAAATGCAACCTGTTTTTGTTGTTAATTTTAAACAAAAGCAGATTTTATATTTCTTTTTTGTGAATAAACTATTAAAATGTTAACACTTTGTTCATAAAACTGCAATATTTCCACAACATTGTAGTGTTACTATAACCTTGCCAATACGATACGCAGGAAGGTAAAACTTTCTATGTTCAAGAAAAGACCATCGCTTAGTTACGCGGTGGTCTTTTCTTGTGCATTTTTTCATTATTCATAATTGTGTTATTGCTTTTTACGTATCTGTAATGTATTATAATAGTATAAAAATTTGATGATGATAACACGAATTTATTTATAAATATTTGAGTAATCAGGTGGTGAAACCTTTGGTAATATATCCCGAGTCATTCAGCGTAAAGCCGAATACGGAATCAACCGTTAATCTCAGGAACCTTTTTAACACAACTTCCCAGACTGCTGTTAACAAAAATCTTACCCTTATGACGGGTAATTATGTTTTTTGCAGTAAAAATGCAGCAGAGCGTAAAATATATATATCCAACACAACAGCCCCCTCCGAATATGAAAAGGGTGCAGAGCCCAATGTACGTAAATGTGCCATTGTTATCGAAAATGTGAAGAATATGGACATTGACTGTTGCAATTCTAACTTTATTATGGATGGTGAAATGACACATATTCTCATAAAGGATTGTGAGAATGTCAGGATAAAAAATCTGAATATTGAAACAGTTAACCCAAATGTGCATAAGATAACAGTTCTTAAGGCCTCCACATTCTATGTGACCTTTAAGGTGGATGATACAGGCAAATTTACTGAGGAAAATGGTAGCTGCTACTGGCACGGTACGGATTACAAGATGGACATCACCGATTTGCGTAACGGTTGGTGGATTTCCACAGCTACACAGGACAACTACAATCACACAACCCGTTCAATGCACCCGTTGCACGGTGTGGCGAGTATTAAGCCTGTTTCCGAAAGGGTGTTCAATGCACGATTTATTACACCCAAGGATTTTGAACCGGGTCAGGTGTTTTACATCTTCCCTGTAATCCGCAAGGAAGTGGGAATTGTAATCGATTCGTCGGAGAAAATCACTCTGGAAAATGTGAAGCAGACCTTTAACCACGGCTTTGGTCTTGTGGCGCAGAACAGTAAGGATATCACCCTTGACCGACTTGATTTTTCACCGAACCCCAATTCCGACGTGGAATTCTGCTCCTATGCGGACTTCTTACATTTCAGTATGTGTCGCGGTAGGATTAAAGTGACCGATAGTAACTTTGACGGAGCAGGGGACGATGCATGTAATGTTCACGGTATAAACTTCAAGATTGTGAAAGCCGAGAAGAACAAAATGACGGTTAAATTCTGTCATCCGCAGGCTTATGGCTTCGAGTGTATCCATGAAGGGGATATGATTGCATTCATTGACCCAAAAACCTTACTTGACATTGCCACAACCAAGGTTATTCATGCCACTCTACGCGATGAATATTATTACGACCTTGAAATTGCAACCTATGAGCCACCTATGGGTCCCGGTGGGTTTATTGAGAATTTGTCTGCCTGTCCCGATTTTGAATATTCAGGTAACACCATCAACAGAGTTGTAACCCGTGGTGTACTTGCTACCACAAGGGGCAGGGTGCGTATTGAAAATAACAGATTCCTGAATACAGGTATGAGCGGTATCCTCATTTCCGATGATGCCTCGGAATGGTATGAGAGCGGTCCTGTCCGTGATGTTATCATTCGTGGTAATGCTTTTATGAACTGCGAGGAAAATGCAATTCTCATAAAGCCCGAAAACCGTCGTTTCGCAGGTGCGGTGCACACGAATATTTTAATTGAAAATAATTTGTTTGTTCTTAACAACATTTACGGAGTGAATGTATGTAACTCTGAAAATGTGACGCTCAAGGACAACGTTTACAAGGGCAGACCCCTTAACGGCAGATGGGTGCTTGCTCGTAATACGGAAAATCTTGTGGTAGATTGTCCCGGAATGAGTAAGGTGTATCCGAACTAGCCTTAAATGGCGAGGTTTCGGCACTTTTGCCCGATTTGACTTTGAAAGGCGCCAGCCTGTCTGCAGTCAAATACGAACAAAATTCCTCGAATCCTCATCCATTTAAGGCATATTTGGTTCGAATCCATTCACTCTAAAGCAAAGAATATCCACAGATATCCGCTTTGAATATCTGTGGATTTGTGTTTTAGTATGCCTTCATTTCAAATGACTGACAGCAGGTTGCGTCAACGTTTTTGGGGTCGCAGTTGCAAGAGCCTACCTTGATAACGTTCTTTGTGCAATAGTTTTCGTTTGCACAGTGGAATTTGCAGCTTGAAACTGTACAACCGATGCTGTTATTCTTGTTTTCATTCATTACTAAAACCCTCCTTTTTGCGGATAGAAAATACCTATCCTATAAATTAGTATTACCCAAAAATTCTTTAATCATAAGGTGATTTTAAATGAAAAAAGAAACTGTTATTAAATCCTGCTACTCTGTTTTAGGTAAATATACACCTCTGGATTTTGATTGCGGTAAGCTGTGCGATGGCTTTTGCTGTAAGGGTGGCGAAGATCTTGGTATGCTTCTCTTTCCGGGAGAAGAAGCACTTATTGACCCTGATATAAATGTAATTACGGATAACGAGGGGCGCAGGGTTGCGGTGTGCAAGGGTACGTGCGACCGTAACAAAAGACCTCTTTCCTGCAGAATATATCCGCTTTTTCCAATATTTGACGGTGAAAAGATTGAAACTGTTTTTGACGTAAGGGCAAACTGTCCGCTTACAAGCGGTGAGCTTAAAATAAGCCGTCGTTTTGATAAGGCGGTGCGTAGGGTAGGGAAGTATTTGCTACTTAATGACGACACGGCGCATATGTTGAAAGAGCTATCTGAAGAGCTTGGCGAATATAATAACCTTAAGGATATTCTGGGCGTTTAACACACTCAGAATATTTTTTAAAAAAATATTTAAAAAAGTGTTGACAAATATTTATCATTCTGTTATATTGTAAATGCAAACAGTAATCATTACTACTTACGGAGGTGAGTGTATGCGAAGTTCGAAGCAACGTGATGCAGTTCTCGAGGTGGTAAAAGCAGCTTGCGACCACCCAACGGCGGATATAATTTTTGAACGTGTCCGTGAGCAGATACCAAATATCAGCCTCGGTACGGTTTACAGAAATCTGGGTCAGCTTAAAGATGAAGGCCTTATCACCATTGTGGAGAGTAGTGACACCAAGGTTCACTATGAGGGTAACCTTACGGACCATATACATTTTCTCTGTAAAAATTGTCATAATATTACAGATGTATTTTGCAAAACACAGGTTCCTGTGGCACTTACCGATATGGGTCTGCAAGTGGAATCTGCCAAAACAGTTTATTACGGCTTGTGTAACACCTGCCGATAATAATATAATTTGATTATTAAAGATTTTTATTAAAAGGAGTTATTTGTTATGAAAAAATGGAAATGCTTAGTTTGCGGTCAGATTGTTGAAGGCGAAAATCCCCCTGTGGCTTGCCCCCTTTGCAAAGCACCTGCTGAGAAATTTGTAGAAGTTAAAGATGAAGAAATGACTTGGGCAGCAGAGCACGTGCTCGGCGT
>JAZRFZ010000116.1:0-7564 GCA_045643925.1 Acutalibacteraceae bacterium | reverse complement strand
TTTTACCTGCATCAACGTCTGCCTTAAGGATGAACTTAAGAACGTTTGCAGCTTCATTTGTGATAATCGGGCCGATGCCGTCACCACCGCAAACACCGATGATGATTTTATCAAGTGATTTGAAATCCTTGAATTCTTTTGCGAGTTAGATGTTGTGGTGACGCTGTGCCTGCTCGATAAGGAGCTGTCTGAATTTAGCGAGGGCGCTTTCAATCTGTACTTCTGTGATTATTTATTTTCCTCCTTGGTGTAATCAAGTAAGCCGCCTGCTGTAAGAATGTCAATCTGTCTTTCAGATACATCGCAGATAAGCTTGTATTCTTCATTTTTGGTTTCGTTTTTAAGTGTGATTTCTTTACCTGCTTTGAGTTCTTCTTTAATTGCAGGGAGTGTAAGCTTGTCACCAACTGAAATTTTATCATAATCGTCAGCATCTACAAAGTTAAGAGGAAGAATACTTGCGTTTACAAGGTTAGCTTTGTGGATACGAGCGAATGACTTTGTGATAACAGCTTTAACACCTAAGTAAAGAGGTACAAGTGCAGCGTGCTCTCTTGAAGAGCCCTGACCGTAGTTGTTACCACCGATGATTATGCAGGAACCTGCTTCTTTACAGTGCTCTGCAAAGTTCTCGTCACACTGACGGAAGCAGAACTGTGAAAGATAGGGGATGTTTGAACGGAAGGGGAGAATCTTTGCACCTGCAGGCATAATATGGTCTGTTGTGATGTTATCTTCAACCTTAAGAACTGCAGTAGCCTCGATTGAATCTGCAAGAGGAGTTGTCTTGGGGAAGGGTTTGATGTTGGGGCCGTAGTAAACCTCAACTGCATCTGCTTCTTCCTTGGTCTCTGCAGGAAGCTCGATCATATTATCATTGATAATGAATGACTTGGGAAGAGTAACTGAGATGTCCTCTGTGCAGGTTGTAGCATCTGTGAGAACACCTGTGATTGCAGAAATCGCAGCAGTTTCGGGTGAAACAAGGTAAATCTGACCGTCTGCTGTACCGCTTCTGCCTTCAAAGTTACGGTTGAATGTACGAAGTGAAACACCTGCTGTTTTGGGTGACTGACCCATACCGATACAAGGACCACAAGCACTTTCAAGAATACGTGCACCTGCATCAATCATATCAGCAAGAGCACCGTTAAGTGCAAGCATATTGAGAACCTGCTTTGAACCAGGTGCAATACCAAGTGAAACTGAAGGATGAACCTTCTTACCCTTAAGGATTTTTGCTACCTTCATCATATCGAGAAGTGATGAGTTTGTGCAAGAACCGATAAGAACCTGGTCAACCTTAATCTGACCGATTTCAGCAACGGATTTTACATTATCAGGCATGTGAGGCATCGCAGCAAGGGGCTTGAGTGCGCAAAGGTCAATATCAATAACTCTTGAATACTCTGCATCTTCGTCGGGAAGAAGCTCAACCCAATCCTGTTGACGGCTCTGTGCCTTCATAAAGTCATAGGTAATTTCATCGGAGGGGAAGATTGATGTTGTAGCACCAAGCTCTGCACCCATATTTGTGATGGTTGCTCTTTCGGGAACTGTAAGTGTTTTTACGCCTTCGCCGCCATATTCAATAACCTTACCAACGCCACCCTTTACGCTGAGAATTCTAAGAACCTCAAGAATAATATCTTTAGCAGCTACATAAGGTGAAAGCTTACCGGTAAGATTAACCTTGATAACTTCGGGAACAGTTATGTAGTAAGCGCCGCCACCCATAGCAACAGCAACATCAAGACCACCTGCGCCCATAGCGAGCATACCAAGTCCGCCGCCTGTAGGAGTATGGCTGTCGGAACCAATAAGAGTTTTACCGGGGATACCGAATCTCTCGAGGTGTACCTGATGGCAGATACCGTTACCGGGGCGTGAGTATCTTACGCCACGCTTCTTACAAACAGTCTGAATAAATTTGTGGTCATCAGCATTTTCAAAGCCTGTCTGAAGAGTATTGTGGTCAATATATGCAACAGAGAGTTCTGTTTTTACTCTGTCGATATCCATTGCCTCTAATTCAAGATAAGCCATTGTACCTGTAGCATCCTGAGTAAGAGTCTGGTCGATTCTGATACCAACTTCGTTACCGGGAGCATACTCACCATCAACGAGGTGATTTTTAATAATTTTCTCACATAAAGTAAGTCCCATTTGTTCATCCTCCAAAAAGTTGTTCAAATTTTTAACAAAGGTATTTTAATATATTTTCAACTTTTTGTCAACGAGATTATAGATAATATAATATGTATTTATTTAAAATAAAGTAAGACAAATATTGCACTTTTTTGTTTATTATGCTATTATAGATAAGTTGTAAAAGGATTTTTGGTTACAATAAACATTGGTGATGTTTTTTGTACAACGATTTATATTCTTTTTATGATTTTGATGCGCCGACTCCGGCTGTTGAAGCCCCTGATGACTCAGGTGATGGAGATAATGTTTATGATTCTGTTGGTAACGATGGAAGTGTTACTGTTTGTAAGGATGGTAAATATATTCATTGCCTGACTATTATTGGTCAGGTTGAGGGGCATTATAGTTTGCCACCCAATACAAAATCGACTAAATATGAGCATATTATTCCTCGTCTTGTTGCTGTTGAAGAGGACGACAATATAAGTGGTTTGCTCATTATTCTGAATACGGTCGGCGGAGATATTGAGGCGGGACTTGCGATTGCTGAGTTGATTGCAGGTATGCGGAAGCCAACAGCTTCACTTGTCCTTGGTGGCAGTCACTCTATCGGGATTCCACTTGCTGTTAGTGCCAATAAATCCTTTATTGTTCCGACGGCATCGATGACGGTTCATCCTGTCAGGATGAACGGTGTTGTTTTGGGAGTTCCGCAGACTTTACTTTATCTCAAAAAAATGGAAGAACGTGTTGTTGATTTTATTACACGGAATTGTAGTATTACTGCTGAGCGTTTTCGGGAAATGATGTTAAATAATCAGGAGCTTGTTTCTGATTTCGGAACAATTCTTGATGGTTCAGGAGCTGTCAATGAGGGGTTAATAGATTGCATTGGTAGTTTGGGAGATGCTCTTGATTTTTTAGGTTCTACGGAGGTATGATTATGGATATTTTTGAAGCTTTGGTACTCGGTATAATTCAGGGTATTACGGAGTTTTTGCCTGTTTCAAGCAGTGGGCATATGTCATTGTTTACTCATTTTGCTGGAATTGAAACAGAAACGGCAGGTCTTTTCTCTGCCATGCTACATATCGGAACACTTGTTGCAATACTTGTTGTGTTCTATAAACCAATATATGAGCTGTTCTCCGAATTTTTACTTGTCGTAAAGGACATATTTGCAAAGAAATTTACTTTTAAGTTCAATAAAATGTCAACCACAAGACGAATGCTGTTCATGTTTGTTGTTTCTTGCATTCCGTTACTTGTTTTGTTGATTCCCGTCGGTGGAGATAGGAATCTGATGGATGTTGTTGGTGTTTTTGGTTCTGATGACAGCATTAAGGCAGAAGGTATCTGCTTTATGTTTACAGGTTTTTTGCTTCTTCTTGGTTCATTTACCGCAGAAAAGACAAAGAAATTTCATGGTGTTACCACATCCAATGCGATACTTATTGGTATAGCACAGCTGTTTGCCGCTTGCTTCCCCGGTATATCACGTTCGGGCTCAACAATTTCGACAGCTATGTGTTGTCGCATTTCCCGTAAGGATGCAGTTCGCTATTCATTTATCCTCAGTATTCCTGCTGTTCTGGCAAGTGGTCTTGTAGAGCTTAAGGACGCTATGGAGGTTGCTGAGTACATACCTATACCTTCACTTCTTGTAGGTGTTATTACATCTGCTGTTGTGGGTGTTTTTGGAATCAAGCTTCTTGAAGTTCTTGTGAAAAAGAATCTATTTAAGTATTTTGGTTTCTATTGCCTTGGATTAGGCTTTATCGTTTCAATAATTGGTACAATCGAAGTTTTTATTAAGTAAAAGGGGTTTTATACTTTGGCTCAGTCTAAAAAAACAAGTGCTTCAAAAGGCAAATCTGCACAGACGAAAAAAAGCACACAAACCAAACAGAGCAAAAAGAATGTTGCGAAGAATTCTTTGTTCAGTACAGAGCATAAGCAGATTTTCGCTTTTGTGGGGTTCTTTTTATCTTTGTTTATGATTGCCGTTGTGCTTATTGATGCAGGTAGTGTATGGGGGGCTTTGCGCAATTTCTTTTTTGGTGTTTTTGGCGCTTTTGCATACATAATGCCCTTCTTCTTTTGCTTCATTTCTGTGGTTGCCGCAATAGGCAAGGATACAAGAAAATACAAGTTTAAGGTAACAGAGATTTTTGTTGTATTTGCGCTCTTTGTTGGCTTTTTACATATTGTAAATGCAAACCCCGAACTCGGTTACTGGGAGCAAGTAGGGGAGAGCTATAACGTTTTTAAAATGTATGACGGTAGCGGTATGCGTTACGGCTACGGTGTGTTTGGTGCACTTGTAGGCGGTATTCCCTTGTTGCTTACCGGCTTCAATAAATTGGCTGCAGGTATTATTACAATAATTTTACTTTTGGCTCTTGTTATGATTTTCAGTGGTACATCAATCCTCAAGCTTCTTCAAGCGCTAAAAGGTCCTGCTGAAGCTGTTTCTGAGTACGCCGGAGAAAAAATTGATGACCTTAAGGTTACTTATGCTAATAACAAAGAGGTACGCGCAGAAAGACGTGAACATAAGGCGGAAAATGCTGAAAAAAATCGTGCTGCATCAACGAATGGTCAGATAAATCTTGATATTCCTCTTGATGATGAGGTTTATGAGGATGTTGGTGTTGATCCTATTATTGGTGATAATGAACCTGAGAATGTAACTGCTGACGATATTATTGATCTTTTGAATGAGGATAGCGCGGTTGAGCAATATACATCTCTCGCAGAAATGAGAGAGAGTCAGCCTGAACCTGAGCTTATTGAATTTGTGGATGATGAGGAGAGCTTTGCGGTAGATTCATCAACGGGTGAAATTTTAGATGATGAACCTATTGAATCAGATGAAGCTCAGAACGTTGAAGCTGTTGAGCAGCCATCTGAGGTAGAAACCGAACCTGTAAGAGTTTATGAGCTTCCTCCTTTAGATTGTCTTGATGCGCCCAAGCGTAGTTCAAAAGCCGGTAGTGGAAGTGAACTCCGTGAAAAGGGTGAAACTATTGTTAAAACTCTTGCTAGCTTTGGTGTTGGAACAAGGATTGTTGAAATCTGTCAAAGTCCCTCTGTTACTCGATTTGAGTTGCAGCCCGAACCCGGTGTTAAAATAAGTAAAATTACTGCTCTCGCAGATGATATTGCGATGAATCTTGCAGCATCAGGTGTTCGTATTGAAGCACCTATTCCCAACAAAAATGCCGTTGGTATTGAAGTTCCGAATGCGGAAAAAGCAATGGTTACACTTCGCGAGATTATTGATAGTGATTCGTTCCGCAACTCAAAATCTAGACTTAACGTTGCTCTTGGTCGCGATATTCAGGGCGAGGTTACTTGTGCTGATCTTGCCAAGATGCCTCACTTGCTTGTTGCGGGTACAACAGGCTCGGGTAAATCAGTTTGTCTTAACACCATGATTATGAGTTTGCTTTATAACGCTACTCCTGATGAAGTAAAGCTCATTATGATTGACCCCAAAAAGGTTGAGTTTACGGTATATAAATCTATTCCTCATCTTCTTGTACCTGTTGTTGCAGACCCTCGTAAGGCTGCAGGTGCGCTTTCATGGGCAGTTGCTGAGATGGACAAGCGTTATGCATTGTTTGCAGATAACGGAGTTCGTAATCTTCAAGGCTATAACACTTATGCTGTTTCAAATAATCTTCCCAAGATGCCACAGATTGTTATTATCATTGATGAGTTGTCAGACCTTATGATGGCAGCATCGAATGAGGTCGAAGACTCTATCTGTCGTCTTGCGCAGAAGGCACGTGCCGCGGGTATGCATCTTATTGTTGCTACACAGAGACCCTCTGTTGATGTTATTACAGGTCTTATTAAAGCAAACATTCCAAGCCGTATTGCTTTTGCGGTTAAGTCACAGATTGACTCACGTACTATTATTGATACACAGGGTGCTGAAAAACTCCTTGGTAATGGTGATATGCTTTATTGTCCCGTTGGACTCTCAAAGCCTGTTCGTGTTCAGGGTGCTTACGTTTCTGATGATGAAATTGAGCGTGTTATTGAGTTTGTTACATCACAGGGTGATGTTCAGTATGATGACTCTGTAATGCAGGAAATTGAAATTAAAGCAAGTCAGAGTGGCGGCAAGAAGAAGGGTGCCGAGGTTGTAGTAGAGACAGGCGGTAGCGGAGATTATGAGGATGAAATGATTCCCAAGGCAATCGAGGTTGTTGTTGAAGCGGGAATGGCTTCCACTACACTTCTTCAGCGCAAATTGAAGCTCGGTTATGCCCGTGCTGCACGTATCGTTGATGAATTGTCCGAGAAGGGGATTATCGGTCCCTTTGAGGGCAGTAAACCACGTAAGGTGCTTATCACCAAAGAACAGTGGTATGAGATGCAAGCAAATTCGTCAATGAGTGCTCCAAAACAACTTTCTGTTGATGATTTACCGGTACAACCTCAAACGGAAGCATCTGCAGTAAATATTTCAGAAAATCATAATTATTTCGGTTCTGATACCAATACTAACATTGAGGATTAAAATGGATATTTTCGTTGAATATTTGGATGGGGATTTTGCTGTATGCCGACTCCCTGACAAGCAAAAGAATCTAATAAGATTACCCTTAAAGGATTTGCCTGAAGGAACCAAAGAGTTTGAAGTTATTTCTATGCGCGATAACGGAAGTTTTGTTCTGAATGACTATGCAAAGGAAATCCGAATGAAAAAAATCAAAGCATACCTTAAATATAATAAATATTGCTTTGAAATCGGAAAATAATTTACAAAAAAGTATTGCATTTTTTGTTGAAAGGTGCTATACTTTCCAAGTTAAAAAACTCACGCAGGGTAGATTACGGATGTCGTGTGCACATTTTGTGTGGTATTCGTGAGTCGAAACCTTGCGGCGGTTTAACAAAAAGGAGGACAAAATTATGTCAGTAGTTTCAATGAAACAGTTACTCGAAGCAGGTGTTCACTTCGGACACCAGACCAGAAGATGGAACCCCAAGATGGCTCCTTACATCTTCACTGAAAGAAATGGTATTTATATCATCGACCTTCAGAAGACAGTTAAGAAGCTTGAAGAGGCTTACACCTTCATCAACCAGATCGCTCAGGAGGGCGGCGAAGTTCTCTTCGTTGGTACAAAGAAGCAGGCTCAGGAGTCAATTAAGGAAGAAGCAGAGCGTTGCGGTATGCCTTTTGTTAATGCAAGATGGCTCGGCGGTATGCTCACAAACTTCACAACAATCAAACTCAGAATCAGAAGACTTGCTCAGCTCAAGGCTATGGAAGAAAACGGCACATTCGATCTTCTCCCCAAGAAGGAAGTTGCTAAGCTCAAGCTCCAGATCGAAAAGCTCGAGAAATTCCTCGGCGGTATCACAGAAATGAAGAAGATGCCCGCAGCAATGT
>JAZRFZ010000115.1:0-2763 GCA_045643925.1 Acutalibacteraceae bacterium | reverse complement strand
TTTCACCCTCGTTGAATTGATGATCGTTGTTGTTATCATGGCTATCCTCGTTGCAGTTGCTGTTCCGATTTTCTCAGCAGTTACAAAGAATGCACGTACAAAGACATGTCTCGCTAACCAGAGAGAAATCCAGGCACAGTTCAATAATAACTCAATGTCAGGTATCCTTAAGCTCTCTGCAGACGATACATTCACACTTACAACAAACGCTAACGGTGATGGCGGTACATGGTCTGGCGGTTCAGCTGATCAGCTTGCTATCATTGGCGAACTTTTCCAGAAAGTTCCTTATTGCCCCGTTGAGAACAACACAATCGTTGTTACTGTTGCTAAGGCTAACCTTACAGGTTCAGAAGCTGAAAGCTTCAAGATCACAACAGAATGTAACCTCAATGGTTCTGAAGAAGTTCACGGTTCATAATTAACTGTTACTTAGAAACTCCCGGAGTAATCCGGGAGTTTTTATGCAAAGTGTTTGATAAAAAGTGATAAAAATGGATAAATTTATGCAATAACTATCTTGAAAAGCATTTACAAATGTGGTAATATATGTTATACTTTTCTCGTGAGAGTTTCGTTTTATTCACGAAATAACGATACGGAGATGTTTGCTATGTTTAAGTTATTAAAATCAAAAAAAGGTTTTACACTTGTTGAGCTTATGATAGTTGTTGTTATTATGGCTATTCTCGTTGCAGTTGCTGTACCGATTTTCTCTGCAGTTACTAAGAATGCCCGTACCAAGACTTGTCTTGGCAACCAGCGTGAGATTCAGTCTCAGCTCAGTAATGCGGAAATGAGTGGCGTTTTTAAACTCAAAGAGGGCGACGTTTATACAATCACAACTGATGCGAATGGAGAACGTGGAGAGTGGACAATGAGTTCAGGTGCAACTCTTGACGTTGAAACACTCGAAAGTCTTTTCCAGCATCCTCCCATCTGTCCCTTCGCAGGGAATACAATTGTTGTTACTATCGGTGAAACTGATTTCGGTGCAGACGAAGAGGGCTATAAGGTTACAACAGTTTGTAACAAATCAGGCTCCGAGGAAGTTCACGGCTCATAATTATAATATGGTTTTTGAGGTTGCTAAAAGCAACCTCATTTCTTTTTTAAAATTCAAAATATAAAGTTGCTTTTGACTTTTTAATGTGATAATATATAAACTGAAGAGGTGGAATAATATGTTATATAGCTTTTTACGTTCCAAAAAGGGTTATACATTCGTTGAAGTTCTGATTGTTGTTGTTGTTCTCGGAATACTTACGGCAGTTGGTGTGCCTGTGTTCAGTTCAGGTTATACCAAGCAGGCAAAGAAGGATTGCAACAACCAGCGTGTTGTTGTTAGTTCTTTGGTTAAGGAAGCTATGGGCGGTATGATTGATAATGGTAGAATGCAGGAAAAAATCAATTTTGCTAAGCTTCAGTCAGACCACAAAACCACATACCCCGGCGACGGTGTTACAGGTAATGGTGATGACGGATATATAGGTAAGGAGTGTTTTGTTCTTATAGAAGATCAGGGCATTCCCGGCAAGATCGCCTTTACCATCGGTGATTTGCGTGGTGGTTATTTTGGTCAAAATGAGTGGAATTCCACCGGGATGCCAAGCAAACACGGTCCCTATGATCCATATAATGATGAGAAATATGATTTGGGTTGTTATGAGGGATATTATCTGAAAAAAGAGCGTCTTAAAGATAATAAGTTCTTCTGGTATTTAACAAACGAGGAGATTCCCGTTTGTCCCTTTGCTGATCTTGAAAACAATAAAACAGACGATGACTATCGTTATTACATTTTTGAGGATGGTACAGTTTTGTGCAATTGTCCCGAATGTAATGACATTGAGGATTAAGGTACGAATATTATGAAATTAAGCGAAAATTATATTTTGAAAACAGTTGCAGGTACTGCGGTGGTTGTGCCTGTGGGTGATGCGGTAAATGACATCCGTGGTATGATTACCCTTAACGGTCCTGCGGAAACTATTTGGAAATGCCTTGAACAGGGTATGGACTTTGAAGGTATTGTTGCTCAGCTCAAATCGGAGTACGATGCTCCGGAGGATGTTCTTCGCAATGACCTTACAGCGTTTGTCGAGAAGTTGAAAAATTACAAAATAGTTGAGTGATGCGAAGCCTTACCTCCCTTTCCCAAGGGAGGAGGACCAAAATCTTTGCTTTTGTGGTGGACAGTTCAGGTGCTGCCTTATCTTCAGTTGGATAGAACAGTAGTAGTGAACACATAAATGCGTTCACTATGGGGAGATTTTGAGAGGTTATATGAACAAGATTAACATGGAGTCACTTCTTCCCTTCATAGAAGAGGCGTTTCAGCGAAATCAAAAATTTAAAATACCCATCACGGGCACGAGTATGAATCCGCTCCTCTATCAGGGGCGTGATTTCGTGTTTATTGAAAAGCCAACATTCCCTTTGCAGGTGGGGGATATTCCCCTTTATCGTAGGGATGATGGTGCCTTTGTGTTGCATAGAATAGTTGGCAAGGGTGTGAAGGGATACACCTTGTCGGGTGATAACCAATTTTTGTTGGAGTATGGCATAACCGATGAGCACGTTATCGGTGTTGTGACATCCTTGTGTATTGACGGTAAGCTTATAGATGTTACCGACCCCGAGTATATCAAGCATAAGAATAAATATGTAAAAAATGTCCGAAGACGTTACCCCATACGTCGTTTCAGACATTGGTTTTATGGTGTAAGGCATGGAAAAAAATGAAAAAATTAACTTAACAGT
>JAZRFZ010000114.1:0-1610 GCA_045643925.1 Acutalibacteraceae bacterium | reverse complement strand
CGGCAAATCATACATTCATTACAAGGACTGCCGTTCTGAGGATCAAGGCAGTTGACTGCCTTTGCGAGTATCTTGGCACAGGTTGTTTTACCTGTACCACGGGAGCCTGTGAAAAGATAGGCGTGAGAAAGTCTGCCCGATGAGATTTCGTTCATCAGGGTGTCTGTAATATGACTTTGACCGGAAACATCAGAGAATACCTGAGGTCGCCATTTTCTGTATAAAGCTCTGTACAAAATACTCACTTCCTATAAATAAAAAACTTACGCTCCACTCGGTCACACGACGAGCAGGCGGACTGTGGCGCACAGGACGGCCCGCTTAATGCTGCTCGGTTCCCCGCCTGACATGGTTCACGGCGCCCCGTCGCACAGGACCCACCCGTCGCATGACCGAATTGAGCGTAAGTAAATATAAACTATAAAGTGTTACTATTATATAGCATACATAAGGAAAAATCAATACTAAAAAAGCAAAAATCAGCCTTCGTACTCGTCCTCATTTTCCCAGTTGTGCCAAATTCCCTGGATATCGTCGTTATCATCGAAGAGGTCAAGCATTTTGCTCATACCCTTCATATTATCCTGGTCCTCAATTCTTGTGTAGGTCTGAGGAATGTATGCAGTTTCACTGCTTACGAAGGTATAGCCCTTTTCCTGAAGTGCTGCTGTAACTGCGCCAAGGTCGTTGGCATCTGTGCGGATTTCGTAGATTTCCTCGTCGTCTGTGATGAAGTCCATTGCACCGCATTCGATAGCGTCTTCCATGAGCTTGTCTTCGTCAACATCTTCTTTCTCGATGATGATTACGCCGAAGTAATCGAACATAAACATAACGCAACCGGATGTACCCATATTACCGCCGAATTTGTCGAAGTAGTGACGAACGTCACCTGCTGTACGGTTACGGTTGTCGGTGAGTGCTTTAACAACAACTGCAATACCGCAGGGACCGTATCCTTCGTAGATGATTTCTTCATAGTTGGCGGTGTCGCCTTCACCGGCAGCCTTCTTGATGATTCTTTCAATATTGTCATTAGGCACGTTGTTTGCCTTTGCTTTTGCAATAACATCTTTAAGCTTGGAGTTACCTGCAGGGTCGGGACCGCCGTCACGTACTGCAATGGCTATTTCGCGACCGATTTTAGTAAAAACCTTTGCTCTTGCGCCGTCGGTTTTTTCTTTCTTTCTTTTAATGGTGCTCCATTTAGAATGTCCTGACATTTGAATTCTCCTTTAATAATAGAGTATTATAACTGCAATATATTATCACAGCCGATTATGTTTGTCAATGGTTTGTAGTGCGGAGAAATGTTATATTTGATTATTTTATATTCCTTTGTCAAAACTACCTTTTGAAAGGAGAGATTTTATGAAAAATACTAAAAAACTATGGAAACATTTTCCTGAGTATGGTATCATATTGTTTAAATTCGGTTCTTATGACCATTTTAACGGATGTGATTTAATGGAATACACTTTCCAAAAAGAAAATATATCAGAGGGAATTGAACTTTGCAATATTTCTGCAAAGGGGTTCAAATCTGCCTGTGTAACAGTCAGCTTTGTAATGCCTTTGTGTGAAAAAGCGTCGGCTTATGCCCTTGTGCC
>JAZRFZ010000113.1:0-2802 GCA_045643925.1 Acutalibacteraceae bacterium | reverse complement strand
ACACCGTAATGTGTAAAGAGCATTTCACCAAAGTCCTTATACACCTCTTTGTAGTTGGTTGTGTCCTCAACTCTGATTTCAACGTTGCGGAGTGAAAGTCCCTGCGCCTCGGTACACCAACCCTCGTGGCACTCAAGTGGTACAAGTGAGGGCTTAAGGTCTGTAATTGTGTGGCCTGCCTGCTTTGCAAGAGTATAGCCATCACCTGTCGAACCTGTTGCAGGGTAAGAAACACCACCTGTGGCAATAAGCACATTATCAGCAAAATATTCCTTACCATCCTCAGTGCGACAACCCTTTACCGCACCATCCTCTATTATGAGTTCTGTAACTCTGCCCTGCTTACGCTTAACACCATTTACTGTTATGTATTTATTGAGGGCATCTACAATATCCAGTGCTCTGTCGGACACAGGAAAAACTCGGTTACCGCGCTCAATCTTGAGGGGTACACCCAATTCCTCGAAGAAGTCCATTGTATCGTCTGTTGTAAAACGCGAAAATGCACCGTACAGAAACCTGCCGTTAACAGGCACATTTGCAATAAGGTCATTAAGAAGCGGACAAGCATTTGTCACATTACACCTGCCCTTGCCTGTTATGGCAACCTTACGGGCAAGCTTGTCGTTGCGCTCAATGAGAGTAACCTGTAATCCTCTTTTTGCGGCTGTACCTGCCGCCATCAATCCTGCGGCACCACCGCCGATAACAATCAAATCCATAAAAAATCCTTTATTCAAAAATAATTATTTTATCTGTCATTTCCTTGCCCGATTCATCGGGTACAGGTAAAGCCAACGAGAATATATCACGGGCGCGACACTCAAGGTCATAGACCCTTTGTGCCTCCTCACCCAATGAAGACAAATCAGCCTTTTTAGTGATAATAGGTAGCTTTGATTTACCCTTCATTTCCTTAAGGAGTTGTGCTCCCTTACTGTTGAAACCAAGCACTCTGATATAAGGCACAGAGAGTGAAACGTCACGCTTTGTGATACCAAGAAGTGCACACAGAATTATTCTCCTGAGCCTTGAATGAGTATAACGCTTTGTCTTGATTTTTTCAAGTATTTCCTCAACAGAAACCGAGGTTTTCACTGCGTTTGCTATTCTGTGTTCAAGCCCCTCCGTCACATCAGGTAAAAGTGCAATTTCCTCAACACTCATTGTACGAAGTTTATATAAAATAGCAGTTTCAAGTCGTGAATAGTCAGCAGGTGCTTTGCCCACATCAACGGCAGAGCGTAATATTTCACAAGATGCCGACGGCAAGAAATTCTCGTAGTCCTCGTTACCCTTGAGCATTTCTCGGAGAGCAGAGGCGGAGCATATATCCCCTGCCAAATCGCAGGAATCGTGGTCAACCCCCTGGCGTTTTATAACGTTTATTTTTTCAGTTATGTGTTGGGTATCTACATATCCCCCATTGAGGAGTGCCTTGATATATTCAATGCCTAGGATGTTGTTGGGTGTGGCAATCACTTCTGCACACTCCACTTCACCGCAATCACTGAAAGCCATCTGTCGGGCTTTCGGGAAGGAATTGCCCTCGTCCAATCGTTTTTTCAGAGCAATCTCAAAATCGGGTGACCTCATAAGGTCAACACATTTCACGAGAGCGTGTGCCGAATCGCACTCACCACCAAAGCCGAGAGCATCCATAACGCCTGTGGAGAAAAGAACATCCACACCACCTTTGGCGAAAATCTCCGCAGAGGCGGTGGAATACGACACGGGAAGTGATAAAACAAGGTCAACACCGTTGCTAAGTGCCATTTTAACTCTTTCACTGACGGAAACACAAGCGCACTCACCACGTTGAACAAAGCTACCGGACATAACTGCGGTTACGGTGTTATCACCTGTGGATTTCAGCATATCAACAATATATCTATGACCATTGTGAAACGGATTAAACTCCGCAACAATGCCGTAATTCACAATAATGCCCCCTTTCGTTCCGTCTTATTTATCATATTTAACACTTGCAAAAGAAATATTTAGTGGTATAATTAGTATTTGGTGAGACAATTCTCACTCCACTATTTTACACAATTATAATGCGTTTAAATTTCTAAAATAGAATTAAGCGTTTTTTATTGGAGGTTTATTGATGAAAATTCTCGTAATCAACTGCGGAAGCTCTTCACTCAAGTATCAGCTCTTTGATATGGAGGGCGAAAAAGTACTCGCAAAAGGTATCTGCGAATCAATCGCCACAGATATGAGCCACACAAAGGGTTCTACATTTGATGGCAGAAGCTTTGATGCATACGTAAACATCCCTGACCACAAGGTTGCTTTCAACATTGTTAAGGATGCACTCACAGATGGTGATTGCAAGGTTATCGATTCTCTTAGTGAAATCGGTGCTATCGGTCACCGTGTTGTTCAGGGTGGCGACCTTTTCACAGAGAGCGTACTCATTGATGCAGATGTTCTTAAGAAAATCGACGAGCTTAGCGCACTTGCTCCCCTTCACAACCCTGCACACGTTGTTGGTATTGAGTGTTGTAACGAGGTTTTCGGTGCAGATGTTCCTCAGGTTGCAGTATTTGACAATGCTTTCCACAGCACAATGCCTGCCACAAGCTACATCTTCCCCATCCCCTACAAATATTACGAAGAAGACCACATCCGTCGTTACGGTGCACACGGTACTTCACATCGTTTCGTTGCTTACAGAACTGCTGAAATCGTAGGCAAGGATCTTAAGGATATCAAGCTTATCACCTGTCACCTTGGCAATGGCTGTTCAATCACTGCTATCAAGGACGGCAAGGTTCTTGACACAAGTATGGG
>JAZRFZ010000112.1:0-4172 GCA_045643925.1 Acutalibacteraceae bacterium | reverse complement strand
GAAATGAAGAATGCGAACGTTTACATCCTGAGGATTATGGAAGTCCACGGTAAGGTCAGCAGTATCACCATAGAATGAGCGTTGACCGAGAGTATATACCCAAGGCTTGTTTTCATCTGTCCAGATATCATCCTCAGGTGCAGTGGCTTTTACTGTAAAATATCCCTCCTCGGGGAAACGAGGCACACGAAGCTCGTTTGTATCACTGAAAAGAGATTTAAAAGAATAAACACCAGAAGTTTTGTCAATTTTCTTTGTAAAAACCTTCACACCGTTTGCTGTTGATTCGGTGAAGCCTGTAATCGGTTTTGCACCCGTAATCTCAACCCTGCTCTTATCATAAGCCTTGTATGTAACGTTGGGCATATCGTCAGCAGTAAATTCAAGAGTTTTATCAAGGCAATATGAACCACCCATAAGGTAAACTGTTATTTCAGTACCTTCGGAAACTGTTGATTTCATTTCTTTCAACTTATCCTTTGCGCCCTGTAACGAAATGGGTGCAGTAAGTGTACCCTGTCCGTCTGCTGATGCATCGGGTGAAACATAAAGGATAACACCTGCCTTTTCAGGAATTGCAAACGCAGTTACTGAAAAAACAGACAACAATGATAGAATCATTGTTAATGCAATAATTACGGAAATAAATTTTTTCACAAAACCACTCCTTGTGAGATGATTTAATTTATATAAATTGAGTATAACAAAAAGCACCTGCTAATGCAAGTGCGATAGGTACATTTAATGAAGCATTTGCCAAAGGCAAATATGAAGAAAATTTGTTACACAAATTTATGAAGCAGTCGCAAAGCTCCTATGAAGCGAAGCGCTTATGTGCAAAAGCACGCTTCATAGCCGTAGGCTGCTTCATAACGGAAGTTACTTAATGCACCAAAAGGTGCGCTTCATTGAAAAGAACCCACATTTGTCGTAGACAAATCTGAGTTCTTTTCTGGTGGGCCAACAGGGACTCGCACCCCGGACCAACCGGTTATGAGCCGGTTGCTCTGAGCAACTGAGCTATTGGCCCTCGTTAGCAACGGATAAAATTATATTAAATAACTATGCATTTGTCAAGAGGTTTATAAATAAATTGGTTTAAAAAATGTTTTTTATGTTGTTTGGCTATTGACAAAAGCGTTATACTGTTGTATATTATTTGAGCATCACAAATGCATATGCCTCTGTAGCTCAGTTGGTAGAGCAGAGGACTGAAAATCCTCGTGTCGTTGGTTCGATTCCGACCGGAGGCACCACAGGTAACATTGTTACCTGTAATATGCGGATGTAGCTCATCTGGTAGAGCGCCACCTTGCCAAGGTGGAGGTAGCGAGTTCGAGCCTCGTCATCCGCTCCACTCCCCTTGAACGCTGTTCAAGGGGTTTTGTTTTTATCTATGTATAAATTGGAGTTGCTATGAAAAGTAAAATACTAAAACTGTTATGCTGCGTAATCGCACTTGTTATGTTATGTAGTTGCGACGGCACTTCAGTAAAGCGAACAAAGGATATTACAAACAGAATAACACAAACCTCCGTTATCAAGAAAACAAAGATAAGTGAAAACGAAGAATTTGCAGACTTTTTCAAATCGTTTGACAGCAACTTTACTGTTCCTGGTCTTATGGAGGGTATCATCCCCCAGGGTATGTGCTTTGATGAAACTACAGGCTACTTCCTCATAAGTGGTTACTATGAGGACGAAGAACTTCCATCAATGATAATAGCGGTTGACAGTAATACAAGTAAGTTTGTTGGTGCTTATCCCCTGAAAACCACAAATGGTGATGACTATTATGGTCACGCCGGCGGTATTGCTTCATCACAGAACACAATCTACCTCACAAGCGGCGGTGAGTGTTACACAATCCCTTCAGTTGACCTTATAAATCACAAGAACGGTTCTGCGCTTCACTTCAAAGGTAAATTCAAATTAAATACTGCAGGTTCATTTGCTTGTATTCACAACAACATTTTGTGGATTGGTGACTTTGTAGAAAGCAGTGCAGATGGCCGCGACAGTTCTTCACACATAACAACACTAACAACAGGCGAAACGTTCTACGCTTATTGCGAAGGATATTTGCTCAGCGAAGGATTACCCGACACGAGAAAAATCAACAGTGAATCCAACGGATACATACCCGACTATATGTTAGCTATCCCCGAGCAAGTTCAAGGAATGGCATTCACCAAAACTGAAAAAATTGTTTTCAGCACAAGCTACGGCAGAAAAAATAATTCAAAAATTTATATTTTTGATGACATACTTGTAAACGAAAAAGTTGATACAATAACCATAGATAACAAATCAATCGATGTACTTGCCTGCAGCAGTGAGCATCTTCTCAAGGAAATCATTGCTCCGCCTATGGCAGAGGGTATGGCAAACACAACAGACGGAATTTATCTGTTATTTGAATCCGGTGCTTCAAAGTACAGAAGTCACGGTGGCAAGCATCCTGTTGAAAATGTTTTCTTTACTACAATCGAATAATTGCACACCCCCGAACCCAAGTTGGTTCGGGGGTATTTTTCGCAAAAAATTAAGCGGTGTCAATGACACCGCTTAATGAATTTTAGCCTTTTACTTTTTTAAGACCGGTCTGTTCTTCAGCAAGCTTTTTCATTGCTTCTTCATCACCGGAGGAGGCAATCTTTGATGCTTCTTCACGACGTTTGAGAAGTTCAGCATACATACGCTCACGCTTCTCACCAGTAAGATCGTAGAAGAGAATGGGAATGATACCAAGAAGACCTGTTACTGTGGGGATAATTGTCGCCATAGCAAACAGACCCATCTTTGTGTTATCTGTCTGTGTACCACCGCTTGTGTATGAAGTAATATCATAACCGATAAGCTTTTTAATCTGAAGTGAAAGTGCAGAGTTCATAATACCTGCAAGCTTCTTGGTAAGTTCACGCGCAACAGAAGTCATAGCCTCTGTACGATAGCCGTTCTTCCACTCACAATAGTCCATAGACTCATTGTACATTTCACTGGGGATAACTCGACGAACGCCCCAGAAAATCATATAAATAGCTTCCTTGATAGCCATAACGAAGAACATAGGAAGGACCTTCTTGTAAACACCGTTATGCTTACCACCTATCATACCGATAAGGAATACAGGAATATCAAGGAGTGACTGTGACTTGGTACCAAGGAGATAGAGAGTTTTGGTTGAGAATCTTCTTCTGAACCACGGTACCCATGAGAATGAGAAGGGGTTGATGATAGCACCGGGAATACCCGCAACCAAGGTCATTGACGCAAAGTTAAGAACATCTATGTAGTAGTCATTGATGCTACCGCCGACACTGAAGTTTGAAAGTGTCTCAGAAAGAGTGAGCAACAAAATGGGTTTGTTATTAAGAATTGACTTAATACCCTGCATAACGCTGGGAGTCTCAATTGACTGCATAACTCTTTCACGAGTCATAACGCAGAAGATAAGTGATGCAACACCACTTACGATTGAGGTAAAGTTACCCATAAACATAAACGTTGAAGTGTAGGAGAGGCTGATAACCTTGTTACCGATAAGGTCAAGGAGAACGGTGGTAATCTGCTGCGGCAGCTTCTCACCTAAAAGACCCGAGAAGAACTCGGCAACCGTAATAAGACGTGTACGGTCTTGGGGGTGGGGAGTAATGGTAGCAAGCATACCTGTACGGGAAATGTTACGGAACGTACCTGCACCCTCTCGCACAATGGCGAGGAGGAAGTAAGTCCAGAATTTACCCATATCCTTGGATCCCTTACCCTTGAAGATTAAGGGCATCAACCAATAGAAACATGTACCCAATGTACCGGGAATACCGAGAGCAACAAGATAGGGCTTAAATTTACCCCAACGTGTACGGGTCTTTTCAACGATACCTGCAGTAAAGAGGTCATTGATAACGTCCCAGAAACCGTTAAACACGTTAACAAAAGTCTGTAAGTCGAGGTCAATCTGAAGAATGTTTGTAACGAAACGCTCGGAGAAACCATCGATATTGAAGCTCTGGCACATATCGTAAACAACGTACCAGATAGTTTCCTTCATGCCGACATAACGACGATTTTCGTAAACGTATTCGCGAGAGGCTGCATCAATCTCAGTTGATTCAACAGCAACTTCTTCTTTGACTTCTAAATTTTCGTTTGCCAAAAAGAGACACCTCCAC
>JAZRFZ010000111.1:0-2878 GCA_045643925.1 Acutalibacteraceae bacterium | reverse complement strand
ACCATAACCTCGCAAGGGAATTCATCCTCTGTAAAGCCGAGAGTGTAAGCAATACGGATGGGAACCTCGTAGTTGTTGATTGTTTCCTCACCGTGAAGGAGCTTGTCAGAGCCATATACAAGGAGAGGAACATCCACACCTGAGTGTGAGCCGCTTGTGAATGAATATGTGCCGTCTGCATTGAGAACGATTGCGCCTGTTTCGTGGTCGGCAGTTACGATAACAAGTGTTTCACCGTCATTCTTTGCATATTCAAGGGCATACTGAATAGCCTTGTCAAATGCTTCAACAGACTCGGTCATATTATCATCAAGGTTACTGTGTGAGTGCTTGTCGATGTGTGCACCCTCAACCATAAGGAAGAAGCCTTCGTCTGTATCATCAAGCAGGTCAATAGCCTTTTTGGTCATCTGCTCAAGGGTAGGTGTGTTGTCGTCTGACTGCTCAAGAGTCCACAGGTCGTTTGTGAATGCACCGAAGCTGCTGCTACCCTCGGGGAGAGCCATCATTTCATCATAGGTTGTAATAAGCTGATAGCCCTTAACCTTGGCATCGTGCTCAGTTACAAGTCCGTTTGATGTACCCCAGATAAGGTTAATTCCTGAATTTAACTGGTCCTCGGTAATTTCCTCGGTGTTACCGCGGTCAGATTCGTGTGCTGAAAAGCTTGACGGAGTAGCACCGGATGTAAGGTCTGATGTGATAACGCCTGTCATCATACCTCTATCACGGCAAAGCTCGGTAATGTTCTTGGGATATGAGAAAACTGCATTTGCATCGGAGAAGTAAACACCGATACCGCCATTGAAGGTACGCTCACCTGTGGAGAGTGCAGTACCACCTGCGGCACTGTCTGTAACAGCGTTTGAGTGAGAGCGAGTCATAGATGCGCCACGCTCTGTGAATGTATCCATTACAAGGCTGATTGAACGCTCCTGCTTTGCTTTCTCAAGGTGATTGAAGCCCATACCGTCACCGATAAGGTAAATAACGTTCTTGATGTTACCGTCAAAATAGTCAGCGGAGTCGGACGTATTTGCAGGGATAATAGTACCCACAGTTGTGCCGAATGTGAGAATAAGGCTGAGTATTGTTGCGGTAAGCTCTTTCCATATTTGTGCAAACATTAAAAACATAATGCTACCTCCTTTATTTTACCAAGGTTATTGTATCACTAAAAATTTATGAAATCAATATTATTCAATAATATAAATATCATAGAGTGTGCCTACTGTTGCAGGGTATGTTTCCTGCAGAGTACCGTCATATTCTACTATGATTTGTGTGCCTGTTTTCAGTTGAGTGCGTATTTCTTCATCAACTGTACTCAATGGCACTTGGATTTTATCTGCGGATTTTGCGGCATCGGACTGTGGGTCGGATGCTACGAGAACGGAATCACCCTCAACCTCAATAACCGTTGCCTGAAAGACAGGATTATTATTTTTGCTTGATACAATTATTGAAGTAGGCCCGTCTGCACCGCCGATGATTCCGATATTAACGGAGTTAATGTGATTGATTATAAGTATTGTGATTACTATTGCCGTCAAAATAATACCGAGAAATACCCACAACAAAGGCTTTTTGGGGTTAAATATCCTTTTCAACATTGAAATCACCTCAATAATCCGCTCTTATTGCCCACCTCATCTTGGTTGACTTGGAACGACTGTTTTTTATGCATTCCTCGGGAGTGGGGCGTATAACGTCACGTGCAACGTCAGCGTAAATGCCCATATTCTTGAGTGCTTTGAAGGACTTTTTAACAAGTCTGTCCTCGCCCGAATGGAAGGTGAGCACCGCAACTCTGCCACCGGGTGCAAGTACATCGGGTAATTTTTCAAGAAACTCGTAAAGAACCTCAAACTCACTGTTTATATCAATGCGGATTGCCTGGAAGGTGCGCTGACAGGATTTTTTAACAGCTTCCTTCTGTTCACCCTTGGGTAAGAATGAAAGCGCATCTGCAATACAGTTCCTCAAATCAGAGGTGGTCTGTATGGGTCTGCCCGATGATTTGCGGTGAACAATAGCCTTTGCTATACGGTCTGCATAGGGCTCGTCTGCATTTTCGCGGAGCATACCCTCAATTTCATCGCGGGTCAGCTGTAAAAGTCGTTGCGCACCTGTTACACCTGTGTGGGGGTTAAGGCGCAGGTCAAGTGGACCCTCTACCTTGTATGAAAAACCGCGCTCCGGGTTGTCGATCTGCATTGAGCTTACACCAAGGTCGGCAAGTATAAAATTAAATTTCTTGCCTGTGTCTGCAACAACCTTGTCAATATCCTTGAAGTTCTGCAGCCTTACTGTGAGAATATCGTCACCAAAGCCTGCATTGTTGAGTCGTTCCTTTGTTTTTGCCGACTCAATGGGGTCAACGTCAAGGGCGTATATGTGGCCGTTGCCCTCTAATTTCTGCAACATCGCTTTTGTATGACCGCCATAGCCCAGGGTGGCATCCAGACCAATCTGTCCCGGCTTGATGTCAAGAAATTCAAGTATTTCGTTAACCATTATTGAAATATGCATACCCGCAGGTGTTGCCCCGCGTGAAATAATGTGTGCAACGTCATCTGCATATTTTTCGGGGTTAAGCTCCTTATATTTTTCAGAAAACTTACGCGGGTGTGTACCCGAATAGCGTTTGCGACGCTTGTGCACGACCTCGGTAGCTTCCGTTTTAATTTCTTCGTTATTCATTTGGTATCTCCTTTTTGGGATATGCCTTGTAAAGGTGAACAATGTTAAGGTCTTCTTCCATATCAAGTCCGTGTGAACCGCAATCACCATCAATTTCGTGGCAACCGTGGTCCATAGCAAAGCCAACAAGTGTATTGTGATGGCTCCAATATTTTTTTATAAGCATGGTGAACTC
>JAZRFZ010000110.1:0-6859 GCA_045643925.1 Acutalibacteraceae bacterium | reverse complement strand
ATTCTTCAGGAGGATCAAGAGGGTATCTTCTGTACACTCTGTCCTTTTCATAAAACGCAAAGCCCGAAAGCTTAAAGGGTTCCGTATCAGGAGAAAACCATTTGTATGGCTTTTCCGCTATTTTTTCAAAAATATTTTTTTTCATATTGATGTATCACCTTACACATAAAGCAACATTTTCCAACGAACCTTGGGATTGCTGTTTATTGTTTACAGAAGATGCTTTACCACGCTACCATATTTTCTTTCTAAACTCTTATTATGTTCATCGCCACCCGGCATATTGGCACTCTTGAATACAGGCGGTTCAATACCGCGCTTAACCATTTCATCAACAACACATGCGCTAAGGCAATTCATAACAAAGCAATTGCAAAATGTTGATGTCGAGCCAACCTTTTGTGCATATCCGTCAACCTCGATTATTGCGTCACCTTCCGGAAGATGATTGTTCAAATAAATATCTGCCTCTTCGAAAAGATTTTTGCCGCTCGGATGTCTTGACGGATGACCTTTGGGGACAACACGTGCAAACGAATCCGATGTTACTGCTATTGAAGTCATTTTTCTCTTGCGGCATTCTTCAACAGTGTCAATCGTCATCGAGTTAATTCCATAAGCATTTATAATTATTATAACCTCACCGGGAACTTCTCCAACGCGATAAGCATCAAGAACACTCTTTGCATATCCCGGCGTTCTTTCGATAATATTGGAACGCTTTGCGCCATGGATGATATTTGTTCCAGGATCGAGAATTGCATCCCAGATAGCAAGTCCGCCGGCTCTCCACAGGATTTCTTCAACGCCTATGTTGGAATGGCCACCCGGACCGATAACATGTACCATGCGGTCATTTTCAACTGCATCTACTATAACCTTTGCCGCTTTCCGAAACTCAGGAAGCCCTGCTTCAATCTTCTCGAATATTCCGCTTATGGTTTCACGGTATTTTGTAATCATTTCACTCATATATAAAACCTCTTTCTACTCATATAAAAATGTTTCTGCACCATTGCTTAAAACTCCGATTCTGCAATCGGGATTTTCCCCGATCAATTCATCAATGAGTTCCTGTATTTTTGCGCTGTTTCTATGTTCACACCCGCATTTATTCATTTCTTCTTCGGTAACCCCATCACTTACTACAATGCATCTGCGGCGGCGACGAAATTTTGACATACTGTTGCCTATTGCGATAGCCAAAGGATCGCCATGATTTTCTCCTTTAATGCACGCCTCTACAATCGGATCACCGTTATCACGCCCCATGCACTCCGGATATTCTGCGTGAGGACCTATCCCCTCGTAGTTCGGGCTGACGTGAATCATAGTATTTCCGCGGTCGCCCTTTACCGCAGCCTCAGCCGCATACAACGCCTTCGGTGACTGCCAGAAGTCCTGGTCGGCAGGGTGAGACGATGTTATCATCACATCCGCTTTTTCTGTCACGCGGAAACCGACAATCTTTTTGCCACGCTTTACACCTTCTCTGTGAGCCTTTACATAATGCCCTGAAACAACATCCACAATTTCTGCCTTGCTGTTCAGTATTACATTGATGATGAAATCAAGTCCAATACTGTCGACCCACCCTTCCATCATATCACGCACAGGAGTTGTATCTTTACCAAATATATTTTCATCTATAAGTGAGGCTTTAAGGTGGAAGTATGCCACAGTCTTTTCGCCTGCAATTCCTGGGTAAAGGATTTTTCCGCCTCCACCCCAGCCCATTACAGGATGCGGAACAAGACAACCAACTCCGATATGTATATCCGTTTCCATAACAGCCTTCGTCGCCATTATGTCTACTCCCTCTGGAGTTTTACCAACATATACAAGTCCTTCAGGCTTTTTAAATTCTGAATTTATTACTTCATACCGGTCATAAACCGCATCGCCAACTCTGTCTCGAAGTTCTTCTTCCGTCATATATCTGTGACTTCCGAGGGCCGCAACAATCCTTATGTCCGAAGGATCAGCACCTGCTTTTTCAAGCTTTGACAGAAGAATTGGAAGTATTTCTGCCTGAGGTGTAGGACGGGAGCCGTCATCTATTATAACAGCTATTTTTTTGCCCGGTTTTACTATCTCGGAAAGCGGCTTTGTTCCTATCGGATTATCTATTGCATTTTCTATCGCGCCTGCAAGATCCTCAATCGCAGGAACAAATTCGGGATCCATCATACCGATAAAGTTTTTATCTGGTATCTCAAAATTTATATTTTTATATCCATAAGGAAGTGTTACTTTCATCTTTTTGCCTACTTTATATACCAAGCTTTGTACACACTGTTTTCTTGATAAGCGCCTTACGCTCCTCGTATTCTTCATCCGTCAGGTATATTCTTTCCTCGGGATCTGGGAACATTACAAACGTTGTACCCCAACCGAGTTTACCCTCATACTTTGGACAAAGGGTGTAATGAACATGGCGACAACAGTCACCATAGATACCATAGTTTATCTTATCTGCCCCGAAGAGTTCCTTTATTGTTTCTGCAAGCGCACAGACATCATCCATATAAAGATCACGCTCTGCCTTAGGAATTTCATAAATTTCTTCGTAATGGTCTTTAAACATTATCGTGCAACGCCCCGGTAACGTCTGATCCTTGCAAAGAAATATCTTCGATGCCTTTAAGTCACATATTTCGAATAAAAGCTCGCGAAACGCTTCGTCGCGATCACAATAGTAACAACCTTGCTTTTTCATTAATAGCGTTCCTCTCTTATAAATGGCGAATTCTTGTCAGAAGATCATTTATTTTGCCTTTATCGGAATCAAGTTCGCCCTTCCAAACGCTATTCTCTTTATCCTGCAAAAGATTTACTGACGCATCATTTAAGCTTTTCAGAACCGCAGAAAGTACCGACATTTCAGTGTTGCAACGAATAAGAACATCTGCATCACAATCACATTTAGAATCTGCAATTACAATCGTTTTAAGACTCTTTTCCTTTGCCCACGAAAGCGCCTGATTAAACATTACGGCATCATTTTCGGATGTAATAAGAACCATTGTTTCGCCAGGATTTATATATTCGTAGTAATCAAGAATACACGGTGCCAATCCGTCAAGCTCCATGCACATTACATTACGCCATGCACCATGAGCTGGGTCAAGCGTAGGATCAAATACCGGATTGATGTTAGTAAGACTTCCTTTACGGAAGAAAATGTTCGATACCACTGCCGAAGCGACACAATCAGTTCCGAAAACATGGATAAGTTCATTCTTTTCTTGTGCAGATGCCAACATCTTTGCAGCGAGATCTATAGCGGTCTTCTGTTTCTCAACCAGAAGAATTTCTGCAGCCATTTTTTTCAAATATTCAGTGTTCACAACCATTCTCCTCACATACTTTTAACTTGTCCCCAGATTTTGTGCATATAGTTACTGTTAGCCTCAATACCACCTGCCTGAAGCGAGTTCGTCCATGTAAACGGATCGTGGCCTTTTTCCTTGAGCGCAACCATTGTTTCGGCAAGCAAAGCTTTAAGCACTATTGCTTGCATTATCGTTGCTACCGGAGAAATTTTATGTTCCAGAAAATCATATTCAAGCACCGCATCACCATACGGAACGAAGCTATCGATATACAAATCGGAAGCCTGATAGAGATTTTTACCGCTGCTGTGACGAGCTCCTGCATATGAGGATTGATCTGAAAAAGTTGGTGACGTTATTGAAATAACATATGCCCCTCTTTTACGACATTCCATAGCTGCACTTATTGCAACAGGATTTATTCCGTAGGCGCTTCCAAACACAACAACATCGCCTTTTCCTATTCTGTGATAGTCAACAACAACCTTCCCGAAGCCTTCAACACGCTCCATTCCATTAATTTCACGGGCTGCGCCGTGCGAAAGAGAGATGTTCGGATCGTAAATCGGACATACCGCTGCAAGCTCACCTTTGCGATACATAGCATCTTCGGAAAATATTGAGGAATGCCCACCCGGTCCCCAAAGATAAATCAAATTTCCCTCGGCAACACGTTCACTCATTATATCTGCTGCTTGTTTGAATTTCTCGTTCTGTGTTTCTTTTACTTTCTTAATTAACTCTGTAACTTTATCCAAATAGTCCAACGCAGGATTCATGTGTAACACCCTCCAAATTTTATATTTTTACGACATCCATCGGTTTTCTGTTTTTGTATGCACCATTGGTAAAATCCGGAATTTCAACAGGAGCGTCGCCGTTTGCAATAGATTGCTCCGAGAGATATGCGATCGACATCCACGCTGCAGCGTCATATACATCTATCGGCATTTCGCGTCCGGTGCGCAGGCAATCGCAGAAGGTTTCAAATTCGAAGAAATCAACACCGCCGTGCCCTCCTTCAAGCTTAGTCGGGTCTGCACCCTTCCAAATTTCCGGAAGATATTCCTCGTAATATTCTTCGGCGTTATTTATATATTTCTTTATAAAGTCAAACGGATAGAATATCTCTTCACATTTTCCGTCCTCGACAACCATATTTGCATCCTGGTTGTACATACCCTTTGTCCCACGAACGGTTAATTCACGTGAATAATGAGCAGGAAGTGTTGTATCAAGCTTAAGACTTATCATTTCGCCGTTCTCGCAGGTGATAAGTGTCTCGACAATATCGCCCTGTGCAAATACTCTGTCATGCAGCTCAGAAAGTTCAGACCTTTCCTTAACATATTCAGATAGTCCAAATGCACCGGATGCGCGGGAGACAAGCGATACCATTCGGTTACCGCGGTTGATGCCCAGTATCTTTGCGATTGGGCCAAGATCATGCGTTGGGTAGTTGTCGCGGTTGCGTGTTGAGTATTCTTCCAGACGGTAATGACGCTTAATGTTTCCTGTCGCAATCTCCTCACGCAAATCGTGGCGGTATGCGCCGTGACAATAAACAACACGACCGAACACGCCCCGCCTTGCAAGAGACAGTGCAAGAAGTTCCTCCCGACCAAAGCAACAATTCTCCATAAACATAAACGGAGTCTTTGTTCGCTCCTGAACTTCAACAAGCCTGCGGCATTCTTCTTCACTATAAGCGCCGCCGACTTCCATCGCAACGGCAATTCCACGCTCGAGCGCATCAATTGCCACATCGATGTGCTGTTTCCAACCCGTTGCGACAAGTACAGCATCCGGCTTTTCTGTTTCTAGCATTTCTATATGGTCTGTATATTTTCGAGGACGAATCCCCGTACTTGCTTCAACTTCAGAGCAAAGCGCCTCTGCCTTATCTTCATACGGATCGCATGCGGCAATTACTTCTGTACCAACGGCTTTTGGTATAGCGTTTTTTGCCAAAAAGATTGCGCGGTGACCTGCACCGCAGATTGCAAAGCGAATTTTCTTCATGTAATCTCCCTCTCTGTTTTGTATATTGAAATTATATTTTCTTTCACAAGCTAAAACAATGTAAATCCTTGACATGCACGTTGCTTTTGTATGTGTTTTTTAGACAAATAATTGCCATATTGCCGAATATGTGTTATATTAAATCATCAAATTTTCTGCGAGGTAAAATAATATGATAAAGTTGAAAGAAGAACTGAATTGCACTACAGAAATAAATCAAAAAGGCGACATAAAGCTATATATCTCTGATCTTGCAGACTTTAACATCAGAAATGATAAGCTTCGTACATTTGCGCTCGCGCAACTAAAAGCACAAGAAGAAGTTGAATTTCATGTGCACGAAGGTGAAGCTGAATATTACTATATTCTTTCCGGTATTGGTATGTACACCGACAACCAAAACAAGATTAAAGTTACTCCCGGTATGGTAACCTTCACTCCTTCCGGAAGCGGTCATGGAATCAAAAACACAGGTTCTGAAACACTTGAATTTATAGCGCTGATTATTAAAGACTAGCATTCATATACAGTAGTCGAATACTGCTATGACAATAAGCGTGCAAGGAGTGATTTCCAATGAACATAGAACGCGAAAACAAGAGGATATTTTTCAACGAAGTATGGGATACATATTTTAAACTCAGAAATATGGGTTATCATGACTTTCGTATTATCAAATCTACAAAATTCGCGCGTATATACGATTGGACGTCACTGCACTATGTAGTAAGCGGTAAAGGAACATTGATAATCCGCAATAAGAAGTATATGCTCCGCGCAGGCGACTTCTTTTACATCCCCTCAAACGAGCCAACAGTGTATTATGCTGACGATAATGACCCTTGGAGCTATTATTGGATTTCCTTTTCGACCTCTTCGGGTTTTAAAATAGCAGACAGCTTGAACCTGAGCGCAGAGTCTCCTAAATTGACTGCTAAAAATCCAGGAAAAGTGACAGAACTGTTTGACGAGCTTTTTTCACTTGAGAGTTTTCCAACCCAGTTTTGTTATCTTACCATCTCAGCAATTATGCAGCTTCTTGCAGCCGAGGTATCACGCCCATCATCTCCGCGCCCGAAAAAAGCACCTCCAAAGAAGATCGTTGCAACTGTTAAGAAGATCATTGAAATCAACCACGCAAATCCAAGCTTTAATATAAAAGAGATCGCCCCTGGGTTGTATTTAAGTACAAGACAAATTGACAGGATTTTTAAAAAAGAAACAGGAATTACACCGAGGGCATATCTTATTGATGTCAGATTACAGCATGTAACAAAACTTTTGGAAGAGGCTGATTACAAGATTAGGGATCTATGTAACCTTGCAGGTTTTTATGACGAATTTCAGTTCATGAAAATATTTAAGGCAAAATTCGGAATGACGGTTAAAGAATATTATTACAATATACATGGCAAATAAACGCTAACCGTAACAGCGTCCTTACAATTTGCAGATACCGGTAGTTATGATTCACTATAATACAAAGGTCTACCCACGGTCAT
>JAZRFZ010000109.1:0-14823 GCA_045643925.1 Acutalibacteraceae bacterium | reverse complement strand
TACGCCGGTAGTGAGATTTACGGCGGCCTTGCCAACACATGGGATTACGGCCCCCTTGGTGTTGAGCTCAAAACAAACATCAAAAATGCTTGGCGCAAGAAATTCATTCAGGAAAACCCCTACAACGTAGGTCTTGACAGTGCCATTCTTATGAACCCTCAGACATGGGTTGCATCAGGTCACCTTGGCGGTTTCTCAGACCCCCTTATGGACTGCCGTGAGTGTAAGACACGTCACAGAGCAGACAACCTTATCGAGGACTTTGACGGCACAAACGTTGCAGGCTGGTCAAACGAGCAGATGATGGATTATATCAAGGAACACGCTATTGCTTGTCCCCAGTGCGGTAAGCACGATTTCACAGATATCCGTCAGTTCAACCTTATGTTCAAAACATTCCAGGGCGTTACAGAGGACAGCAAAAATGAGCTTTACCTCCGTCCCGAAACTGCACAGGGTATCTTCGTAAACTTTGCAAATATTCAGCGTACAACACGTAAGAAGGTTCCCTTCGGTGTTGCACAGATCGGTAAGTCATTCCGTAACGAAATCACACCCGGTAACTTCATTTTCCGTGTTCGTGAGTTCGAGCAGATGGAGCTTGAGTTCTTCTGCAAGCCCGGTACAGACCTTGAGTGGTTTGAGTACTGGCGTGGTTTCTGCCGTGATTGGCTCTACTCTCTCGGCATTAAGGAGGAAAACCTTCGTCTTCGTGACCACGACCCCGAGGAGCTTTGCTTCTACTCAAAGGCTACAACAGACTTTGAATATCTCTTCCCCTTCGGTTGGGGTGAGCTTTGGGGCGTTGCTGACAGAACAGACTACGACCTTACACAGCACATCAACACATCAGGTAAGAGCCTTGATTACTTCGACCCCGAAACAAACGAGAGATATATCCCTTACGTTATCGAGCCATCTCTCGGTGTTGAGCGTCTTTTCCTCACAATCCTTACAGAGGCTTACGACGAAGAGGTTGTTGATGCAGAAAAGAATGACACTCGTGTTGTTCTCAGACTTCATCCCACACTTGCACCCTTCAAGTGTGCAATCCTTCCCCTTTCAAAGAAGCTCAATGAACAGGCAACTGAAATCTTCACAAGCCTTTCAAAGAAATTCAACGTTGATTATGATGATGCAGGTTCAATCGGTAAGAGATACCGCCGTCAGGACGAAATCGGTACTCCCTTCTGTATCACATATGACTTCGATAGCGTTGAGGATGGTTGCGTAACAGTACGTGACAGAGATACAATGGAGCAGGTTCGTCTCCCCATTGCAGACCTTGAAAAGTACATCGAAGAAAAAATCGCATTCTAAAGAACAAAACAAAAACGCTTCTGAAACGATAAGTTTCGGAAGCGTTTTGTAATTCATTCAGGCTTTTTTATTGACTCAAAAAAGTCATTGTAACGTCGCACCCACTTCTGCAGGTCGGCTCTGTCGTATTTTGTGGGGAAAGCCGCCTCAATAACGAAGAATCTGCCAATCCACACCACGATATTTGACAAAATATCCTTTATAACAGGGTTGTTACCTGCCAGGCGGATTTTATCACGCATTGATGCAAGACCCTTGGTGGAGAAAATAACGTTTGCCGTGTTGGACATAATATCTTTTATTTCGTCGGTACTGATAAGGTTCAGACGGAAAATCTCGTCAACCTGCTCTGCCTTGAGGTAGGGCAGAATATTTTTGATTATTGCTAAATGACAGGCGCCGAATCCTAATTCTTTAAAGAATCTGCGCTGGTATTCCCACAGAGCTTCCGTGTCGAAAAAGCCTTCCGTATCCTTGAGAATACAGTCGGAGAGCATTTTACCTGCCTTGAAGGAGTAGGTTATGCCTGATCCCTTAACAGGGATTGTCATAAATGCACAGTCACCGATTGCGGCATAGCCGTCTGCAATAAGCATACCCAGGGGCTGACAAACAGGAATAACAGAACGGCAACCGCCGTAAATCATTTCCGTGCCCATTTGGGGATTTTCCTCTTGTAATCCGCGGAGTGATTCAAGAACCTCGTTGTCGTCGGGGTAATAAAAACGGCAGATAAGAGCATCTGTTCTGTCAATTTCCGTAATCATCCAGGAAAAGCCGACGGTGCCGTCCTCTTGTAGGAATAACTGGTAATTATATCGGGGTTCGGGTGCATCTGTTCTGTTAAAATATGCACGGTATGAGTGAACGATGTCATATTTCCCCACAGGTCTGTTCACTCCGAGAAAGTCGGGTAACTGACTGCGGACAGGGGAGTTGACTCCACAGGCATCTATAACCAAATCACAGTAGATTTCTTCACCGTCAACTCGGATACCAACCACCCTGTTGCCAAGGGTAATGGGTGCAGTAACTTCCTTTTCAAAGACGATTTCAACACCCGCTTCTTCTGCCAGCTCGATGAGATATAAAATAAGCTCTTTCCTGTCAACGATATATGAATCGTTTTCAAATGCAGGGATTGTGAGAGGCTCCGTATCACCACTTGGGGGGATGAAGGTTATGATGTTTTTACCTCTTTTGAAGTATGGTGCAACAGGCAAATCGGCATAGGTAAATGTGTCGTAATCAAAAGCATCACTCTGGGGGTGTCCGATTTCCTCCCGGGAGGCTTTTTCAAAGACCTGCACACAGTGACCTGCCTCTGCCAGCTTGATTGCTGCAACAAGCCCACCGTGACCGCAACCTGCCACTACTATTCTTGCCATATAATCACCTCGTTTTCAAATGCTTTCTAATTGGAATATATCATAAATTTGTGCTGTTTACAATGAATTTATACCCCCAAAAGGCGTAAATTCACATTATATTTATATAATACAGTAATATTGGTTGAAAAATGCAAGTATTTTTTACAAAAAAGGTTGCAAAATTTTATTGAATGTGTTATATTCTCATCGTACGAATACAAACACGAGTGAGAGCAGGGCAACCTGCTCTCATATTTATTACTTTAAAAGAGTGAATATTTTTTGCTCTGCATAAAGAGGTGTTATTTTGGCAAAGAATACAGTTTCTGCAGTGTGGGACTTAGCGGAGCCCATGGCAGAGGAGTTGGGACTCGTTCTCTGGGACGTGGTTTTCGAGAAAGAGGGCGCTAACTACTATCTCAGAATTATCATTGACAAAGAGGACGGCGTCGGCATTGAGGATTGCGTTAATATGAGTCACGCTCTCGACAAGCCACTTGATGATGCAAACCTTATTGACCGTCAGTATAACCTGCAGGTTTCTTCACCCGGTATTGAGCGTAAGCTCACCCGTGATTTTCACTTTGAGTGCGCTATTGACGAAAAGGTTATTGTAAGACTCATCAGACCTTACGAGGGTCAGCGTGAGTTCAAGGGTGTTCTCATTGATTACAGTGAAACAGGCGCAGTAACTATCGAGTTCCCCGACGAAACTACAATGACAGCGGAGAAGAAGGAAATAGCGTTTGTTAAATTAGATGACTTTCCAATGTAAAAAATGCGAAGCCTTACCTCCCTTTCCCAAGGGAGGGGGACCAAAAGCAAAGCTTTTGGTGGTGGGTAGTTCTCTTTCTGTTTTTCTTCTGCAGGGGAGAACAACCCATAAAATCGCAATTAAATAATTGTTTAAAAATCAACTTAACATATACGAAAGGATTGGTAGGAAAAATGGCACGTAAAGCGGCAAAGCCCACAAATCAGAACAAAGAATTTTTTGAGGCAATCGCAATGCTCGAACAGGAGAGAGGAATCCCCGCAGATTACCTTCTTGAAAAGGTTTGTGCAGCGATTATCACATCAGTACGTAAGGAGTACGGCGGCGAGGATGTAGTTTTCGTTGACTGTAACCCCGAAAAGAGTGAACTCAGAGTTTACCTCAGAAAGACTGTTGTTGAGGTAATTGAAAACGAGTTTACAGAGCTTCTTCCCGAAGAGGCAAAGAAGTACAACAAAAACGCGCTTGTTGGCGATATTGTTGAAATCCCCCTTGAAACAAAGCAGTTCGGCAGAATTGCCGCAACAACTGCAAAGAACGTTATCCGTGGCGATATTCACGATGCAGAGCGCGGACTTATGCTTAAGGAGTTCGAGTCAAAGCAGAAGGAGCTTGTTACAGGTAAGGTTCAGAGCGTTGACCCCCAGACAGGCAATGCTACTCTTGAAATCGGTAAGGCAGTAGTTGTTCTTCCCCGTTCAAGACAGCTTCCCGATGAGGTTCTCAAAGAGGGTCAGCTTGTTAAGGTATTTATTGAGGGCGTTAAGGACACACCTAAGGGTCCCAAGGCTATGATTTCAAGAACACACTCAGGTCTTGTAAAGAGACTTTTCGAGACAGAGGTTCCCGAAATCTATGACGGCATTGTTGAAATCAAGTCAGTTGCTCGTGAAGCAGGCTCCAGAACAAAGATTGCGGTTTGCTCCAAGGATGAAAACGTTGACCCCATCGGTGCTTGTATCGGTCCCAAGGGCACTCGTGTAGGCACTATTGTTGAGGCACTCGGCGGTGAAAAGATTGACATCGTAGTTTTCGATGAAGACCCCGCAAAGTTCATTGCAGCGGCACTTGCTCCCGCAGATGTTCTTCAGGTTGAAATCGATGAGGAAAAGGAAAATGCCTGTCACGTAACAGTACCCGATACACAGCTTTCACTTGCAATCGGCAACAAGGGTCAGAATGCCCGTCTTGCTGCAAGACTTACAGGCTGGAAGATTGACATCAAGCCCGAAAGCGGTTTTTACATTCCTCAGAATTCGTGAGGTAATTTATGGCAGAGAAGAAAATTCCAATGAGAAAATGCCTCGGCTGTAACGAGATGAAGCCCAAGCGTGAGCTTATCCGTGCGGTCAAAAGTCCTGAGGGTGAAATAAGTCTTGACCTGACAGGCAAAAAATCGGGCAGAGGCGCATATATTTGTCCGGATAAGAGTTGTTTTGATAAGGCTCGCAAGTCAAAGCGATTTGAAAAAGCCCTCGAAACAAGCATTCCCGACAACGTTTATGACGCTATGGCGCAGGAGCTCCGATAAATCCATTTTAATTAAACCGAAAGGACTGAGGCAAAATGAATACGAAGGACGTTTTAGGCTTTCTCGGTCTGTGTCGCAAGGCAGGTAAGCTACTTTGCGGTCACGATGTTGTAAAGGAGTCAATCATCTCATCCGCTGCACAGCTTGTGTTTCTGTCGGCAGATGCATCGGAACGTCTTGAAAGGGAAATGCGACACGCCTGTTCCTATGAGGGCAAGAACATTCCCGTTTACCGTACACCAATAAGTATGGATGAGTTTGGCATCAGTCTTGGGAAAAAATCAGCAGTTTTTTCCGTAACAGATACCGGATTTGCAAATAAAATAATTCAGAAGTTCGGGGAGGAATTACATGATAACTAAATATAAAGTCAGCGAAGTCGCAAAGGACTTCGGTTTACAGAGCAAAGATGTTTCAGATATTCTCGGCAAATATTTCGATGAACCCAAGAAGTCATCAACAGCACTTGATACAAAGGAGCTTGATGTGCTTTTTGACGTTCTTACACAGGATAAATCAGTAACTTCTTTTGATGCATATTTCGCAATGCAGAAGAAAGAGGAGAAGCCTGTCGAGAAAAAAGAGGCAAAGAAGCCTGTGGAGAAAAAGCAGGAAAATAAAAAGCCTAACAATAATAAGAACGAGGGCAAAAAGCCTGAGGAAAAGAAGCAGGACAAAAAGGCAGACAAGAAGCCTGAGCCCAAAAAGGATGAGGCTAAAAAGCCCGTTGAGAAAAAGCACGGTGAAAGCACTCTTAACCCCTTCAAGAAGCATGAGAAGAAAACTGATGGCCCCATGCAGTCACGTACAAAGGGTGAAAAGAGAACAATCGACACCCGTGCAGAGGATATTCAGCTTGACAAGTACAACGAGCGTTATGAAAACATCGCTCCCGTACATTCAATAAATGATAATGTACAGACCAAGCAGAAGCTCAAACAGAAGAGTCAGCAGTACAGAAAGCAGCAGGGTATGCGCTCCAAGCGTAAGGAGAGCGAGGCAGAAAGACTCAAGAGAATTGAGGCTGAACGCGCAAAGAAAACTCTCGTTATTACCGTGCCCGAGGAAATTACTGTTGGTGACCTTGCCGCAATGCTCAAGAGAACTGCAGCAGAGGTTATCAAGAAGCTCTTCAGCCTTGGTATGATGGCAACCGTTAACCAGGTTATCGATTTCGATACTGCAGAAATCGTTGCTACAGAGCTTGGCGCAAAGGTTAAAAAGGAAGTTGTTATTACCATTGAGGACAGAATCATCGATGACCACGAGGATAACGAAGCAGAGCTTCTTCCCCGTAGCCCCGTTGTTTGTGTTATGGGTCACGTTGACCACGGTAAAACATCACTTCTTGACGCTATCAAGAATACATCAGTAACCGAGACCGAGGCAGGCGGTATCACTCAGCACCTCGGTGCTTACAGAGTACACCTTAACGGTCAGGACATCACATTCCTTGACACACCCGGTCACGCAGCCTTTACTGCTATGCGTGCACGTGGTGCTATGGCTACTGATATTGCAATCCTTGTTGTTGCTGCTGACGACGGTATTATGCCCCAGACAATCGAGGCTATCAACCACGCTAAGGCAGCAGGTGTTTCAGTTGTTGTTGCCATCAACAAGATGGATAAACCCGACGCTTCACCCGACAAGATTATGCAGCAGCTTACAGAGCACGAGCTTATCCCCGAGGAGTGGGGCGGCGACGTAATCTGTGTGCCTGTTTCCGCTAAGACAAGAATGAACATTGACACACTTCTTGAGTCAGTTCTCCTTGTTGCAGAGATGAAGGAGCTTAAGGCTAACCCCAACCGTGCAGGTAAGGGTATCGTTATTGAAGCTCGTCTTGACAAGGGTCGTGGACCCGTTGCAACTCTCCTTGTGCAGAACGGTACAGTTAAGTCAGGCGACATCATTGTTGCAGGTACTGCAGTTGGTAGAGTACGTGTTATGACAGATGACAAGGGCAGACGTGTTGATGAGGCAGGTCCCTCAGTGCCCGTTGAAATCACAGGTCTTGCAGAAGTGCCTGTTGGCGGTGATGCATTTGACTGTGTATCTGATGAGAAGCTTGCTCGTGAGCTTGTTGAACAGAGAAAGCGTCAGATGAAGGAAGAAGAGTTCCGCTCAATGCAGAAGGTTACTCTTGACAACCTCTTTGACTCAATCAATGCAGGTTCACTCAAGGACCTTAACGTTATTGTTAAGGCAGACGTACAGGGTTCAGTTGAGGCTGTTCGTCAGAGCCTTGAAAAGCTTTCAAATGAGGAAGTTCGTGTTAAGGTTATTCACGGCGGTGTTGGTGCAGTTAACGAGTCCGACGTTATGCTTGCTAACGCATCAAACGCACTTATCGTAGGCTTCAACGTTCGTCCCGACTCAGTTGCTGAGGTTAATGCAGAGCGTGACGGTGTTGAAATGAGAATGTACCGTGTTATCTATGACTGCATCGAAGAGGTTGAGGCAGCTATCAAGGGTATGCTTGCTCCCAAGTTCCGCGATGTTGAACAGGGTAAGGCAGAGGTACGTGACGTATTCAAGCTTTCAAGTGCAGGTACTATTGCCGGTTGTTATGTTATTGACGGTAAAATTACAAGAAACTCAAAAATCCGTGTTGTGCGTGACGGTATCGTTATTTTTGAAGATGAAATTGCTTCACTTAAGCGTTTCAAGGACGACCAGCGTGAGGTAGCAACAGGCTACGAATGCGGTATCGGTCTTGAGAAATTCAATGATATCAAAGAGGGCGATATCCTCGAAGCATACATTGTTGAGGAGTATAAAGACTAATAGGAGAATTTATGGGAACATACAGACAGAACAGAACTGCTGAAGATATCAGAAGGGAAATCGCAACCATCGTAAGAGAGTTGAAGGACCCCAGAATTTCTGACCATCTTATCAGCGTTGCCCGTGCCGAAGTGGCTTCCGACTCATCTTATGTAAAGGTTTACATCAGTGCTGTTGAGGGTATTGATGTGGCAAAGGGTGCGGCAAAAGCCCTTACAGGTGCTACGGGTCTTGTAAGACGTGAAGTGGGCAAACGCCTCGGACTTCGCAAAACTCCCGAAATTAAATTTGTAGCGGATGATTCTATCGAATACGGTATGAACATCGTTAAAAAGTTAGAGGAGATTTCCTCGGATAATAACGACTGAGTGGATAGTATGGTTATTGATAGAAATGAATGTTTAAAGCTTTTGAGAGAGAACGAGGAATTCCTTGTTCTCTCCCACGAGCATCCCGATGGTGATACCCTCGGTTCTGCATTTGCTCTTTGTGAAATCCTCAGATTGATGGGTAAAAAAAGAGCTTTTTTGTGCAGTGACGAAATCTCATCGGATTTTAACTTTATGACAGAAAAATTTGTTCCCGATGAGGTTCAGAATCCCTTTGTAATTGCCGTTGACGTGGCAGACGTAAAGCTTCTGGGTAAAATCGGTGAACAATACGGTCACAGGGTGGATTTATGTATTGACCACCATATGTCTAACACATATTATGCAAAATATAATCTTGTTGAGGATAGAGCTGCGGCCTGTGGAATTATATATGAAATAGCCAAGGATTTGGGTGTTGAAACAAATCGATATTTAAGAAACTGTATTTATACAGGTATTTCTACGGATACAGGTTGTTTCAGATATCAGAATGTGACCCCCGTGGTTTTCCGCATTGCAGCAGAGCTTACGGAACAAGGTGTTGATTCCACTAAAATCAACAAAATTATGTTTGAAACAAAAACCAAAAGATTCCTTCGTCTTGAAATGATAGCAAGGGAAACTCTTGAATATCATTTTGACGATAAATGTGCCCTTATTACCATAACTCAGGATATGTTCAAAAAAAGCGGTTCCGACGAAAGCGAATGCTACCCCATAACCGCACTTCCTCGTCAGATTGAGGGCGTGTTGGTGGGTGCCGTTATCAAGGAGCAGAAGGACGGTACTTTCAAGGTTTCTGTAAGGACGGATGATGGTATTGATGCTTCCGAAATCTGCAAACGTCTTGGTGGCGGTGGTCACAAAGGTGCCGCAGGCGCAACCTTGGGTAATGACCTTGAAAAGGGTAAAGAGGAACTCTTTAAATCAATAAAAACTTCATTGGACGGTATAAAATAATGACCGGTATTATTCCGCTTAAAAAAGGCGAAAATATAACATCCTTTTTTGCTGTTAACAAGGTAAGACGACTTGTGGGCGAAAAAAAGGCAGGGCATACGGGTACGCTCGACCCCAATGCTACGGGGGTATTGCCCATTGCCATGGGTGGTGCAACGCGTTTTATTGAACTTTTGCCCACTCACAAAAAGGCCTATAAAGCCACTTTTAAAACTGGGTTGAGAACGGATACTCTTGATATATGGGGTACTGTTACGGAAACTTTTGAAAAGGAAGTTTCTTTTGACGAGATTTTAAAGGCGGTTGAGGGCTTTAAAGGGGAAATAATGCAACTTCCGCCAATGTATTCCGCTTTGAAAAAGGACGGAGTACGTCTTTACGAGTTGGCTCGTCAGGGCAAAGAGGTTGAAAGAACACCCCGAAAATGCGAAATTTATCAGTTGTCGGCAGAAGAAACCGATAATGGCGAGTATTCTCTTTATTGCGAATGCTCTGCGGGTACGTACATACGTACTCTTATTGATGATATAGGCTCTGTGTTAGGTACGGGGGCGGTTATGACTTCCCTTGAACGTACCTTTGCATGCGGGGTAAATATCGAGGATTGTTACACTTTAGAAGAACTTACAGCTTTACAGGAAAATGGTGAAATAGAAAAAGCCGTTATTCCTGTTGAAAAGCTTCTTGAATGTTACCCCAAGGTAACAGTTACTGATAATCAGGCGGTACGCTTTAAAAACGGCGGAGACCTTATGGCTCAAAGGGTAAGGGGACTGAAGGAAGAAGGCTTGTACAGAGTGTATGGCCTTAATCAGTTTTTGGGCTTGGGAGAATATTCGGAAGATAGCGAAAGCCTTAAAGTAAAAAGAATTTATAACGACGGAAGATAATTTATGAAAGATTGTATTGAGGGCGCATTTGTTGCGTTGGGCACGTTCGATGGTTTGCATATCGGACACAAAGCGGTAATTACCGCAGAAAAAACCGAATACCAACGTAAACTGGTGCTTATGTTCAATGAGCATCCCTTGGTGCGTCTTAAGGGTGAAAATCCGGGTGAACTTATTACTCAGGAAAAGTCCAAGGCAATTCTTGAGGAATGGGGCGTAACACCCGAATACATTGATTTTTCAGAAATCTGCGAACTTTCACCTGAGGATTTCGTTGATGAAATTCTTGTAAAAAAATACAACGCAAAAGCTCTTGCTTGCGGTTTTAATTACCGCTTCGGTAAGAACGCGATGGCTAATGCAAATGACCTTATGAGGCTTTGTGCCGAGCGTGAAATAAAAATTACCATAGTCGATGCAGTTACCTATGAAAATGAACCTGTCAGTTCAAGCCGTATAAGAAAAGTCGTTGCTCAGGGTGATATGAAATCAGTTAAACTGATGTTGGGCAGATATTTTTCTTATAATTTCCCCGTTATGCACGGCGACAAACGTGGTAGAACTTTAGGTTCACCTACAATAAATCAGTTTTTTACAGAAGATTTTGCTGTGCCTGAATTCGGTGTTTATGCCTCTTTTACAAAGTTGCACGGTAAAACCTATCCCTCGGTTACAAATATCGGCATAAGACCTACTATAGGTAACAGTGAAAAAAGAAGTGAAACCCATATCATAGGGTTCGAAGGGGATATTTATGGAGAATGTCCCGAGGTTTTCCTTGTTGAAAAAATCCGCGGTGAAATGCAGTTTTCATCTCTTGAAGAATTAAGCAGCCGCATTGCAAAGGACAGAGAAATGGCTTTGCAAATATTGAAAGGAGAGTCCGTCTGTGAATTTTAAAAACGATATTAAAATATCCCCCTCAATTTTGTCGGCGGATTATGCTTCTCTTAAAAACGATATTGAAAAAGTAAAAATCGGTGGAGCAGATATGCTTCACGTGGACGTTATGGACGGGCATTTTGTACCTAATATCTCCATTGGTCCACCCGTTGTAAAATCCATAAGAAAGGCAACGGATATGTTTCTCGATTGCCATCTTATGATTAGTAATCCTTATGATTACATAGATGCATTCGCTTCAAGCGGTGCAGATTTAATCGCTTTCCACGTTGAAAGCAACAGCGATATTCAGAAAACTATTGAGAAAATAAAAGAAGCAGGTATTGCACCTGCTCTTGTAATAAAACCCGCAACCGAAGCTGAAACGGTTTTCCCATATCTTAAAGATATTGCTATGGTACTCGTTATGACTGTTGAGCCCGGTTTTGGTGGTCAGTCATTTATGACGGATATGCTCTCTAAAATCACCGCCATAAGAGAGAAAGCAAATGAAATCAACCCGAATCTTATGATTCAGGTCGATGGCGGTATTGTGCCAGAAACTGCAAAACTTTGTGTTGAAGCAGGTGCGGACGTGCTTGTTTCAGGAAGTTACATTTTCGGAGCAACAGATATTAAAAAGGCAATAGATTCACTCAGATAACAAAGGTCTGCCATATTCGTAGATTTTTGATATACTGCCTTTGTCACCCTCCCAGGTTTCACCATATTCGCATAGTGAAAGGTCTATTTTTTCTAAAAAAGAGGGTTTCGGGTGAATTATAATATAGTATTTATTTTTATATAAATAACCTTCAATATTTCTTGTGAATTGAGTATGGCTTTTTAAGATGTTTAAAGCATCAAGGAAAGAGTTACAGTCAAATGCCTGCCAGAGTATGGGCTCAGCATCCTTTTTCATAACAAGTCGTTTTTTCGAGTTGTTTTCCAAAAGCGGCATCTGTGTAAAAAGCATAAGGCAACCTCCGTCATCCGCAGGTGAAACTTGCACCAGAAGTCTGCCGTCAGTGTTAATGGGTTTACCTAAAACTCTTTTTGCTTCGTCTAAAACAGTCCATATTACCCGACGAGTTTCTATATTTGAATAGTCCATTTCGTCGTAGGTTATGTCAAGCTCATTCATATCCTGGTGGCTTAGGGTAACGGCAATTTTTTCATCTCCGTCTGCCTGAATGTTCAATTGCGTTGCCTCCTTTACAGATAATAGTGTACGGTACTATTATCATAATACTCAAAGGGCTTAGCCGCAATGATAAAATAATGGAAAGGATTTTTGAAAATGAAATTTGCAGTCAGCAGTTATAGTCTTTCTTCACTTGTTAATAAAGGTGAAAAAACAGAAATAGAATTGATTTCTCTTGCAAAAGAATTGGGTTTTGATGGCATTGAATTTGCCGAAATAAAAACTCCCGAGGGAATGGAAAAAGAAGAATACGCAAAACTCCTCAGAGCCGAATGTGAAAAATGCGGTGTTGACGCAGTACAGTATTCTGTTGGTGCGGATTTCATTTACGGAAGTGACGGAAATTTAGAAAAGGAAATAGAAAGACTTAAGGGTGAGGTGCTTATAGCCTCCGCTTTAGGTGTAAAGGGTATGCGTCATGACGCAACAGGCGGTTACAGGGACGAAGACAAAAAGTATAACGGTTTTGAACAGGCGCTTCCCAGAATAGTTAAGGGTTATCGCGAGGTTACTGAGTTTGCCGAAAAACACGGTATTCGCACAATGATTGAAAATCACGGTTATTTCTGTCAGGATAGTGACAGGGTAGAAAGAATTATTACAGGTGTAAACCATAAAAATTTTGGTGCACTTATTGATATGGGTAACTTCCTTTGTGCGGACGAAAACCCTGTAACGGCAGTAAGCAGATTGGCACCCTTTGTTTCTTACCTTCATGCAAAGGATTTTCATATAAAAAGTGGTAGCGAGTTTGCGCCCTGTGACGGCTTCTTTAAATCAAGGGGAGGTAATTACCTTCGTGGTGCCGTTTTAGGTCACGGTAACGTGCCTGTTTATCAGGTTTTGAATATTATTAAAGACGCAGGTTACAATGGCTATATTACATTGGAGTTTGAGGGTCACGAGGACGCAGTTATGGCGTGTAAGTGGGGTCTTAACACTCTTAAAACAATGTGCAAAGCATTGAATTGGTGAAAATATGATTGATAAAAAAATAATTCTCGCATCCCAATCACCAAGAAGAAAAGAATTAATAGGGGTTATTGCAGATAATGTTGAAATACGCCCCGTGCCCTGTGACGAAACCCTCCCTGAGGGCATTGGTGCCATAGAAGCGGTAGAATATCTTTCTAAAATAAAAAATGAGGCATCACGAAAATGCAGTTCTCCAGAGGAAATAGTTATTTCCGCCGATACGGTTGTTGCGGTGAATGAGGAAATTCTCGGAAAACCCTTGGATAAAGAGGATGCCAGACGAATGCTTAATCTTTTAAGCGGTAAAACACATCAGGTTTATACAGGTGTTACCATATCAGATGATAAAAAAGCGGTAACATTCAGCGAAAAAACTGACGTGGTGTTTTACAGGCTTACAAAAAAAGAAATAGAAGAATATATTTCAACTTCCGAGCCCTATGATAAAGCCGGTGCTTACGGTATTCAGGGCAAAGCAAGTTTACTTGTAAAGGGCATAAAGGGTGACTATTTCAATGTGGTTGGTCTACCTGTTGCCCGACTCAGACGTGAATTGGAAAAATTTATTAAATAATGCCAGTTATTGCGTTTGAATTTTTTATGTGATAGAATATTTTTGAAAAGATGAAAGGCGGTGTAACCGTGGCGGAAACAACTAAAGAAGTTATGTTGACTCAGGAAGAAATCGACAAACAAAAAAGCCAACAGGAAAAGGAATATTTAGGCCCCCGCGAAATGGCGGCTTACATAATTTCAGGTATCGGTGACAAAAACTGGGAGACATTCAACGGAAATAACGAGTTTTTCTATACTACAACCTTCCAGCACGTAAGCCCTATTACGCTGAGTATTGCTCAGACCTTCTCTACAATAGTTGATACTTTTGACAATGCAATATCCGGTCCCATCCTGGACAGAACGCGTACACGTTGGGGCAGAGTACGACCTTATCTTGTGCTTACTCTTCCCTTCTGGATTTTCTCTGCGGCAACACCCTATTTGTTGCCCGACGGACTTTCTCAGGCGGCATTGTTTATATGGTTTTTAGTCATCAGATATGTTGGCTCAATTGCGGGTTCATTTTATAACCCTGCATATAAGGCGGTGCTTTACAACCTTACACCAAACCCCAACGAGCGTAATAAACTTATTGCGGCTGACACCTACGTTGACCTTTTCGGTGTGTGGTTGCCGTCACTTTTCCCATTCTTTGTTGACTATCTGCCGAGAACGATACCTACACGTAACATTTATCTTGTAGGTGCTATTGTTTTCATTGCGTTAGTAATCTTTTTCAGAATATTCGGCTTCTTCAGCTTGAGAGAGCGTGTGCCCCTTGCATCACGTGAAGAAATGAAGAGCACAAGCGTTTGGAAATCCGTAAAACAGGTTGCATCTTGCCGTCCCATGTGGGTTCTTATGATTAAGGGCTTTTTCGGTATGGGTAAAGGTACGGGTCAGCAGGTTGCAAACTATTTCTGGCTTAACTGTACAGGTAAGCTTTCCAATGCGGCTATTTCAGGTCTTTTTACAGGCTTACCCAGTTATTTCGTTCTTCCCTTTGCTACAAAGCTCACTAAAAAAATCGGTCTTAGAAATCTTTCTGTTTTAAGCTACGGTTATTGCGGACTTGTTTATCTCATTATGTATTTTGTAGGTTATAAGCCTACGGACAACCATATTATTAACCTTATTATTATAGTCTTTTTCCTTACTCTTGCAGGTGCTATGAACAGTGTTCAGCGTTATTGCGGA
>JAZRFZ010000108.1:0-3455 GCA_045643925.1 Acutalibacteraceae bacterium | reverse complement strand
TTAAAATGTTTTTGAAATCCATAGGTTTTATCCTTTTTTTGTTATTTGCTATCCGCTAATTAAAATATCACAGGGCAAATTAAAATGCAATATTATATTGACAATAAGAATACAAATAAAGTAAAATTATTTATATAAATGTAAGTATATATCTACATATTAAATATATACCCACGGAGGTTTTTTTATGGCAGTTTTCAGACCGTTTAAGGCGCTCAGACCCACACCCGAATATGCTTCAAGGGTGGCGGCTCTCCCCTACGATGTTATGAACAGTGAAGAAGCAAAGGTTATGGTTGAGGGCAATCCTTACTCATTCCTGCACGTTGACAAGGCAGAGGTTGACCTGCCCCACTGCACGGATATTTACTGTGACGAGGTTTATGCCAAGGCAAAAGAAAATCTCCAAAGCCTTGAGAATGACGGCATCTGCAAGATGGACGAAGCGCCTTGCTTTTACATCTACCGTCAGATTATGAACGGCAGAGCACAGACAGGTCTTGTTGGTTGTGCATGGGTTGATGATTACATCAACAACCGCATTAAAAAGCACGAGCTTACCCGTGCCGACAAAGAGGCTGACCGTATCCGTCACGTGGATACATGTGATGCAAACACAGGCCCCATTTTCCTTTGCTACAAGGAGCAGAACGAAATCACCGAAATTATCGAGTCACACAAAAACGGTACTCCCGAATATGACTTCACCACAGAGGACGGAATTCAGAACACTGTATGGGTTGTAAACGATGCTGAGGTTTGCAAAAAACTTGCCGAGCTTCTCGGTCAGGTTGGCGACTTCTACATTGCAGACGGACACCACCGTTGTGCATCTGCGGTAAACGTTGCTAAGATGCGCCGCGAACAGAACCCCGACTTTGACGGCACAGAGGAATTCAACTTCTTCCTTGCTGTTCTTTTCCCTGCAGAGAGCCTTGAAATAATGGACTACAACCGTGTTGTAAAAGACCTTAACGGCAACACACAGAGTGAGTTTATTGACAAGATTTCCGCTGATTTTGTTGTTGAAGATGCGCCTTGTGATGGTGCATATCACCCCGAAGAAAAGCACAACTTCGGTATGTATATGGACGGCAAATGGTACAAGCTTACTGCCAAGGACGGCACATTTGACCCCGAAAATCCCGTTGACCAGCTCGATGTTTCTATCTTACAGAAGAATCTCCTCACACCTATCCTTAACATTGGTGACCCCCGCACAGATAAGCGCATTGACTTCATCGGCGGTATCAGAGGTCTTGGTGAGCTTGAAAGACTTGTTAACGGCGGTATGGCAGTTGCGTTTTCAATGTATCCCACCACCCTTGATGACCTTATGAGCATTGCAGATGCAAATCTCATTATGCCACCTAAATCAACCTGGTTTGAACCCAAGCTCTTAAGCGGTTTATTCATTCATAAATTAAAATAATCGGTGATAGATATGTTTATTATTGGTTGTCACCTGTCAAGCTCGGGCGGTTACCTGGCAATGGGTAAGGAAGCCGTGAGAATAGGTGCAAATGATTTTCAGTTTTTTACACGTAATCCCCGTGGCGGTCAGGCAAAACCACTTGACCTTGAGGACATCAAGGCTTTTGAGGAATACCGCAAGGAAAACGGTATTGTGAGTGTTCTTGCACACGCACCCTACACAATGAATGCCTGTGCCAAGGATGAGGGACTTCGTGAGTTTGCCCGTAATACAATGGCGGATGATATTTACAGACTTGACCACATCGAGGGTGCCCTATACAACTTCCACCCAGGCAGCCACGTTAGTCAGGGCGCAGAGGTTGGCATACAGTACATTGCAGATATGCTTAATTCTGTTTTATTCCCCGAGCAGAAAACAACCATACTCCTTGAAACCATGGCAGGAAAAGGTAGTGAGGTTGGCAGAAACTTTGAAGAAATACACGCTATAATTGACAAGGTTGAATTAAAAGACAAGCTTGGTGTTTGCCTTGACACCTGTCACGTTTTCGACGGTGGATATGATATTGTAAATGACCTTGACGGTGTGATTGACGAATTCGACCGCATAATTGGTCTTGACCGACTTAAAGCTATCCACCTTAACGATAGTCTTAACTACCTGGGTTGCCACAAGGACCGCCACGCTAAAATCGGTGAGGGCGGTATCGGACTCCCTGCAATAGAACGCATCATAAATCATCCGAAGCTCAAAAAACTGCCATTCTTCCTCGAAACGCCCAATGATATTGACGGTTATCAGAGAGAAATTGAACTTTTGAAAACATTATACAGAGGTTGAATAAAATGAAATCACTTAAGATTTTATTGACTTTATTTCTTTGTGTTTTTACATTGTCGTTGCTATCCGTTACATCTTATGCAGGTTGCAACGGAGATGTGGATAATGACACTATTTATTCCACCAACGATGCCAGGCTGACCCTTATGTATGCAGCAGGTCTGGAAGTCCCAGACTACGACGGGGAAACTGCCGCTGACATCAACCGTGACGGCTACATCAAAACAGAAGATGCACTCGAAATTCTCCGCATTGCCTGTGATTTAAGCGTGGCACCTGCCCACGAATATACTGACTGGTATGTCACCAAAAACTCTACTTGCACCAAGGATGGTTCTGCTTACTCAGAGTGCTTTATATGCGGTGAACAATTTTATATGGTAATCCCCGCAACAGGTCACTATCCACTTGGTCAGACCTGTACAACAAGCGGTGAGTGTTTATACTGCGGTGAAGCTCTACCTGCAACGGGACACACCTTTATGGACGATGTTTGTTCGGATTGCGGTTACTCCATCGCAACACCTGCCATAACCTATAACGGTAAGTCCATTGCATTCGGTGCTACTACTGCAACAATTGAAGGCTTACTGGGTAAACCTCAGGATATTTTAGGTGACCGTTCAACAATCGGCACGGTGAAGATATATGTTTACTGCTCAGACTACAAGAATTTAGGTGTATTCACCTTCTTGGATAATGAACTCACACAGTTCTATTCAAACAGTTTTGCAACAAAAGTAGCTGTGGGAAGTAAAAACTACTCACTTAACACGGCAACGCTTACAGCCCACACCACGGTTGGGGACATTGCAATAACACAATATATCGACTCCCTTGCAGAGGATGGAGCTTATGTTTACAGCTACCTTGCAACGATCGGCGAGAGTTATACATTCTATGAGGTTACGGATATGTCCGCAAGTGAAAAGCTTGTTTATCACCTGACAAATGGTATGCGAGCAATTCACAACGAATCTGCACTCATCTACTGTCCCACGGCAGCAAAAGCGGCGGAGAAGCATAGCCTTGATATGGCAACGCGCGGTTACTTTGACCACTACACACCGGAAAACAAAGGCCCCGGTGACAGATTGAAGGCAGAGGGTATCGACTGGTACGGATATGCGGAAAACATTGCAGCAGGCTACACAGATGCTTATGATATTTCCAATGG
>JAZRFZ010000107.1:0-5333 GCA_045643925.1 Acutalibacteraceae bacterium | reverse complement strand
CACAAGCAAAAATGATTTTGTCGTAATCATCAACATCCACACCATAACTACCCACAGAGGAAAATCTGCGCACACGGTTGATGCCGAAGTAACGACTGAATGCAGATTGATGTGTGTTTCGGGTGAGTTCAAGTGCTTTTGTATCGCGCTTTCTGAGGACACTTTCACTGCAAAGGGAATTAACTGTATCGTCGCCTGAACAGTAAACAAATAATGTCTTCAACTCAACACCCCCGAAACGCTAAAAAAGCACAATTTCTTGTTAAAATCAGGTCAGAAAACCTCTATATGTAGTATAACACAAATGCAAGAAAAAGTAAGGGTTTTTATGCAAAAAAATGGCGAAAAAACAAGAATCTACCTATTGCACAAAAGAGACCACAATAATTTGTATGTATTTTCAAAAACACACAAATCACTGCACAATATATGCCAAAAAATACCTTTATTTCTATTGAAAAAACCACCTTTTTATGATATATTGTGAGAAAGAAAATTTCACCATAAAAGAAGGTATTTTTTATGAAGCCTATACGCACATTCATACAGCAAAACGGCATCCGTCTTACCCTTAAGGCAGAGAAGCCTTTGTACAATCTCACCAAGGGAAAACTTGCAAGAAACTTGTTCCTTTCTTCATTGAGAATCCCCTACATCGGTTCAAATGTAAAAATCATAAGCGAGAACGAAACTTCAACATATATCGGCAAATTCAACGCCGACGGTTCTTATGATAATTCACCATTTAAGATTCTTACATTTACTGATATGCACACGGGTGAGGACTATGACCTTAACGACAAGGTTATGCAGTTGATGATTGACAACATTGAGGAAGTCAAGCCCGACCTTGTTATTTTCACAGGTGACTGCATCCAGGCAAAATATCAGCAGATTGATGCTATTCAGTTCGGTCAGTTGATGGAAAAAATGGGTGTTTACTGGGCTTACGCCTTTGGTAATCACGAGGCAAGGGAGGAAAAGGAATATTACAAATACCTTCTCTTCAAAAGCCTTACAGACTCCCCTTACTGTCTGTCAAAGTTCGGTGACCCCTCCCTTTTCGGTTACGGCAACTATGTAATAAATATCATGAACTCTGACAAAGAATTAAGGCAGAGCCTTGTTCTGTTCGACTCAGGCAGAGATATTTGTGAACCCCACAAAACCAACGACAAAGTACCTTTTGAGAATGGCTACGACTACATAAAGCCCTCGCAGATTGAGTGGTACAAAAAGGAAATCACCTCACTCAAAAAGAAATACGGTGAGGCAAAGTCTATTCTTTATATGCATATTCCGATTCCTGAGTACGCGGAGGTTTTCGGCACAGAGAAGGATGAGAACGAAAAATACACACCCACAGGCAAGGCAGAGATTATCTACGGTGTGCAATATGAGTTGCCGGGTTGCTCTCCCTACAACAGCGGTCTTTTCGACGCTATGAAGGAAATGGGCGCACAGGCAATCTTCTCAGGTCACGACCACGTCAACGACTGGGCGGCACTTTACGAGGGCATTTACCTTGTTTACAGTCAGAGCAGCGACTACAATCTCTACGGACTGGGCGGTTACAACAATGCAGTATATTTACCCGAAAACGAATGGCTTCAGGGTTGTACACTTACAAGCATTGCAGAGGACGGCTCAATCTCACTAGAACAAAAGAAAAATTCAAGATTCTTAAAATAAAACGATAATAATTCCAAATTCACAAAATGTTCATCGTTTATTTTTAATTGTTCACAAGTTTTTAATACGCAATTTAATTTTGTGATGTATAGTGTAATCAACGGAACGGGAAACAGCCAATTCCCACCGTTGATTACATTGTTTTCATTCCTATCTCCTTATTTCCATATTTACCCCTAAGAAAAACGCATCCACCTTTGGTAGATGCGTTTTTCGTCTTTTGTGGCGATAAATTAAAGATATCCTCTGATATCTGTTGTAAGCTTTTCTTCAAGGTTAATGAGTTTTTTGCAGATATCCTTGCTTTTTTCATTTGCTGCCTTGTATTGGTTAAGGTATTGGTTAAGGGATTTCACACCCATATTACAGCCATCTGTCATAAGGTCTGCAATCGTTTCGTCACTTTCCTCTACGGCAAGCTTTACATTTGTTTTAATCCACGACATCCCCTTAGCCATAGGGTTAGGCTCTTTACCATCATCCTGATAATTTTCAAGCAAAATTTCGATTTCCTCCTGCAATCTCACGTGCTCATTGCGACAATTCACAAGATATTGTCTGAGACTGTCCGATTTGACCTTATTAAGCACATCATCAATGGAGGAAATACCCATTTTCACACCTGCATCACACTCGCGCAGAAGTCTTACTGTATCCTGTTCTACCATAAAAACACCTCTTATATCTTTTTAAAAAGATGATGCCCCGATTTTTACACATTATCCTCAATAAATAAAACTTGATAAAAATATTTTTCCGTGATATAGTGAAAATAACTTTATTTTAGGAGTTTTTTATGAAACCGAATATTATATTTTATTTTTCAGACCAACAGCGTTGGGATACACTAAATGAAAACCTTATGCCCAACGTGTGGGAATTAGGAGAAGAAGGTGTTCTTTTCGAGAATTCATTTACCTGTCAGCCTGTGTGCGGCCCTGCCCGTGCCTGCTTGCAGACGGGTCAGTATGCCACGGAAAACAAGTGCTATTGGAATGGTATTCCCCTGCAGGAAAGCACAAAAACAATGGCAGATTATTTCAATGAAAACGGCTATGATACCGCATACATCGGCAAATGGCACCTTGCAACTGACAGAGCTCCCAGCAAAGGGTTTCACTGTGAAAAAACCGCTGTCCCCCTTGAAAAGCAAGGTGGCTACAAATACTGGCGCGGTGCTGACGTGCTGGAATTTACATCACACGGCTACGACGGCTATGTTTTCGACGAGCAGGGAAACAGAATTGATTTCACAGGCTACAGAGCAGATTGCATAAATGACTTTGCACTTGAATATGTCAACAATCACAACGGTGAAAAACCTTTCTTTATGTTCATTTCACAGCTTGAACCCCATCACCAGAATGACCACGGTCACTTCGAAGGCCCCAAGGATACCGTTGAAAATTACAAGGATTATCCTATCCCCGAGGATTTATCATTCCTTAATGGTGACTATGAAAAAGAATACCCCGACTACATTGCAGCTATTAACAGGCTTGACGAAAACGTGGGTAAGCTTGTTGACGCACTTAAAGAAAAAGGAATATATGATAACACGGTAATTATTTACACAAGTGACCACGGTTGCCACTTTAAAACCCGTAACTTTGAGTACAAACGCAGTTGCCACGACTCTTGTGTACACACTCCCCTTGTATTCGGCGGTGGCGCAATACACAAGGGGGAAAACACAGATGCACTTGCAAGTCTTATTGACCTGCCGCCTACAATGCTTGAGCTTGCAGGTATAGAAATCCCCGAAAGTTATTCCGGCAAAATCTTACCTGTTAATAACATTGATACTGACGAAAGAGATTGTGTGTTTATTCAGATTAGCGAATCACACATCGGCAGAGCAGTCCGCACAAAGGAATGGAAATATTCCGCAAAAGCAATGGGCTCAGGGTGGCACAAGCCAAGGGCTATTCACTATTTTGACGATTATCTATATGACCTTAGGAATGACCCTTATGAGAAGAATAATCTTGTAAATAACGAAAATTACGCCAAGATTTTACAACAGATGCGTACACTTCTCACTCGAGAAATGGTAAATGCAGGTGAAAAAACACCCATATTCCACAAGCCGAGAAAAGTTAAAAAGTATTAAAAACAAACTGTCTGTTACCCCACAAGGTTGCAGACAGTTTGTCTTTTTAGAACGAGATAATACCGCTTATCAAACCAAACAGACCAAACACCTAAATCCCCTTGAAAATCCTGAAAATCCAACATAAAATAAAATCACAAGGATCACAGGAAAGCAAGGTGATTAAAACGAATATCAGAATAATCATAGACAAATCAAAAGACGAGGAAGTTTTGATTTATACTCACGAGAAAACCGAGCTTGTTGCAGAAATTGAAAGACTTGTATCTGAAAACAACCAGGGATTGATTGGTTATAAAGATGATGAAGCAGTAAAACTGAACCTTTTTAATGTGAACTGCTTTATTTGTGAAAACGACAAAGTCTTTGCGCTGACCGACGAAAAATACAGGGTTAAATTACGACTTTATCAAATTGAAGCTTTGCTTGACAACAATTTCATCAAAATAAATCAATCTTGTATTGCCAACATCAGACACATTGAAAAATTACAGGCTACATTTTCGGGTGCGGTTTCCGTAGTATTTAAAAACGGCTACCGCGACTATGTTTCAAGACGCAACCTTAAGAAAGTAAAAGAAAGGCTAGGTGTAAAATTATGAACAAATACGTAAAGGAATTTTTATTGAGAGGTATGATGTTCGGTGGTTTCGGTCCTATCATATTGGCTATGATTTATTTTATAGTGGCAAAAATTTATCCCGGAACCACCTTTAACGGAACAGAAATACTGCTTGGTACTGTTTCGGTTTATCTGCTTGCATTCGTCCACGCAGGTGCAAGTGTTTTCAATCAGATTGAGGAATGGGGGCTCAACAAATCTCTTGGATGGCACTTTGGTGTGCTCTATGTAGCATACTCTCTCTGCTACCTTATAAATACCTGGATACCCTTTGACCTTAAGGTATTTGGCATATTCACAGGTATTTTTGCAGGCATTTATTTTGTTGTGTGGACAACCGTATACCTTTGTGTCAGACATTCGGTAAAAAAGACAAATGAACAATTGAAAAGAACAATATAAAAGAACGAAAGCAGAGTTCAAGCCGAACTCTGCTTTTGTTTTTCGTTCACTTGCCGTTGCTTTGCTTTACATATTCTGCAAAAGCTTCAAGAAATTTTCTAACAGCAATACACCTTATTAAAGATATTTTTTCAAGTAATCAGCTATTATATCCTTTGCCATTTGTGAGGCTTCAGGGTCCTTATCAAGAGCGTGACCCGAATTTCCATAAACAACAAAATCATTCTTCACCTTGCACTCATTTAACAAGCCGATAAACCTCTGTGCATCAGAAAACGGAACCAAATCATCGTGCACACCTTGAAAAACGGCTGTGGGTACACATTCGCCCGTAACATATTTTACAGGGGAAATCTTTTTGAGGGCACTTTGCTGAGGCTCGTTCATTAAGGTTGCTTTAGTAACCTTAATGCCGCAGCAGTTTGAGATAAGGCCGAACTTCCACTCCTCAAACTCATCTGAAATCCCCTTAAGGAACTCAGACCTTGAGAAATCAACAGGCGG
>JAZRFZ010000106.1:0-12969 GCA_045643925.1 Acutalibacteraceae bacterium | reverse complement strand
GTTAAAAAGTAGGTACCTGCAATGTTTGCAACGGAAGAAAACAGAACGAGGAAGATAACTAATATAACCAAACCCTTGCTCTTTGCAACATAGGAGAGCAAACGGCTTATGGTTTTGCCTGCATTCTTGGGCTTTCCGAACCTCATTCTGTTACCGGGACCGGCCGGCATAGGAGGTCTTTTTTGATTTTCAGCCATTATCTTCACTCCTTTCTTATTGTTCCATTTTGCTTTCCTGCTGTGAGATATACACATCTTTGTAAATCTCGTTGCGTGAAAGCAATTCGTCGTGTGTGCCTATATCGTCGATTTTACCATCGTCAAGAACGATTATCCTGTCTGCGTGCTGAATCGAGTTGATACGCTGAGCGATGATAATCTTTGTGGTTTCGGGTAACAGGTTTTTCATACCCTCACGGATTTTGCCATCGGTTGCAGTATCAACTGCACTTGTGGAGTCGTCAAGAATAAGTACATTTGGCTTTTTGAGTATTGCACGTGCAATACAAAGTCTTTGCTTCTGTCCGCCGGAAACATTGACGCCGCCCTGACTCATATCTGTTTGATAGCCATCAGGGAAGCTCATAACAAAGTCGTCTGCCTGAGCAATTTTTGCAGCGGCGCGGATTTCGTCAAGGGTAGCGTTTTCGTCACCCCAACGCAGGTTTTCTTCGATTGTGCCGGAGAAAAGCAGGTTTGTCTGCAATACCATTGAAACGCTGTCACGAAGGTTTCTGAGGGTGTAATCCTTAACATCTCTGCCACCCACAAGCACCTGACCCTCTGTAGCATCGTAAAGACGGGGGATAAGCTGAACAAGTGATGTTTTGGCACTACCTGTACCACCTAAAATACCGATTGTTTCACCGGATTTTATGGAGAGGTTAATATTCTTAAGCACAGTGTTTTCTGCATTGCTGCTGTACTTAAATGAAACATTTCTGAATTCAATGCTGCCGTCTGCGACATAGAGGTTTTCGTCTGCATTTTCATCAGTGATATGGGGCTTTTCTTCCAGAACTTCGCATATACGGTTGATAGCGGCTTTTGCCATAACCGACATAACAAATATCATAGAAATCATCATAAGTGACATAAATATCTGTTGGATATATGTGATAAAACTCATAAGGTCGCCCAGCTGCATTGCGCCACCCAGAATAAGCTTTGAACCAATCCATAAAATGAGCAGAATGCAGGAGTAAATGGAAACTGCCATTATGGGGTTGTTAAGAATAACAAGCTTTTCTGCAAAGATTGTAGCATCCCTGAGCTCGTCGTTTGATACACGGAAATTTTCTTTTTCGTGTTTTGCTCTTACAAAAGCCTTAACAACTCTTGCGCCAATAAGTTTTTCCTGAATATAATTGTTGATTTTATCATATTTTTTAAACATTGCGGAAAAACGTTTGTGAGCAAAAGAACCTATTATAAGTATGAGCGCAAACATTATGGGAGCAATGCACATGAACACAAGGGACAACTTCTTGTTAATGGTGAATGCCATTGAAATCGCCATTATAAACATAAGAGGTGAGCGTATGAGTAATCTCAAAGCCATCATAAATGCCATCTGTGTCATATTGATGTCAGTTGTCATTCTTGTGATAAGAGAGCCTGTTGAGAATTTGTCTATGTTTGAGAATGAAAAGTCCTGAATTTTGTTGAAGATACCTGCTCTCAATTCTGAACCAAAGCCCATACCTGCCTTTGCGGCAAAGAAAGCCGCCGCTGCACCGCAGGCAAGGGATATTGCAGAAAGACCCAGCATCAATCCGCCCAAGGATAATATAAGGTCTGTACCTGCTTTATCGGCAAAACCCATATTTATGAGAATATCTGCAATAAAGCTGTCCTTTTGAGCCAATGCCTGACCGCTTATTCCGCAGTCAACAATGATTGACATCAAAAGAGGAATTGTAACCTCAATAAGCACCTCCATTACAATGCACAAGGGTGAAAGTATTGCAGGTAAGCGGTACTTTTTGGCATAGGGTAAAATTTTGCGTATCATTATTCGTTATCTCCTTCCCCGTTTTTGTTAAGTAGTGTTGATATTTCTTCGGGAGTAAAGCTTTTTGAGTCAAGATTATCGTGTAACCTTGTCAGCAAATTGTGTAGTGTATCCATTTCCTCGTCAGTAAAACCCTTGAACATTTCTCTGTCCGTGGTTTCACAGATTTTTACGAATTGTGCCAGAGCCTGTGAACCCTTTTCCGTAACGGAAAGATGATTCTTCCTGCAGTCATCCTCGTCAGCGGTCCGTGTAATAAGACCTGCCTTTTCAATTCGCTTGAGAGACGTTGCAGCACTTGCGGGGGATATGTGCATTGCCTCGGCAACTTCCTTCTGTGTGCATCCGTCGTGCTCAGTGATGTATCTGAGAACTGAAGGCTGACCAAAGTACAGACCGACCTTCGATGCGGATTTGGTTATCTGACATCGGTGTATAACCGATATGGATATAAACTGATGAACTAATTCTCTGAGCTCCATTTCAAGCCCCTTTCAAAAAATAGTTAAACGTTTAATTTATTGCTTTGTATATATTACCATTTTTTTGTGAATTATTATTCTAAAATAGAACTAAAACCCATAAATTTATATATTTACAGATTATTAAAATTTAAGATATTCGTAAGGGGAAATTACACAAAGAAGAGAACTTTATGTGCAATTATGGGAAAATCGACAAAACTTATGCAATATTACCAAAAGTTGAGGTGTAAATTTAATAGGTGTTTGAACAAAATATATTAAAAAACCTTGAAAATAATAGCCGAATTTGATATTATTACATTGATGTACTACAATTTTCGGTGGTGAAGATGTGGAAAAGACAGTGAAAAACGAAAATTACAATGATTTCCCTCTTTATGTGTTCCATCAAGGGCGCAATTTTAAAGCCCAGGATTTTCTTGGTGCACATAAGGTTGAGGATGGCAAATATGTTTTTAGGGTGTGGGCACCTCACGCCGATGCGGTTTGCGTCGTAGGTGATTTCAACGGATGGAACGAAGATTCTTCGCCTATGTATAAGCTCAGTGACGGTGGCGTGTGGGAAGCATACGTTGAGGGAGTTAAGAATTTCGATGCGTATAAATTCCTTATTTATACACCCGACGGCTTCAGAAATTACAAGGCCGACCCTTACGCAATCCATGCGGAAACAAGACCGGGCACGGCTTCAAAAATCTTTGAAGGTAGCTACAAGTGGCGTGATTCTGCCTGGCTTAAGAAAAGGCGTGAGTCATCTGTCTATAAATCACCGGTTAATATATATGAGGTTCACCTGGGTTCCTGGAAAATGTTTGAGGACGGCAACAATCTGAGCTATCGTCACCTTGCCAAGGAGCTTGTGAACTATGTTAAGAATATGGGATACACCCATGTGGAGCTTATGCCCGTTGCGGAGCATCCCTTCGATGGTTCATGGGGTTATCAGGTTACAGGCTACTTTGCAGTAACCTCAAGATATGGTACACCTGATGATTTCAAATTCTTCGTTGACGAGTGCCACAAGGCGGGAATCGGTGTTATTGTGGACTGGGTACCTGCTCACTTTCCCAAAGATGCACATGGTCTTGCGGAGTTTGACGGTGAAGCTTGTTATGAGTACAAGGACCCCCGCAAGGGAGAGCATCTCCAATGGGGCACCAAGGTTTTTGACTTCGGCAGGAACGAAGTGCAGAGCTTCCTGATTTCAAATGCTTGCTTCTGGTTTGATGAGTATCACATTGACGGCCTTCGTGTTGATGCGGTTGCCTCAATGCTCTATCTTGACTACGGCAGGGACGACGGTCAGTGGATTGCCAATGAAAATGGCGGTAACGAAAACCTTGAGGCGGTAGCCTTTATGAAGCTTCTCAACGAAACTGTGTTTAATGAGCATGGTGACGTGATGATGATTGCAGAGGAAAGTACCGCATGGCCTATGGTTTCCAAGCCTGTTTTTATGGGTGGTCTTGGCTACAACTTCAAGTGGAATATGGGGTGGATGAATGACATACTCCGTTATTTCTCCCTTGATGGTATTCACAAAAAATATAATCACGATTTAATTACATTTTCATTCTTTTACGCTTTCAGCGAGAACTTTGTTCTGCCAATCTCCCACGATGAGGTTGTGCACGGCAAATGCTCTCTTATAAATAAAATTCCCGGTAATTATAACGAGAAGTTTGCAGGTGTGAGAGCCTTCCTCGGATATATGTACGCTCACCCCGGCAAAAAGCTTTTGTTTATGGGTACAGAGTTCGGTCAGTTTATTGAATGGGACTACAAGAAGGGTCTTGACTGGATTCTCCTGGATTATGAAATGCATGTTCTCCTGCAGGACTATACTCGGGAGCTTAACAAATTTTACAAGAAGAATTCACCCTTGTGGGAGATTGATTATAGCTGGGAAGGCTTTAAGTGGGTTGTCAGTGATGATAAGGACAATTCCGTTATTGCCTTTGTAAGGTGTAATGAGGCTGATGATAAGCTCCTTGCGGTGTGCAATTTCACACCCGTTGCCCGTGACAACTACAAAATTGGTGTTCCCGATGCAGACAGCTATGAGATTGTTTTCAATTCCGATAATGCTAAATTTGGCGGCACAGGTGAAAGAATCAAGAAGACATACAAGGTCAAAGAGGGTATGATGCACGGCTTCGATAATTACATCGAGCTTTCCTTACCGCCCATGACAACGCTTTATTTAAAGCAGAACAAAAAGGCAGAGGATGCACCAGACTCAACTAAAAAGGCGAAAAAATAATTCTATATATACATTGAAAGGAATGTGACAGTAATGGCAAAAAAGACAGAATGTATCGCAATGCTCCTTGCAGGCGGTCAGGGTTCAAGACTCGGTGTGCTTACAAAGAACATTGCAAAACCCGCAGTACCTTATGGCGGCAAGTACAGAATCATCGACTTTCCCCTTTCAAACTGCGTGAATTCAGGTATCTATACGGTTGGTGTTCTCACACAGTACCAACCCCTTGAGCTTAATGAATATATCGGCAATGGTGGTCCCTGGGATCTTGACCGTGCAAACGGCGGTGTACATATTCTCTCTCCCTATCAGCAGATTGAGGGTACAGAATGGTATAAGGGTACAGCAAATGCCATTTATCAGAATATTCACTTTATCGACAGATATGATCCCGAGTACGTTGCAATCCTTTCAGGTGACCATATTTATAAAATGGACTATGCTAAAATGCTTCAGTTCCATAAAGAGAAGGATGCGGCTTGTACAATAGCTATGCTTGAGGTTCCGTGGGAGGAGGCATCACGCTTCGGTCTGATGTTTACCGACGATGACGGCAGAATTACCGCTTTCGAGGAGAAGCCCAAGGAGCCTAAGAGTAATAAAGCATCTATGGGTGTTTATATGTTCACATGGTCAAAGCTTCGTCAGTATCTTATTGACGATGAAAATGACCCCAACTCATCAAACGACTTCGGTAAGAATGTTATTCCTGCAATGCACGAAGCAGGAGAAAGACTTTTTGCTTATGGCTTTGACGGATATTGGAAGGATGTTGGAACAATCGACTCTCTCTGGGAGGCAAACCTTGACATCCTTAACCCCAAGGTAAATATTGACCTTAGTGATAATTCATGGAAGATTTACGGCAGAGGCACAAATGCCGCTCCTCAGTACATTTCAGATAAAGCGGTTGTTGAGAATTCTATTGCAACTGCAGGCTGTGAAATCGAAGGCAAAATCGACTATTCGATTCTTTTCAATGACGTAACTGTTGAAGAGGGTGCATTTGTTGATTATTCAATCGTAATGCCCGGTGCAGTTATCAAAAAAGGTGCAGTTGTTCAGTACGCAATGGTTGCAGAGAATGCGGTTATTGAAGAGGGTGCCGTTGTTGGTGAAAATCCCGAAAAATGCGATGACCTCGATAAATGGGGTGTAAGCGTTGTAGGTGCCGGTGTTACTGTAGGTAAAAACGCTAAGGTTAAGGCACAGTCAATGATTGCAGAAGATGTTAAGGAGGGTGAAACTGTATGATAGCAAAAAACGTTCTTGGAATAGTTTATTCCAATTCATTTGATTCGGCTTTGAATGCACTTACTGCCAGACGTACAATGGGTTCAGTACCCTTCGGCGGCAGATACAGACTTATTGATTTCCCGCTCTCAAATATGGTTAATTGCGGCATTACCAAGGTTGGCGTTATTGCTAACAGTAACTTCCATTCGCTTATGGACCATATAGGTAGCGGCAGACCCTGGGACCTTTCACGTAAGGTTGACGGTCTTACATTGTTGCCTCCCTTCACATCCGTACACGCAGATGGTAACAACAGAATTGATACTCTCGGCCGTATTATGGACTATATTTCTCACGCAAAGCAGGAGTATGTCCTCCTTATGGATTCAAACTTCGTTTGCAATATGGACCTTAAAAAGCTTATGAGCTTCCATTCGGGCAAAAATGCAGATATAACACTTGCTTACTGTACAGGTGTTGCACCCAAGCTTCAGAACAGAGCAGTTGTTGAGGTTGACATAACAGGTAAGGTTACAAATGTTGGTATTGACGTTAAGACAAGTGATGATGTTAATTACCTTGCTAATGTTGTGCTTATCAGAAAGGCTCTTCTTGAAAGACTTATCGGTGATGCACAGAGCTATGCTTACACAAGCTTTGAAAAGGATATTATCCAGAAAAATGTTGAAACACTCAACATTTACGGCTACAAGGTTGACGAGTGGAATTGCACAATCGACAGTATGGAAACATATTTCAGTGCAAATATGGCATTGCTTGAAAAAGCAACCAGAAAGTCACTTTTCAATTCACAGAGCCCCGTTTATACAAAGGTTCGTGATGATATGCCCGTTATTTACGGTCTTGCATCTGATTGCAAAAACTCACTTATTGCTGATGGATGTCAGATTGAGGGTACAGTAAAGAACAGTATCGTCTTCCGTGGTGCAAGAGTGGCAAAGGGTGCAGTTGTTGAAAACTCCATTCTTATGCAGGATGCTTTTGTTGGTGAGGATGCAAAGCTTAATTGTGTTATTATGGATAAAAACACAGTTATTACACCAAAGAAGGTTCTTTCAGGTGATAAGAGTTACCCATTGTTCGTTGGAAAGCATATCGTTATCTAATAATTGAATTATCCGAATCGGGAGGTGTTTTGTTATGGCAGTTTCTCCTGTGTGCGGTTGCAAAACAGATGAGCTTGATTTTGTTCAAGGTAAGGTTGGCAGCTGGTCGGGCAATATTTGCTCTTTTTGTGAAAAGCAGTTGAAGGGTTTTGATGCAGATAAGGGTCTTACGGAGGCTCAGTACAGGTGGGTAACCGCTGCTCTTTCAAAGGATGTTCAGCGTGATGAGGAGTTGCTCTCTGCGCTTAAGGATTTGTCAGGATATATTGCACAGAGTCCTGCGGTGAGTGCTAATCAGAGCCCTGCACCTGCATATAATTCTGCAATACAAAGTCCACCTGCCGTTAACCCTGTTACAGGGGGACAGGTAAATGACGAAACAATAAGACAGCTTGAGAGAAGAATTGTGGAGCTGGAAAAGCAGCTGCGCATAATGAAACGCTCTGCCCTCATTAAAACAATATTGGAGATATGTATCCCCATAATTCTCGGTATCGTGATTTTGATAGTATTCTTCTCGTCAGGTCTTTTCGACTCCCTGTCGGGTTTGTATAATGAATTTATGTAATAAAATGAGTGAATTGTTATAACGACGATTCACTCTAAGGAGAAAATTATGAAAGTTTTATATGCAGCAAGTGAGGCATTGCCCTTTATTGCCAGTGGTGGTCTGGGTGATGTTGCAGGGTCACTTCCTCAGGCATTGAGAAAGCGTCTTGTAGGTTGCCGTGTGGTTATGCCTCTTTATGATAACATTAAGCAAGAGCTTAAGGATTCAATGAAATTTATCACAAGTATTTCTGTGCCCGTTGCATGGCGCAGACAGTACTGCGGTATTTTCGAAGCAAAATCAGGTGGTGTTATTTACTACCTTCTTGATAATCAGTATTACTTCAAGCGTGACACTCTCTATGGCTTCTATGATGATGCAGAGCGCTTTGCATTCTTCTCACGCGCTATTCTTGAAATTATACCTCACATTGATTTCAAGCCGGACATTATTCATTGCAATGACTGGCAGACAGCATTGACACCTGTTTATTACAGCACAATCTATGCAAATCAGCCCGGCTATGAGAATATTAAGACCGTTTTCACCATTCACAACATTCAGTATCAGGGTGTTTATGGTGAGGAGCTTATTGATAACGTTGTGGGTATTGACCACGCTCACCGCAGTCTTATTGAATATGACGGTGCAGTTAATCTTATGAAGGGCGGTATTGAGTGTGCGAATGCGGTTACAACCGTAAGCCCCTCTTATGCCAACGAAATTCTTGACCCCTGGTATTCACACGGTCTTGATACAATCCTTCGTCAGCGTTGCTACAAGCTCCGTGGTATTCTTAATGGTATCGACGTTGAGAACTACAACCCCGAAACCGACAAGGATGTTTTCAAAAATTACAGTGCAGATAATGTGCGCGGTAAATATGTTAATAAAAAAGAACTCCAGAAGCTTTTGGGGCTTCCGGAGAAGAGTGATACACCTGTAATGGGTATGGTAACAAGACTTGTTTCGCACAAGGGTCTTGACCTTTGCAAGGAGGTTCTTGACGAGCTTCTTTCCACAACGGATATTCAGCTTGTAGTTCTTGGCTCGGGTGATTATCAGTATGAGGAATTTTTCCGCGGTCTTGCCGCTCGTTACCCCGAACAGGTTGGCTTGTGCCTTGGCTTTATTCCCGACCTTGCACGTAAGATTTATGCGGGTGCGGACTTCTTCCTTATGCCATCCAAGAGTGAGCCTTGCGGACTTTCGCAGATGGTTGCCCTTCGCTACGGTACAATTCCCATTGTACGTGAAACAGGCGGTCTTCGTGACTCTGTAAGAGATAGCGGTGACGGTGAAGGAAACGGCTTCGTTTTCTCATCATACAATGCTCACGATATGCTCCACGCCATCAGACGTGCAGTCGAAGGCTACAATGACAAGAAGGGTTGGCCCATTCTTGTTAAACGTGCTATGGACAGTGACAACAGCTGGGGCAAATCCGCAAATGATTATATCAAGATGTACAAGGAAGTTCTTAAGGGTTAATCGTTAGGCTTCAATGTACCTGCGGTTTTTCTTATTAAACCTTCCACGCCTTTAATGACGGCCTCGATGCTTTTGGGTTCGGGGCCGCCGTATCGTCTGGCATTGACGGTCTTTTCGGGGAATTCACCGATGTACATCTCTGTCATTGCCAGAGAAACCGCCTGTGCAAGCTTTGGCGGTATGGTGAACCACCTTTTGGGTATGTAGCCTAACTGTGCCGCAGCAAAAAGTGTGCGGTAAATAGTTATTGCATAAAGCATATCGGCGGTGTCACCTGCCTGGGCGGAACCTGCATCCATTCGCTCGTGAGTCTGAATGGCGGCGCGGTAAATTGTGCGGGTGTTGAAGATGACGTCTTCCTCGCGGTCATCAAGAGCGTTGGTGGACAGACCGGAACGGCTTTCCGTTCTGCCTAATATATAGTCGGCTGTAACATCGTAATAATCCGCAACACGACACAAAAAGTCCAGATTAAATTCACGGATTCCTTTTTCATAATGTGATAAAAGTGCCTGAGATATGCCTAATTCTAACGCGGCAGTTTTCTGACTGAGACCTTTCTCAGTGCGCAATTCAACAAGGCGTTCAGAGTATGTAGCCATAAAGTCACATCCTTATTTATTTTGTTTAAACCAAGTATTATACAGATTGTATAATACTATACACTATCCCACAGGAGAATGCAATGAAAACTTACACAATTCACTTAATACGTCACGCCCTTACACAGGGAAATCTTGAGGGCAGATATATCGGTCAAACGGACGAGCCTCTTTGCCGTGAAGGCATTGAGCAGCTTGAGAAGATGAAAACTGACTATGACTATCCTTATCCTGACGTAGTTTTTACAAGTACACTTAAGCGTTGTATTGAAACCGCTCACATTCTGTATCCCGACAAGAACCCCATTGAAATGCGGGGCTTTGAGGAGTGCGACTTCGGTGAGTTTGAGGGTCACACTGCCGATGAACTCAAGCCTTATGAGGAGTTTTCTCAGTGGCTTGCAGGCGGTGAGGACGCGAAACCCCTCAACGGTGAAAGCAACGGTGAATTTGCAACAAGAGTGTGCAATGTTTTTCAGAAGACCGTTGATGGTATGATTAAAACAGGCACACAGTCTGCAGCCATTATTACCCACGGCGGTGTTATAATGTCAATCCTTGCCGCTTTCGGTGTGCCGGAGCTTCCTATGACCGAGTGGCTTTGTCCTTCGGGCTGTGGTTATACAATACGTATAACTCCATCGCTCTGGAGCAAGGTTCGCAAATTCGAGGTAATAAACGAAGTTCCTGCCGAACCCCTTACCGCCACACAAGAGGACAGGCTTTGGGACTATTATCCTGAACTTCCCGAAGATGATGAGTGGGATGCCGAGGGAGATTTGACAATTTAATTATAAATTATAAATGTTAAATGTTGAATTTTGGGCACTGCGTGCGACTATTATAATAACGGCGTAGCCCCTTAATTTACAATTTATAATTTAAAATTTAAAATTCGTAAGAGGGGTGATTTTATGTCAGACTACAAAATCTACGCCAATCACGCTCATCTTTTCCCTAAGAACACAAAGCCAAATGCAGATATTGACAAGCTGAAGGAATTGATGGATGCTTGCAATATCGAAAAGGCAGTTTGCTTTGCACCCTTTCAGAATCAGATGGATATGTACGATGTTTCAAGAGGACAAAATCCAAATGATTGGCTTGTCAATGAAATAAAGGATGAAGAAGCTCTTGTTGGTTTTGGTTCGGTAAACTTTGAAAAGGATAATCTTAAGGACCAGGTAAAGCACATAAGTGAGCTTGGTCTTAAGGGTATAAAAATTCACCCCGCCTATCAAGAGGTCAAGGTGGATTCACCCGAGCTTTTTGAGGTGTATGAGCAGGCACAGGAGGAAAATCTTTTCCTTTCCTTCCACACAGGTCTGCATTGGCACAGAATCAGGGATTATCAGATGCTCCTTTTCGACGAGGTGGCATATAATTTCCCGCGGCTTCGTTTTAGTATGGAGCATATGGGTGGTTACAGCTTCTTTAAAGAGGCGCTTCTTGTAATGAACAACAATTCCCGCGATGAAATTCATCACGTTTTCGCAGGCTGGACAAGTATTCCTATGTGTGAGGATGAATTTGGTAATCCTCGTAGGGGCGTTTGGTCACTTACAGACGATGACCTTTGCGATTTGATTTATCAGACGGGCACAGAGCGGAGCATATTCGGTCTTGATTTCCCATATAACGATATCGAAAAAACCAAGAAAGCAATTGACAGAATTAAAAATCTACCCATATCCGAGGAAGCCAAGCGTGGCATCCTTGGTGAAAATTTAAAAAGAGAATTGAAATTATAAAAATAATGTCGCGTAAGGAAAGCTTACGCGACGTTTTTTATATCCCAAGCAGTTTTTCTGCATTCAGGTGGTATATTTTTTCTTTATCACCCTTAGAGAGGTCAAGTGTTTCAATCATACCTATGTCCCAGGAGGGAGCGTGCCACGGACAATCGGAGCCAAACAGAATAAGGTCTGCACCTTTCTTGTCAAGAATACGCTGTGCTCTGTCCTTGGGCATAGCGGCATAGCCGAATGCAGTATCAAAATAAACGGGTATGTCACACAGATATTTTAACACATCCTCACCCATATTTGCCGAGCCCCAATGTGCACACACCATAGGTGAATCAATCCATTTTGCGGCTGTGCGGAGCCTTTCGGGTGTAGCGTGGTAGGGGGCGGGGTAGCCCATATCTTCACCTGCGTGCAAAAGGACTATAAGACCAAGCTGTGAAGCTTTCCTGTAAAGGGGCTTCATTTTTTCATCGTCAACGAAGAATTGCTGATATTCGGGATGAAATTTGATGCCCTTTAATCCCATTGATTTTATTCTTTCAAGCTCATCGAGAGCATATTCGGAGTGAGGATAAACCGAGCCGAAGGGGATGATTTTGTCACTTTCACAGGATTTGACAAAATCGTTGACAGCCTGTTGTTGTTTTTCGTTTGTGGCAATTCCCAAAACTACGCTTTTGTCTATATTGTCACGGCTCATAATGTCGTGAAGCCCCGTGAGGGTGCCATCTGTCTGGGGGATAAGACCACCCGAGGCAAAGCTCAGTTTTTCCATTGCGACAGGAGCAATTCTGTCGGGGAAGGCGTGGGTGTGAAAATCTATTATCAAATTGTAACCCTCTTACTGAATAATTTTATAAATCAAGGCTTCCTCTGATGGCTTTTCATCGGAAAATTCAACAGCGGATAAGAATCTCTTCTCTGCACCTGCAAAGGATTTTTCATTGCAGGAGTAAAGTGTGGCAATAGTATCACCCTTGCGGACAAAATCACCTGTCTTTTTACTGAGGATGATACCTGCGCTCATATCAATGGTATCGTCCTTTGTTTCTCTGCCTGCACCGAGCATAACAGATGCAATTCCCATTGCTTCTGCATCGGTTTTAGCAATATATCCGTCACGGGTTGCCTTTATTTCATAAGTATATGTTGATGTGGGGAACAGTTGAGGGTTGTCCACCCATTCACCGTTACCACCTTGTGCACTTATCCATTCTTTGAATTTCAATAGTGCTTTGTCCGAGGCAAGAGCATCCTCTGTGAGTGTTCGCGCATCCTTTGTGGATATATTCTTTGACAAAGCAACAATTTGTGTTGCAAGTGTAAGGCAGACTTCCTTTAAATCATCTGCGCCCTTGTTGTTGAGCACGTCGATGGCCTCTTTTACTTCAAGTGCGTTACCGATATTAAAGCCAAGGGGTCTTTCCATATTAGTGATTACTGCTGATGTGTTT
>JAZRFZ010000105.1:0-3201 GCA_045643925.1 Acutalibacteraceae bacterium | reverse complement strand
CCCTTGATAATATCTCTGTTACGGTTGTGGACATTTGCCGTGATGGTAACAGAATTTTGCGCTGTGTAAATAAAAGTGGGTTTTAATCGGGATTACAAAGGGATATAATAAAAAACATCGGCAGTTGATTGATTTCAACTGCCGATTTGTTTTTATTCACTCATAAGCTTAATATAATTCTCTATCTGCTCTTTTGTGGGGGCATAGTCGTGTATAGAGCAGCAGGGGATTGTGGGCTCTCTGCCGTCGGAGTAATAGAAGGGTGAGTCTGTGTCCTTCAAAAGCTCCTCCCGTGTTTTCTCGTCGCGGTAGTCGGGTATGTAATAGGGCTTACCATCATTGAGAATTGAACGGTGTGCAAGGATTGCAACGGCGGACATTCTGACCGCCGAATAAATATCGAAGGGGAATTCAGGCTCCTTGTGTTCACTTATACATTCAAGGAATGCTCTTGCAATCAGGTAGTCGCCACCACCGTGACCGCTCTGCTTTATGAATTCCTCGTCAGCATCGTTCCAGGAGGGCTCATAGAGATTATTTTCCTCTAATCCCTCGGGTATGCACCAGTTGTTATATCGGAGCATAACCTTGTCACCCATACCGCGTAGGTTTTCAATCTGTCCGTTTACACCGCATATTCTGTAAGAATTACTGTGAGCGCCAAAGCTGGCACAGCCTGTAAGCTTGAAAACAGATTTATCATCGTTAAGCGTGGTGATAATGGCGGCTCTGTCACCTACAAGGCGACCTGTTGCCTCCTCAGTAAAGGGCTCAAAAACAGGTGTTGCGGAAACGCGTACGGGGGAGGCACCTGTTGACCACATAATCGGAGCAAGTGAGTGGGTGATGTAATATGAGCGTGGCAGGAGATTGCGCCAATGGTTAGGGTAATAACAAAACCATTTGAAGAAGTCAATATAATCGTTTCCTAAGGGGTGGTTGTATTCACCCTCGGCGTAAAGGATTTTGCCAAGAGTACCGCCATCGCAGACCCTTTTCATTTCGCGGTTGAAAATCATATTAGGGTAGTTCTCTGCCAGCATATAAACCGAGTCGGATTTCTCGTATGCACGAAGAAGCTCAACGCCCTCTGCAAGGGTGCTGTTGCTGATGCACTCGCAAAAAACGTGAATGTTTTTCTCAAAGCATTTTATTGCAAAAGGAGTGTGCTCGTGGAAAAAGTTTGCGATAACAACCGCATCTAAATCAAGATTTAAAAACTCGTCAAAATCCTTGTAAACAGGTAAGGCTTCACCGAATGCCTTAAGACCTTTTTCCGCTCTTTTATCATCAATTTCGCAAAGAGCAACAATTTCGCAACCAAGCAACCTGAAATTTTCTGCAATATTCAGTCCTCGGTTTGCACCAAGAATACCGATTTTGAATTTTTTCATATAACCACCTCGCGGTTTTAGTAAATTTATTGTACAGAAAAGATATGTTTATTTCAAGTGTGTTGGACGTTTTTCATTGAAAAAAACAAAGGGGTGTGTTAATATCATTTTATAGTTTTATCCACTACAGGAGAGAGAAATGAAAAACAGTAAAAAAATCATAATTATAATAACGGGAATTGCCATTCTTGTGGCAGGCATACTGTGTAAACAGGAATTTTTCCTTATGATTCCCTTGTTTGTATCGCTATTTGTAATGGGCTTTCAGTCCGAGGCAAATCGTATGGGTGCGCTTGCGGGGGCAATAAATTCTTTGATATATACAGCGGCATATATCTATATGGGTGTTTACGCATCTGCCGCATCTTCGGTGCTTTTCAGCTTCCCCATTCAGCTTATGACCTTTTTCACATGGAAGAAAAAAGCATATAAAAAGACAGTCATCTTCCGCAGAATGTCAACAAAGGTAAGGGTATTTGCTTCCCTCGGCTTTGTTGCCTTGTGGACTGCCCTTGCAGTAGCTTTTGTCAAGATGGATTACGAGTATGCCATCCTCGACAGCGGTTCATTTTTAATGGGCTTTATAACTCCCGTTCTTACAATGCTTGCATTTATTGAATATACATATCTTTGGCTTGTGTCGGCAGTTGTGGGGCTTCTGCTTAGTGTGCAGATGGTTGCAAATGATTATAAGGAAACAACGTATCTCATTTACTCCGTGTATTGCTTCTACTGTATAATCTGTGCATTTATAAATGTCCGCAAATTCTATAAGGAGCAGCAGTCACAAAACAATTTACAAGAGAGGTAATCCAATGTTTGCGAAGATTTATGATACTGAAATCAAAATTGATTATAATCATGTAGATGGCTTTAACAGATACCCAAATGATATAATGGCGGAGTATAACCAATCTGTTGAAGAAGGTCTTGATATTGAACAGCACAAGGCTTTCTTTGAGGAGGTTGCCGCTATGGAAAATGGTGAGGAAAAAACTGCCCTCAGTAATAAAATCTTTGAAACGGTTATCAATGCAGAATTAAGACCCGACTATAAATATGATGAGCCCAACGACCTTAAGGGCATCAGAAAAGCACGTCAGGATTATGAGATACAGGGTGAAGTGCCCGATGAAGACACTCTCCGCAGTAAAATCCTTGGTGCCTGGACAGGACGCGCCGTAGGTTGCCTTCTGGGTAAGCCTGTTGAGGGTATCAGAAGTAATGAGCTTACACCCCTTCTTAAGGAAACAGGGAATTACCCCATGCACCGCTATATTTTAAGCACAGATGTGACAAAAGAGGTGCGCTCTCATTACAAATTTTTCTTTAATACCGCCGCATGTGCAGATAATGTTGACGGTATGCCCGTTGACGACGACACAAACTATGTTGTCCTTGCGCAGAGAATTATAGAACAATTCGGCAGAGGCTTTGACAGTAATGATGTTGCAAATGCCTGGATGAAATATCAATCGGTGTTTTCATATTTCACCGCAGAGCGTATTGCTTATGTGAACTTTATAAACTGCATCGAGCCCCCTGCATCTGCTATGTACAAAAATGTGTGCCGTGAGTGGATTGGCGCACAGATAAGGGGTGACTACTTCGGCTATATCTGTCCCGGTGACCCCGAAGCAGCGGCGGAAATGGCCTTTAACGACGCGCGAATCTCTCACGTCAAGAACGGCATTTATGGTGAAATGTTTGTTTCTGCAATGATTGCCTGTGCCGCGGTTAGTGATAATATTGAGGATATTATAAAAGGTGGTCTTGCACAGATTCCCGCAAAATCAAGACTTCACGA
>JAZRFZ010000104.1:0-8262 GCA_045643925.1 Acutalibacteraceae bacterium | reverse complement strand
CAGAGGTATTCAGTCAATTAAGAGCAAGCGTGGTTCTTCAAGCCATAATCACAATCCCTTTACCGCTATTATCAGCAAGGGCACAACCGAAGATTACGGCGATTGTTACGGCTTTAATCTCGTTTACAGCAGCAACTTCTCAATCGACGTTGAGGTTGACGGTTTTGCATCTACACGCCTTGTAATGGGTATTAACCCCGAAGGCTTCAAGTGGTACCTTGAACCCGGTGAGGAATTTTACTCACCCGAGGCAGTTATGGTTTACACAAGTGAGGGTCTCGGTGAAATGAGCCGTATTTTCCACAGACTTTACGCTAACAACCTTATCCGCGGCAAGTGGAAAAAGGCAAAGCGTCCCCTTCTTATCAACAACTGGGAAGGCACAGGTATGGACTTCGACCACGACAAGCTTGTTTCATTTGCACACCACGCTAAGGATATTGGTCTTGAAATGCTTGTTATGGACGATGGTTGGTTCGGCAAGCGTGACGATGATAAATCATCACTTGGTGACTGGAAGGTTGCTGAATACAAGCTTCAGAAGGGTCTTTCAGGACTTATTAAGGAAGTAAATGATTGCGGTCTTAAATTTGGTATCTGGTTTGAGCCTGAAATGATTTCACCTGACTCCGACATATATCGCGAGCATCCTGATTGGTGCTTGCACACCGAGGGTCGTGACAAATCAATCGCACGTACACAGTATGTAATTGACTATTCACGCAAGGAAGTCCGTGAGCATATCTATGGTATGATGCACGACATCCTTTCAAACAACAACATCGACTATGTAAAGTGGGACTTCAACAGAAACCTTACAGAGGTTTCTTGTGCACAGCTTCCCAAGGAGCGCCAGGGTGAGGTTTTCCACCGTTTTGTACTTGGTACTTACGAGATTATGGACAGACTCACAAAGGACTTTCCCCACATTCTCCTTGAAAACTGCTCAGGCGGTGGCGGACGCTTTGACCCCGGTATGCTTTACTACTCACCTCAGATTTGGACAAGTGATAACACCGACCCCATTGAGAGATTAACAATTCAGTTCGGTACATCAATGTGCTATCCCACCTCAACAATGGGTGCACACGTTTCAGCAAGCAGACGTGCAGGCTATGAAACAAAAATGAACGTTGCACTTTGGGGCTCATTTGGTTACGAGCTTGACCCCGATAAGCTTACAGCCGAGGAAAAGGCTGAAATCACAGCACAGATTGAGCTTTACCACAAATATTACGATGTTATCCATTACGGTGACCTTTACAGACTTATTACACCATTTGAAAATCAGTTCCGCGTTGCATGGGAGCACGTAAGCGAGGACAAAAACGAGGCCCTCGTTACAGTTATTCAGATGCGCCATCCTTACGACGAGTTCTTTATGCTCCGACTTAAGGGTCTTGACCCCGCAAAGGTTTACGTTGACCAGGAAAGCGGCAAGAAATACAGCGGTGCATACCTTATGAATGCAGGTCTTAACCTTACATATAAGCCCAATGGCGACGGACAGTCGTATAGAATTCACCTTATTGCTGAGTAATTAAGAAACGAAGCCTTACCACTCTACACTGAGAGGTAAGGCTTCGCATTATTTTTATTCTTTATTTTTCGGCTTAACATTAACCGAATAATATGTGTAATACACCACAAACCCAGGTTTCGCACCGTTGGGTTTTTTGATGTTTTTTACGTCTGTGTAGTCAACAGTTACAACCGTTCCGTCTTTCGCAGAGCTGTAATATGCAGCAATTTCCGCTGCCTCCACAATAGCGTCGTCGGGCACTTCTTTGCCGTCGGCAACAAGGAGCACGTGTGAGCCGGGACACTTCTGTGCGTGGAGCCATATATCACCGCGTCTGCCGGTTTTAAAGGTCAGCTTATCATTTTGAATATTATTTCTGCCAACAAGCACCGTAAGTCCCTGTGAGGTTTTATATTCAAGGGGTGGAAGTGCTTGTTTTTTCATTTGCTTTTTGCCTGATTTTTTAGGCTTTATAAAGCCCTGTGAAATAAGCTCGTCCTTGATTTCACCAAACTCACGCTCAAGGGTTGAACGGCCAAGCATATCCCTTACAGATTCAAGATATGCTAAATCCTGCTCACCTTCCTCAATGAGCTTTATAAGCATATTTTCCGCTGTACAAGCCTTGTGATAATCCTTATAAAGCTTCTGCGCATTCTGCGAGGGTGTAAGTGCAGGGTCAACAGTTATTTTCACAATGTTATTATCGTCGTAATAATTTTCAACCTCATACACGCTCAGACCCTTTTGCAATCTGTACTGTGCGGCAGTTATAAGCTCCGCATTTATGCGGATAGCATCTCTGTCCTCGCAACGGCGCAAATCCTCGTGCTGATTATTAAGCTTGCGAGCAGTTCTTTCAATAGCGTTATCAAGCATTTTAAAAAGCTCGGCACCCTTTGAGCGTGTGCGCAGAACTCTGTCGCGCTCACTGTAAAAGCCTTCCAGCAAATCAAACACGTTTGCCTTTTTAATCACCTTAAGGCTTTCGCCATACTGTGTAATGGGCATAAAAGAAAATTCCATAGGCTTTTCAGATTCATCAAGCACCATTGTAGGCTCACAGAGTCCGTTTACAAGCATATTTTTTAGTGAACTGAGCTCACACAGAAGATTCATTTTTTCGTCTGTTGTAAGTTCTACTACGCCCTTATCGTCACCGCACACACGGAAACTGATTTCCCTTGACAGTAATGGTGAAACACCCTGCACAGATTTAAGAATCGCAGAAGAAAGCTTACTGTTCTCGCAGGACAGGACAGCCTTGCAGACTTCCTCAGAAGGAATGATTCGCAAATCTGCTTTTTCCTGTGCAGGAGGGAATTTATACTGTGCCCCCGGCAGAACAAGTCTGTATGAGCTTTTCTCTGCATCAACTCGTCTGAGGGCATCTATTATGCGGTTATTCTCGTCAAAGAGTATCACATTACTGTGCTGAGCCATAATTTCAACTGCAAGAGTAAGCTTTACTCTGTCACCGATTTCATTTGTGGCATCAAAGTTGAAAAAGGCAATTCTGTCTAATCCGAACTGCTCCACACTCACGAGAGTTGCACCGATGAGATGCTTTCTGAAAAGCATACACAACATTGGGGGTGTCTGTGGGTTTTCGGGTGTTTTATCAACCACGGCAAAGCGGGGACTGTTGGCATCCGCTGTGAAATACAGCTTGTGCATACCGCCCCTTGTCCGCATTATGAACACCAACTCGTTTTTGCCCGGTTGGTGAATTTTGTCAACCTTTGCTCCCGCAAGAAGGTCGTTGACCTCCTTTACAAGGAAGCTGAGATACATACCGTCTAAAGCCATTTTTTACCTCAGATATATTTTACGGGTGCCTGACCCTCATATAAAATAAATTCAATTTCGGGGAATTTCTGTGAAAGCATATCACAAAGTGATTCACAGACAATAACCTCTGTTTCATAATGACCTGCTACGAATAAATCCGTACCAATGTGGTTCGCGTATAAGAATTCGTGGTGCTTTGCTTCACCTGTAAGGAGCGCATCAGCACCCTCAAGATGTGCCGCATCAATCAAATCTCCGCCACCGCCTGAGCACAAAGCAACAGTTTTGATAGTAGCGTTATTATGTGTAAATGACACCTTACCGCCAAGAGCATTTTTCACCTTAAGAGCAAATTCTTCGGGTGTGCAAGGGTCAATTTCACCAATCTTTAAAAATTCGTCAACCTGCGACTGCTTTAAATTTGTTATGCCAACCTTACGTGCAAGGCAATCATTTACACCGCCATCCGCCTTATCAAGGTTGGTGTGGGCTGCAATAAAGGTTGCTCCCGACTTCACCGCCTTGTAAGCAAGGCTATTGGCTTCTATCTGTGCAACGGGGGCAAAAAGAAGCGGATGGTGAGTTATTACAAGCTGTGCACCCTCGCAGACTGCTGTTTCAATCACATCGTCTGTAACATCAAGTGCAACAAGAACTTTTGAAACATCGCCATCCAATGAGCCGACAGAAAGACCACAATTATCCCACTCTGCGGCGGTATTAAAGGGTGCTATTGTATCAAGATAGTTATAAATCTCTTTAATTTTCATTTTTCTTTCCGCCTTTCTTAAGCACGTCATAACGGATAATTGCAATTATAAGTGAGCTCATTACAATACACTCTGTTACAATACCTGCAACGGAGCCTGTAATGATATTGAAAACAAGCCAACAGGGTGAGCTGGGGAATGTGATGAGTCTGATTTTAGTTTCGTTCTTCATCCAATAGCTGACAGTTGTGAGTATCATTGCCATTGGTGGCAGGAATGAATACCAATCCTCCCATGTGAGGATACCTGCAACGGCAGAAACAACAATGAACACCCCAAGCCACACAGGACTTTTTGCCCACTTTTTGTCGTTATTTATGAACACGATTGAACGGGTAAGTCCGATAAAGTTAAGGGCGGCACCTGTGTAAGCATCAGCACCTTTAGTAAAGCCCAACATTATGTAGTGCAATATAAAAAGTATCGCCGCAACAATCTGGAAGCCGATTATTCTGCTACGCTTATTCTGTTGAAAGCTGAGGAAATTCATTCCTGCACCGCAGAAGCCTACGGCTTGTGTAATTATGTCAACCATTTAAAAACTCCTTCACGGCGGTTATGGTACTGAGCAACTCCCCCGTCTCTTTTCCGCAAGTGGTAAGTGCATTATATTTTTCTTCCAAGCGTTTGAGTTGTCCCTCAAGGTGCTTGTGAGCATCCTCGGTGTGAGGCAGCTTGCCCATAAAACAATCCGCCTGTGAAAAGGATTTAACTGCGCCCGTATAAACTGCATCAAAGGTTATGTACACGCGCCTTGCCTCATGGGTTGCAAGTTCATTTAAAATCTCAAATCCGTTCTGATAAAGAAACTCTCGCAAATCCTCTGCCCTGCTCTGAGGTTGGAAAATAAAATGGATATTTTCATCCTTGACCCAAGGGGTTTCACTCAGCTTTTCGGCAATAAGAGTACCACCCATACCTGCGAAAATAATTTCTTGGGCATCGGTTGACTTAAACTCCCTCAAGCCGTCGGAAAGGCGGAGAGATATTTTATCCCCTAGGTCGTAATACTCAACGGATTTTTCTGCATTCTTAAGAGGCTCCTTACCAATATCCGCAGCAATAGCAGTCTGCACCTTGCCCGTTTGAACAAGATAAATGGGCAGATAGCCGTGGTCTGTGCCGATGTCAGCAATAATGCCGCCGCCCTTTACGAGAGATGCGACGGCAGAAAGCCTAGGTGTAAGTTTAACGTTCATTATTCTGCAAGTGCACCGTTGATTTTCGCAACGAGCTCGTCTGCATCCACGCCGTGAACGCGACAAGCCATCTCAACTGTTTCACCACGTGATGCGGGACACCCGAGGCAATGCATACCCATCTCAAGGAAGAAGGGTGCTGTCTGAGGTGCTGCATCAAGAATATCACCAATGATTGTATCTTTAGTAATCTGCATATTTAAAACTCCTTAATGTGTTTTTTATTTAGTATATCATAAGAATTTAAAAAAATAAACAATAATATGAAACTTTTTAACATAAATTGTTCTATTTAATTGTTTGTTTTCACAGTTGAATTACTCCATCTCAAGTGGTAAAATTATACTGTATATTTTTGTTCTGCCACGGAGGTATTTTATGTTACAGAAAGACTTCAATCCTATTTTAAGATTTGTTGCAGTAAGTGACGTCCACTACAAGGACGAGCACTGCATTGAAGAGGAGCGTATGGAAAAGGCGCTCAAAATCGCTTACAGACTCAGTGAGGCTCACCCCACCTACAAAAAGCTTGACGCAGTAGTTGCAAACGGTGACTTTGCAAACTCAGGCACTGAGACACAGATGCTCAAATTCAAGAAAACTATGGAGGACTGCCTTAAACCCGAAACAATTTATGCACTTGATATGGCAAGTCACGAATATCACGGTGCAGGTGTTGAGGCGGCTTACGAGCTTTTCCAGAGAGTTTTTGACAGACCCGTTGATAATCACATTGAGGTAAACGGCTTCCACTTTATCACAATGTCATCATCAAGCGGTTGCGAATACAACGAGGACAAGGTTGCTTTTGCCCGTGCAGAGCTTCTCAAGGCACGCGAGGCAGACCCCAAGAAGCCCATTTTCTTCTTCCAGCATCCTCACCTTACAGACACAGTTTCCGGTAGTATTTACTGGGCAGACGAGGCATTTATCCCCACACTTATGGATTTCCCTCAGGTTATCGACTTTTCAGGTCACTCACATGTGCCGATAAATGACCCACGTTCAATTCATCAGCGTCACTTCACTTGCCTCGGTACAGGTTCAATGTCATATTTTGAGCTTGACGAGTTTGACAAGCACTACGGCACCTGTCCCCCCAACAAGCAGGACTGCGCACAGATGCTCATCGTTGAAGCAGATGCAGAGGGCAGAGTTCGTATTTACCCCTACGATGTACTTACAGACAACTTCTTCCCCTTCGTATGGGAAATTGACGAACCCTGGAATCCTGATAGCTTCAAATACACCGATGCACGTTACAAAACAACCGATGCACCTTGGTTTGAGAATGCAGAGCTTACAGTAAGCGATGTTACAGACAAGGGCTTTAAGGTTACATTCCCCCAGGCAAAGGTTAAATCAGAATATGTAAATGACTACAAGGTAGTTGTTCGTGAAGCATCCAACGGTGCTATCGTAAAACAGAAGAAAATCTGGAGTGAATACTACTTCTACAATATGCCTGACACACTTTCAGTTGATTTTGATGACCTTAAGACAAACACAGAATATGACGTATCTGTTATTGCAGGTTCTTTCTGGGATACATACTCAGAGCCCATCAAAGCAACACTCAAGACAAAATAAAAGGAGCGATTATATTGGATAAAATCAGAGTAGAAGGAATGCGATTTGTTGACGAACATGGCAGAGAGCGTATTCTCAGCGGTATGAATGTTTGCGACAAGCGTGCATTTGACAAGAACAATCCCGGTTACGGCTACGACCCCGACAAATTCCCCTTTGAGGAATTCAGAGCACGCGGCTATGATATAATCCGCCTTGGCTTTACTTGGGGCGCAATGGAGCCTACCCCCGGCAAATATAATCAGGCGCTTATTGACGACATCTGCAAATTCCTTGACAAGTGCGAGGAATACGGCATATATGCTTACCTCGACTGCCATCAGGACGTTTACTCACCCTATTGCTACGGTGACGGTGCTCCCCGCTGGGCAACACTTACCGACAAATACACACCCCGAAAGCCTCTTGCGGTATGGGCAGAGCCTTATTTCTACGGTAATGCTTGCTTTAGAGCCTTTGATAACTTCTGGGCAAATACAAAGTATAACAGAAAAGGTCTTCAGGATTATTATGCAGATATGTGGAAAAATCTTGTTTCTGTAACAAAAGATAAACCCGCACTCTTTGGTTATGACTTTTTCAACGAGCCTCACCCGGGCACAGAGGGCGGCAAGATTTTCAGAACACTTATCGCAAGTCTTGTAAAAACAAGCCTTGTTGACAAAAGAGTTAATCTTTTGGAGCTTGCAAAGCAGGGTCTTTTCAGTGATGAAAAGCCTAAGGCACTTGACCAGTACGCAGGTCCTGTGCTCAGAAAAATCACAACAGCCTGTGACAAGCTTGTTGAAAAGTTTGATAAAGAAAAATACACACCATTCCTTAACAAAATGGCAACCGCTGTCAGAGAAGTTACTGACAATGGCGTTATGTTTATGGAGAACAACTATTTCTCAAATATGGGTATCCCCTGCTGCAACGAACCCGTAAACGTAAATGGAGCGAGAGAAACACAACAGGTTTTTGCTCCCCACGCCTATGACCTTATGGTTGATACTCCTGCATACAAATATGCAAGTAACTCCCGTGTGGGTATGATTTTCGACGAACACCGTCGCACACAGGAAAGATTACAGGTACCCTGCCTTGTTGGTGAATGGGGCTCTTGTGCAGAGGGTGATGGTTGGTATCCTCACATCCGTTTCTTACAGGACAAATTTGATTCCTACAAATGGAGCAACACCTATTGGTGCTACTTTGATGAAATTCTCGAGCAGGACTTCATGAAGGTTATTACCCGTCCCCGCCCCAAGGCAGTTACAGGTGAAATTATTTCATACAAATATAATCACGACGAAGGCGAGTTCAAGCTCAAGTTCAACCAGGATAAGAAGTACAAGGTTCCCACAGTTGTTTACGTTGACCGCAAACCCAAGGAAATTGAGTGCAACGG
>JAZRFZ010000103.1:0-3626 GCA_045643925.1 Acutalibacteraceae bacterium | reverse complement strand
TGCTGAAAAGCTCAATGCTGAAACAAAGCAGTACATTGCAAAGAACAATGTTCAGCTTTACACAGTTAATGCTATCGACCTCGCTGCAGAAATCGGTCTCGGTAAGAGAACAAACACTATCCTTCAGGCTTCATTCTTTGCCCTTGCAAACGTTCTTCCTAAGGACGAAGCAATCGGCTACATGAAGAATGCTGCCCTCAAGTTCCTCAAGAAGGGCCAGGATATTGTTGACATGAACCACAAGGCTATTGACGCAGGTTTCGGCGCATTCAAGAAGGTTGACGTTCCTGCTGACTGGGCAAATGCAGTTGACTGCGACAACGCTGTTGCATCTGAAGGCCCTGCAAAGCTTGTTAAGATGGTTGACAACATCATGAAGCCCGTTGGCGCTATGAACGGTGATGCTCTTCCCGTATCAGTATTCACAGACCACGCTGACGGTACTTTCGAGCACGGCGCATCTGCTTATGAGAAGCGCGGCGTTGCTGTTATGGTTCCCGAGTGGAACAACGAGACTTGCGTAGGCTGTAACAAGTGTGCTTACGTTTGTCCTCACGCTACAATCCGTCCCTTCGCTATGAGCGAGGAAGAAGCTGCAAATGCTCCTGAGGTTACAAAGATTGCAACTAAGGAAAAGGCAGTTACAAACAAGGGCTTCAAATATACTCTTGCTGTTTCTCCCATGGATTGTATGGGTTGTGCAGTTTGTATCGGCGTTTGTCCCACAAACTCACTTAAGATGGTATCTCGTGAGAGCCAGGATGCTCAGCAGGCAGCATTTGACTACTGTGTAGCAAATGTTACAGAGAAGGAAGGCATTGCATCTTCTGCAAACCTTATCTCCAGCCAGTTCAAGAAGCCTCTCCTCGAGTTCTCAGGTTCTTGTGCAGGTTGTGCAGAGACAGCTTATGCTCGTCTTGTAACACAGCTCTTCGGTGACAGAATGTACATCTCTAACGCTACAGGCTGTTCATCAATCTGGGGTGGTCCTGCTGCTACATCACCTTACACAACAAACGCAAAGGGTCAGGGTCCTGCATGGGCTAACTCACTCTTTGAGGATAACGCAGAGCACGGCTTTGGTATGCTCCTTGGTCAGGCTGCTCTCCGTAACAGCCTCATCGCTAAGGTTGAAACACTCGTTGAGTCTGACAAGGCATCTGACGAGGTTAAGGCTGCTGCAAAGGCATACCTTGACACAGTTAATGATGGCGAGAAGAACGGCGCTGCTACAGACGCTCTCGTTGCTGCTATCGGTGACGGTGCTTGCTGCGATACATGCAAGTCAATCATCGCTAACAAAGAATTCCTTTCAAAGAAATCTGTTTGGATCTTCGGTGGTGACGGTTGGGCATACGACATCGGCTTCGGTGGTGTTGACCATGTTCTTGCATCTGGCGAAGATGTAAACATCATGGTATTCGATACTGAGGTTTACTCAAATACAGGTGGACAGGCTTCTAAGGCTTCTAACATCGGTCAGGTTGCTCAGTTCGCTGCTGCAGGTAAGGCTATCGCAAAGAAGAGCCTTGCAGAAATCGCAATGAGCTATGGCTATGTTTACGTTGCACAGATCGCTATGGGTGCTGACCAGAATCAGACTCTCAAGGCTATCAAGGAAGCTGAAGCTTACAACGGTCCTTCACTTATCATTGCATACTCACCCTGTGAAATGCATTCAATCAAGGGCGGTATGACAAATTGCCAGAACGAAATGAAGAAGGCTGTTGAGTGCGGTTACTGGAACATGTTCCGTTACAACCCCGCTCTCAAGGCAGAAGGCAAGAATCCCTTCTCTATCGATTCTAAGGAGCCCACAGGCGACTACAAGGCATTCCTTCTTAATGAGGCTCGTTACTCATCTCTTACTCGCTCATTCCCTGACAGAGCAGAAGATCTCTTCGCTCTCTCAGCAAAGACAGCAAGTGACAGATATGCACACCTCCTCAGACTTAAGGACCTTTACGCTCCCGACGCTGAATAAGCTAACTGATAAAAATCCCCCGACTCGCAAGAGTCAGGGGATTTTTTAAATGCAAAATGCAAAATGCAGAATGCAAAATTATCGGGCACTGCGTGCAGCTATTATATTATAGTATTTTTATTTTCTTCTATTATTTAGAACTTTACAAAGAAACTTCAAACTGATATACTATTATATGTATGTGGTGGAGGTTGCCACAAATTCAGTTTTCAGGAGGACACATTATGAAAATGTCGTTCCGTTGGTACGGTGAAACCGACCCAATATCACTTCAATATATCAGACAAATCCCCAATATGCGCAGTGTTGTAAGCGCAGTTTACGATGTTAAGCCCGGCGAGGTATGGCCCGAGGAAAGCATTGCAAAAATGGTTAAACAGTGCGAGGATAACGGACTTTTATTTGACATTGTTGAGTCTATCCCCGTTCACGAAAATATTAAGCTTGGCAGAGACAATGTTGATGAACTTATCGACGTTTACTGTGAGAATATCCGCCGTTGTGCAAAATACGGCATCAAGTGTGTAACATATAACTTTATGCCCGTTTTTGACTGGACCCGCACTCAGCTTGATAAGTTGGCAGACGATGGTTCAACAAGTCTTGTTATGTACTGGGAGCAGATGAAGGGTCTTGACCCCCTTAAGGATGATATTCACCTTCCCGGTTGGGATTCAAGCTATACTCAGGATGAGGTTCGTGAGCTTATTTCTGCTTATGGTGAGCTTGGTGAAGAAGGCTTGTGGACAAACCTTGAAAAATTCCTTAAAAAGGTTATCCCCGTTGCAGAGGAATATGGCGTAAGAATGGCTATCCACCCCGACGACCCGCCCTACCCCATTTTTGGTATTCCTCGAATCATCACAAATGAAGAAAACCTTGACAGAATGCTCGCTATCGTTGACAGCCCTGCAAACAGTCTTTGCCTTTGCACAGGCTCACTTGGTTGCGCTGCAACAAACGATGTTGTTAAGATGGTTAAGAAATATTCTGCAATGGACAGAATTGCATTTATGCATATTCGTCAGGTGCTTGTACTCCCCGACGGCAGCTTTGAGGAGCAGGGTCACCTTTCAAAGTGTGGCAGCCTTGATATGTATGAGATTGTTAAAGCCCTTGTTGAAACAGGCTTTGACGGTTACGTAAGACCCGACCACGGCAGAATGATTTGGGGTGAAACAGGCAAGCCCGGTTACGGTCTTTATGACCGCGCCCTTGGAGCAACATATATTAACGGACTTTTTGAAGCCTGTGAAAAGGCTTATAATAAATAATGTATGGAGGAACTAAAATGAATCCTATTTCTGAAAAAATTATGTCTATCGGCGTTGTGCCGGTTATTAAGCTCAACAATCCCGAAAGAGATTCTGTTGACCTTGCAAAAGCGCTCGTTGCAGGTGGTGTGCCTGTAGCAGAGGTTACATTCCGCGCAGCAGGTGCTGCAACAGCTATCAAGCTTATGAGTGAAAATGTACCCGAAATGCTTGTTGGTGCAGGTACTGTTCTTACAACAGAGCAGGTTGACCAGGCAATCGAGGCAGGTGCAAAGTTCATTGTAACACCTGGTCTTGATGAATATATCGTAAAATACTGTCAGGAAAAGAATATACCCATTTATGCAGGCTGTACCACTCCCACAGAC
>JAZRFZ010000102.1:0-9724 GCA_045643925.1 Acutalibacteraceae bacterium | reverse complement strand
TTCTCTCTTGCTTCAACGTCTGTCTGACCGTTTTCATATGCACGAGGAAGATATTTGAAGATGTTTTTAAGTGCCTGGAGTGCAAGGCCATCTGTATAATCTGTTGCAAGCATTGCTGCGTAAGCTTCAACTGCATGAGTTACAGCGTCAATACCTGATGCAGCTGTAAGACCCTTAGGAGCAGACATATGGAAATCAGTATCAATGATTGCCATATTGGGAAGAAGCTCGTAGTCAGCAAGAGGATACTTAACACCTGTCTGTTCGTCTGTAATAACTGCGAAGGGTGTTACCTCAGAACCTGTACCTGCAGATGTGGGAACAGCAATGAAGTATGCCTTCTCACCCATTTTGGGGAATGTGTAAACTCTCTTACGGATATCGATGAAGCGCATTGCCATATCCATAAAGTCTGCTTCGGGATGCTCATAGAGAACCCACATAATCTTTGCAGCGTCCATTGCAGAACCACCACCGAGAGCGATGATTGTGTCGGGCTTGAATGCAGCCATCTGTTCTGCACCGCTCTTTGCATTTTTAAGAGTGGGGTCAGGCTGAACATCGAAGAATGTTGTGTGAGCAATACCCATTTCGTCAAGCTTATCTGTAATGGGTTTTGTATAACCATTTTCATAGAGGAAGGTATCTGTTACGATGAATGCTTTCTTTGCACCACGAACTGTGCGAAGCTCATCAAGAGCAACAGGAAGACAACCTTTCTTGATATAAACCTTTTCGGGTGCGCGGAACCAAAGCATATTTTCCCTTCTTTCTGCAACTGTTTTGATATTTAAGAGGTGCTTAACACCAACGTTTTCTGAAACTGAGTTACCGCCCCATGAGCCGCAACCGAGAGTAAGTGAGGGAGCAAGCTTGAAGTTGTAAAGGTCACCGATACCACCGTGTGATGAAGGTGTATTAACAAGGATACGGCAAGTTTTCATTCTTGCAGCAAACTCGTTAATCTTAGCTGTTTCAGTTACTTCGTTAAGATATACTGAAGATGTGTGACCGTAACCGCCGTCTGCAACAAGCTGCTCTGCTTTATCGAGAGCTTCTGAGAAGGAAGCTGCTTTATACATCGCAAGAACGGGAGAAAGTTTTTCGTGAGCGAATTCTTCGCTGATGTCAACACTTTCAACTTCACCGATAAGGATTTTTGTTCCTTCGGGAACTGTTACACCTGAAAGCTCTGCAATCTTTGCAGCAGGCTGACCAACGATTTTTGCATTAAGAGCGCCGTTGATGATGATTGTCTTTCTTACCTTTTCTGTTTCTGCATCGTTAAGGAAGTAGCAGCCACGGCTTGCAAACTCTGTCTTAACAGCATCATATACATTTTCAAGAACGATTACTGACTGCTCAGAAGCACAAATCATACCGTTATCGAATGTCTTTGAGTGAATAATTGAGTTAACAGCAAGAAGAATATCTGCAGAGTCATCGATGATTGCAGGTGTGTTACCTGCACCAACACCGAGAGCAGGCTTACCGCTTGAGTAAGCAGCCTTAACCATACCGGGACCACCTGTTGCAAGGATGATGTCTGCCTCTTTCATTACTGTGTTTGTCATTTCAAGTGAAGGAACGTCAATCCAATCAATGATTCCTTCGGGAGCACCTGCTTCAACTGCAGCTTCAAGAACGAGCTTTGCAGCACCGATTGTGCAGTTCTTTGCTCTGGTATGGGGAGAGATAATGATAGCATTTCTTGTCTTAAGAGCAAGAAGACATTTGAAAATAGCAGTTGAAGTGGGGTTTGTTGTGGGAATAACCGCTGCAACAACACCGATAGGCTCGGCAATCTTTTTTGTACCGAAAGCCTTATCCTCTTCGATAATGCCGCAAGTCTTTGTTTCCTTATAAGCATTGTAGATATACTCTGAAGCATAGTTATTCTTGATAACCTTATCCTCTACAACACCCATACCTGTTTCTTCAACAGCCATCTTTGCAAGAGGGATTCTTGCCTTGTTTGCAGCAGATGCAGCAGCAAGGAAGATTTTATCAACCTGCTCCTGTGTGTAGGTAGCAAACTTCTTCTGCGCCTCTCTTGTACGTTCAATAGCTTCCTGAAGCTTTTCAACGCAATCAACAATTTCGTACTTCATATCCGTTTATATCCTCCTAATAAAATATACGTTATTTGTTTTGGGCAGGACGTACCTTTCCCGTGAACTTCGTTATTATTTTAACAACCTTTGCAGGTTTTTGGAATTCTTAATACAGATAAGCAGTATTATCATTTTTGATAACACCAAAAAAACAACAAAAAACCATCCCGAGCGGACAGACCACTCGGGATGGTTTTTCACGTTAAAGATGTTTCCTTTTTGACTCACACAGGGCAGTAATAAACTGTCTGTCCAGCTTAGTTAATTTATAGCCGTTTTTATAAATCAGCAGGTCTTTATATACCTTTTTATTATCTCCGCATTTCTTCTGAACTAAATTGTATCGTTCAAGAAGGCTCTCAGGAGCTGGTGAAACCCACATAAAGGTTTCGGGGTTCATTGATAGCAAATCAAACTGACTTGCTCTTTCAAAAATAAAAATTCTTCGGTTAATGTTATCGGGGAGTTCCTCTTTAACAACCTTTGAAAGCGGCATTGACGGAACATATGGGTCGGCGTGAGCAATTTCAATATAATCCTTTAAATCATCATAAGAAATGTTTTCCTTCTTTGCCAAAGGATTATCGGCACTCATAATGAGAGAATAACTAAATTCCGTTACCAATTCATACTGAAAGCCCTTTTCTTCAAGCATAGACTTGAAATATCTGTCATAGTTTTCGGCATAACGGATTATGCCTAATTTATAATCATGCTCAAGCATATTGCGGATTGTTCGTTGGGAGTTAGTTTCTTTATAGAATATTTCTGCCGCATCACCTGAAAGTGATTTTGAAAATTCTGCAAAGGCCTCGGATATATAACAAGCCCTGGGAACTGAAATGGAAAACTCCTGTTTCTTAGCAGTGCCCTTTTTATAGAAATCCTCAACCTGCTCAATCTGACCAAGAATCCTCTTGGCGAAATTTATGAATTCCTCTCCATCGGGAGTAAGCTCCATACCCTTGGTGGTACGTTCAAAAATAGATATACCAAGGTCTGCTTCAAGCTCTTTGATTGAACGGCTTAAGTTGGGGGTTGCGATAAGTAGGGTTTCAGATGCTTTGCCCATAGAGCCCACTCTTGCAACCTCAACGGCATATTTCATATGTAACAAATTCAAAACATATCACCACCGATATTTTTTATAATTATATCACTGTAATTTTCAAAAAGCAATAATTACAAAATCTAACTGCACTTATTAAAATATATGTTTTTTATTTTTCACAGACTCTTTCTTTCGGGCATCTGATTGTTGTTTACAATCAAATCATCTGTGTTCAAAGCTATCATATTCAAAGGTCGTCATTTCAAAGGAGAAATCTGCACTTTCACCCGCTATAACAAGTGAAACTGTTCCGTTTATATCCTCAATTAAAGTTTCCTCATAGTTTTCTTCGGTCATAGTTTTTACTATTTTCCCGTCGTGAACAATAACCATTTTAAAGTTACCACTTTTCACATTCAAGCCATATATATCCAGCATAAAGTCCGACTTACCGATAAGGTTAGTATAAAGCACCTCATAAACACCGGTAAATTTGTCTGATGATATTTTGGTCATATTTGTAATTGTATTATTGCTACGGCCCACACCCATAGCGCCAATATCCATATTGACTATATTGTCATCGGTAATTTGCTGAAGCCTGTAATTATCAGGGCCATTGGTATCTTCAATATGCTCAAGATCTGATGTAAGAAGCATAAAACCTGCAATAACAACAGCAACAATAATTATCACCAAAAGAAATTTGCTTTTAATTGGCTCTGTTTTTTTCGTATTATTCATAAAATACACCTTTTTCAATACCAAGCGTTTCATCATTAAGTCGGTTTACATACTCAACAAACTCTTTAAAAATTCTTTCGCCAATATTTTTATAATCATAGCCTAAGGCTTTTTCTATTTTAACCTTGCGGATTTCTTCGGGCACGTTATATACATATAATATTTTATCAAGCGCACCTGCAATTCTTGTTTCAAGTGAAACATTTTCATCAAGGCTCATAAGGGTAGCATACTCAATCCCGGAAACAAGAATTCCCGCTTCTGCAAATTGTTCATCACTCCACCCTTTGCAATAATCCTTATAAACGTTCTTTGCCCTTTTTGTATCATTTTCTCTTATTATTTTCAGGGTCATAGGACTTTGGTAAGAGGAAATAAAGAACTCCCTTGCTGTAGAATTGTTTTCACAGACCGATGCCATTGTCATAAGTTCAAGACAGATCGCCATTACCGAGCTTATTCCGTCTGCCGCTTCATCTTCAATAAGCTTCCATTGGAATTTGCAAAGGTCATCAACAAGTACTGCCAACAGATGCTCTTTGGTGGGGTAGTAATAAGTAAGGTTGCCTGTACTCATACCAAGGCTCTTGGCTATTATATTGGGTGATACAGCCGAATAGCCTTTTTCAAAAAACAATTGTATTGCAGTTTTTAAAATATCGTGTTTGGTTTTGTCTGATTTTTTCAATGCCACACCATTCCCTTAGCGGATTTTTAGCACTTGTACTAATTGCGTTTTGCTTAATATTAGCACAAGCGCGATATTATTGCAATATGTTTTTTAAAAAAGAATATTTTTATTGTAGTAATCACACCCAAGGCAGAAAAGTTCATCAGGAATTGTAACTCCCCCTTGCAATTTAGAATGTATATGATAAAATGAAAATAAATTTATATTTAATTTCAAAGGAAGAATTATGTTGAACAAAATCATTGAAATAGTAAAAAAAGCGGGAAAAATTATTCTTTCTGCACACAATCAGGAAGCAGCAGTAACCGCCAAGGAAGGCAAGAAAAATTTTGTAACAAAGTACGATGTTGCCGTACAAGACTTTTTGTTCAAAGAGCTTGGCGAGGCATTCCCCGAAGCTGAGTTTGTGGGTGAAGAAGGCGAAAATGACTTTGCAAGTAAGGCTTTGCGTTTTATAATTGACCCCATTGACGGTACCACGAACTTTATGCAGGACTACCGCTGCAGTTGTATTTCTGTTGCTCTTTGCAAGGAAAACAACATTATTGCGGGCGTTGTATATAACCCTTACACTAACGAACTTTTCAGCGCTGAAAAAGGCAAGGGAGCATATCTGAACTGCGAAAAAATAAAGGTAAGTGACCGCCCTCTTTCGGACGGACTTGCCCTTTTCGGAACATCTCCCTATCACCCCGAAAACACAGATGAAACCTTTGCACTTTTAAGAAAAGTCTTTGATTTTTCGCGTGATATTCGCAGAAGCGGTTCGGCAGCTTACGATATATGTATGGTAGCCTGTGGCAGATGCGAGGTGTTTTTTGAGAAAGAGTTGCAACCATGGGATATTGCAGCAGGAACACTAATCTTAACGGAAGCCGGCGGTATTGCCAAAAATTACGAGGGTAAAGAAATCGACTTTTCATCGCCCAACGATGTAATTTTTGCTAATCCCATGGCTTATGAAGAATTTATGACATTACTTTAAAACTTGATTCACAAACAAAAATAGTCACTTGCGCATCATCGCACAAGTGACTATTTCTTTTTATACTGTGATGGTATTATCCATAATAATTGATGCTGTGTTTACATTCTGACCGAATGCCTTAAAATTATCCATTTTGATTTCCACTGTATAGAACCATGTTCCGCTGATGATTTCACCATTACTGTTGATAGTAACCTTCACAGAGGGATTTGTGTAATAAATCTTTGTATCCTCCTCGGAAAGTTCAAGGGGAAGTCCCCTTTCAGACAAATCATTGACAACCACAGCAATATCTCCAACTGCAGTGATGCCGTGACCCACGCTACCGCTGAGGGCATCCTCCTTGGGACCTGAGGTCTGCTCAACTAAATATAGTTCAATAACTGTATCATCGCCGTTTTTATAAGCCTTGGCTGAGCTTACATCCTGCGGCACAAGATTTTCGTAGCCACCTGTGATACCGTCCTTTACGGTGGAATTGCTTTCAAGGAATTTTCCTATTATGCCACCAACAAAGGACATTACATTTTCATGTTCTCCGTTATTTACACTTATATTTTTAAGAGCAATTCCCTGAGTTGATTTTGCAGTTGAGTTGGACTTTCTTGCTGCATTTTTATATTCTTCAACTATTCTCTCCGTTGACCAGTTTGCAGGGTCATCATTGATTGCTTCGGTTACCTGCTCCGTTTCCGCCGGAATTTCTGTTGCTTCAGTTTGTAAAGGTTGTGAAGTTTCCTGAACATTATATGAGGAAGTAGTATCAACCACCATATCTTCATTGTTTAAAACATTTTGTGCCACAGTTTCATTTACAACATTGTTAACTATAGTTGTATTCACCTGTGCAGAAGATGTTTTTTTGCTTGATTTACAAGCAACCAAAGAAAAAACCGCAAGTAAAGAAATTACTACCGCTAAAATTCTTTTGTATTTCATATAAATCACTCCGGTTTATTTGTTTTTATCACACATTTTTAGCAATAAGCTGTGAATATCTTTCCTCAAGGTCATCGTAGTGAGTGTAGTTCTCTGCCTGTGTTATAAGATCTCTTGCATTTGTGTAGGGCTTCACAACGTCATTGTAAATAGAAACTGCCTTAAGATAAGCACTAAGGTCTTTCTTAATTCTGATACTGTCGAGGAAGTTTTTTGCCTCGCGGTTCATAATTTCTTCCTTAAGTGCCTCGTTGGGAGTTGTAATATTTTCTCTGCCGTATTTACTTATAAGCTTGGCAGAGCGCTTTTTGATTCGTGCATTTTTTATAGCATCGGAACGAATCTCTTTTTGGGATGCAGTTGCCTTAGGCATTGCCTTTGCTCGTTTGAGTTCATTATCTGCATCGGAATAGAAGAAAATTTCACCATTTCTGAAATCATCCTCTGCCTGTTGAAGCCTCATTTTACCTGCCTCACCCGAGAATTTATTCAAATCCTGCATAATGATAGCAGCACGTTCAATAGTAAGATTATCTTCCTTGATTTGCTTTTTATCGGCTTTACTCAGACCCTTATCGACGTTCTTTTTCTCCTTGCCGTAGAACGCTTTCGCCTGTTCAATGATTTCCATTGTTTCAAGGAGCTCATCGTCCTCCAGCTCACCGAGAGCGTAGTTTTCGAACATAGCACGAATTTTCAGAACAGAAACATAAGCCCTGTGCTTGTTCTCTGTGAGGTCATAGAAGCAGAAGGGAATAAGGTTTAGGAAGGCGCCCACCGCCGAGCAAATCAGAAGCACCTCAAACAGACCGTTGCGGATTGTGTCATCATAGAGCACGTTGTAATCCTCAAGAAGACCCATCTTCTCATAAATAGCAGGGTAAACCATACCCGTAAAGAAGCCGATTATGGTACCAATCATACCGAGAGGACCAAACAGACCATCTACTCGCACACCTGTTTTCCATTGGTGGTAGTCCCTCATATCTGCCTGAATATTGTGTTGGATGATATTCCAGAAGGTGTTTATAAAGTTATTTACATACCATATAATGCACATAACAATAATATTATGGTAAGTAAAATACATTGCCAACAGAACAACCACATTTATAGCATTGGCTGTAATCATCAGGTTCCTTTTGCCCATCCACTTTATGGCAAAGGGACAAAGGAGCATTGACCACAACGCCGCATTGCCGATAACGGTATTGGCAACACCGAGCATTTCCTGATACTGTCCGCCATTGCCGTAAACAAATGACCATCCAAGCAAAACACCATAGCCTGATTCAAGGAAAACAATCCAGCTTGCCGCCTGAATAATCCAATAATATTTATTCTTGGCAACCTCACGGATAGCATCCATCATACGCACAGGCTCAGGCTTTTTCTTGGGCAAAATCAACCTTTCCTTAACCTTACGGAAAAATATGGTGCTTATTACAAGACCAATAACGGTAAATATAGGATAAATAATTCTGTATGTCCATATATTATTCAGGCCCCACGTAAGACCCGCAACCAAGGGAATAACAAGTCCGGTAACTGTGGGTGCAAAGGAATATATTACCTGCGAAATGCTCATAACATTTGCGCGCTCCTGAGCATTTGGGGTTATTATCTGTTGAAAATATGTGTAGCTTTCACTATAAAAGCAGAGGAAGATGCTGAGAAGCATATACATAAACCAAACGACAACAGCTTTTGTTATGTATTCCATATTTTCGTATGGCAGCCACACGAAAATGGTAGATATAAGCACTATGGGCAGGGCAGTCATTTTGATGAACGGCAGAAATTTGCCGCCCTTTAAATTGTGGTTATCGTAATACCAGCTACGGAAAATGCCTAAAGGAATACCAATAAGGTTAGCAACTGTAAGCATAATTTGCAGGTCAACAGGCTTAAGTCCTATGCTGGCTCCCACAAGGAAATTGGAGGCACTAAGACCGATTGTTGAAGCGAGAATGGTTGTCCAATGCACACCAAAGCCTGCGCCGCTGAGGCTTACGATTTCCTTATTGGGAATATAATTACCCTTTGATGGCTCGTGCCAGTATTCTTTTATGTAGGCAAGTTTTTCCTTAGCCCTTGAGGCAACGCCCTTTTTTACCTGAGTTTCCATCGCACTATCTCCGTCAATTATTTTTCATTTTATAATATCGCAGCTTATCAGCATACATCAGCTTATCTGCCATAGCAAGCTGTTGTTCAATATCATTGCACTCATCCATCCAGGAAATTCCATAAGAAACGCTTATGCCCTCTGCATTAAGGGCAGAAATAACAGTTTTCACACTGTTCTCAAACGCGTCCTTTTCCACATCCGTTTTGATAACCACGAATTCATCACCGCCGATACGGTATGTATCGCCCTCAAAAATCGCATCAATATTCTTTGCCGCTTTTTTTATAAGCAAGTCGCCTTCAGCGTGACCCTGAGTGTCATTGATTTCCTTAAGTCCGTTTATATCAAAATAACCAACGCCTGTATTTGTAAGGAGTTTGTTTTTCTCATCAATAACCACATTGAATTTATTTCTGTTATAAACACCCGTAAGACCATCTTCAAAACTGATTTTTTGCAATACGGCATGACTTTCACGACGCTCGATACTGTCAAGAATGAAGAATGTTGCAGATGAAAGCAAAGACAAATCGTCATAATTAACCTTGGGGTTATCAATGCCGAGGAAGCCGATTATAACTTCATTTTCAATGAGCGGTACCGCAATAAGACTCTGTATTTGTTGCATTTCAAGTATGCGGTATGTATCACTATCCTTATCCACATCTTTATCAAGACTGGATATAAAAAACGTGCCTGTTTCCTTGAATTTATGTATCCACGAATCAATAACATCCAACGGGATATTTTGAAGCTTGTCAATCTCCTTGGTTACACCCTCAGCTGCATATTCATAAGAGTTATTCGTAACCTGATTTTTATAATCAAACTCAAAAAGATACGCGCGGTCACCGTCGAAGTAATCATTAAGAATTTTAAGAAGTCTGTCAATAGCCTTATTTATGTTCTGTTCTTCCGCAAGAACTGTAATACAATTTATGAGCGTATCCGCAACGCCCAACTGCTTTGCAACCTGTCTTTCGCGTTTTTTAGTTGCTTTAAGGTTTACGTACGTAATAAACAAAACGAAACTAATAAGCACAAGGAAGGAGCCCTTTAACAAGGT
>JAZRFZ010000101.1:0-13224 GCA_045643925.1 Acutalibacteraceae bacterium | reverse complement strand
TTTATATTGTATAATATTTTCCAACAAAAGGGAGTAACTCGCACAGAGGTGCGGTGTAGGTCGTCAATACGGCGATAGCCCGCCTGCACCTTAAAGAGTGAGACTTTTACCACATGGGTGGTAAAGGTCTTTTTATTTTCTCTCCTTTGAATAAAAACGAAAGGGATTTTCTAATGAAGCATTATCTCGAATCTGCTGAGGCAGTATTTGCCGAGGTTAAGTCAAGCGAAGCCGGTCTTTCTTCACAGGAAGCTGCTGCAAGACTTGAAAAGAACGGCAAAAACAAGCTTGCTGAGGCAAAAAAGGACTCAACTCTCAAAAAGTTCTTTGACCAGATGAAGGACCCGATGATTATCATCCTCATTGTTGCGGCTGTTATCTCTGCCGTTACTGAGTTCATCGAGCACAATCCTGCTGACGGTATGTTCATCCCCACAGACACAATCATCATTCTCGCCGTTGTTCTCATCAACGCCATCCTCGGTGTTATCCAGGAGAACAAAGCGGAAAAGGCTGTTGAAGCATTGCAGAAAATGTCTGCCGCAACAACCAAAACTCTGCGCGACGGCAAAATCGTTAACATCAAGAGCGAAGACCTTGTTGTTGGTGACGTAATATTGCTCGATGCAGGTGACGCTATCCCTGCTGACTGCCGTATCTTTGAATGTGCAAGTATGAAAATCGAGGAAGCGGCTCTTACAGGTGAATCTGTTCCCGTAAGCAAGATTATGCAGATTCTCACACTTTCAAAGGAATCAGAGGTTCCTCTCGGTGACCGTAAGAACATGGCATATATGGGCTCAACCCTCGTTTACGGACGTGGTAAGGCAGTTGTTGTTGCTACAGGTATGGACACAGAGATGGGTAAGATTGCCGATGCTATCTCCACCGCCGAGGAGAGCAAGACTCCCCTTGAAATCAAGCTTGAGCAGCTTTCAAAGGTTCTTACAAAGCTTGTTATCGGTGTTTGTATCGTTATCTTCGGTTACAACATCATCACACAGTACATTATGCCCCTTAACAACCCCGATGTGCTCATTAAACCCGAGCTTATGGATGTTGGTCTTCACTCATTCATTACTGCTATCGCTCTCGCTGTTGCGGCTATCCCCGAGGGTCTTGTTGCAGTTATGACCATCGTTCTTTCAATCGGTGTTACAAATATGTCCAAGAAGAACGCTATCATCCGTAAGATGACTGCCGTTGAAACACTTGGCTGTACACAGATCATCTGCTCTGACAAGACAGGTACTCTTACACAGAACGTTATGACAGTTGTTGACCACTATGCACAGGACGAAAAGCTCCTTGCAACTGCAATGGCGCTTTGCACCAACGCAGAGGTTGACGAAGAAGGCAAAGGCACAGGTGAGCCTGACGAGGTTGCTCTCATCAACTATGCAGCAACACTCGGTCTTAAGAAGGCTGACCTTGTAGCAGCTAACCCCCGTGCAGGTGAGGTTCCCTTTGACTCAGGCAGAAAGATGATGTCAACAGTTCACAATGTTGACGGTAAATTTGTTCAGTACACAAAGGGTGCTCCCGACGAAATCCTCAAAAAATGCACACACGCTCTTGTTGACGGTCAGGTTGTTGCAATGGATGATTCAATCCTTGCAAAGGCTGCCGAGGAAAACACAAGAATGGGTAACAAGGCACTTCGTGTATTCGCAGTTGCATACAAGGAATACACATCTGCTCCTGAAGTTTATGACTCTGCTTCACTTGAATACGATATGATTTTCATCGGTCTTACAGGTATGATTGACCCTGTTCGTCCCGAGGTTAAGGATGCTATCGTTGAGTGTCGTAGCGCTGGTATCACCCCTATTATGATTACCGGTGACCACATCAACACCGCTAAAGCTATTGCTCGTGAGCTTGGTATCCTCAAGGATGACTCACAGGCAATGATGGGTGCTGATATTGATAAATACTCTGACGAAGAGTTTGAAAAACTCGTTGAAAACATTTTCGTTTATGCTCGTGTTCAGCCCGAACACAAGACAAGAATTGTTAACGCATGGAGAGCAAAGGGCTATGTTACCGCTATGACAGGGGACGGTGTTAACGTTGCACCTTCAATCAAGAGTGCCGATATCGGTGTTGGTATGTGTATCACAGGTACAGACGTTACAAAGAACGTTGCAGATATGGTTCTCACAGACGACAACTTTGCAACAATCGTTTCTGCAGTCGGTGAAGGTAGAAGAATTTATGACAACATCCGTAAGGCTATTCAGTTCCTTCTCGGTTCTAACCTTTCAGAGGTTCTCTCAATCTTCTTCGCAACAATTATGAACTTCACAATCCTTCAGGCTCCTCACCTTCTCTTTATCAACCTTGTTACAGACAGTATTCCTGCTCTTGCACTTGGCCTTGAGAAGCCCGAACAGAACATTATGAAGCGCAAACCCCGTGGTAAAAACGACGGCGTATTCTCCGGCGGTCTCGGTGTTGACTGTGCATACCAGGGTGTGCTTGTAAGTATTCTTACAGTTATTGCATTCTACATCGGTGAATACCTTGAGTGCCTTAAGACAGGTGCTGAGTTCGCGTTCACAAACATCCAGAACAGTGCTGAAGGTATGACAATGGCATTCTTCACAATGGCAATGTGTGAAATCTTCCATTCATTCAATATGCGCTCTCAGAGAGGCTCTGCAGTGGCTATGGTCTTCAAGGGTCACCACAACGTTGCTCTCTATGGTGCAATGGTAGGTTCATTCCTTCTTACAACTGCGGTTGTTGAGGTTGACTTCCTTTCTAACCTCTTCGGTTTCTCTCACCTTGACGGTACTGCTTATGCAATTTCACTTGGTCTTGCTTTCCTCATCATCCCCATCGTTGAAATTATCAAAGCATTCCAGAGAAAGTTCGGTAAAAACTACAACTAACCTATTAAACCTCGCAAGAAATTGCGAGGTTTTTTGTTGACTATTTGTTCACGTAGTATTATAATTATCTGGTAAAATTTTCAATAAGGGGTGATGATATGACAAGTGCAGGTCTTACCGCAATTATGTCAATTATTATGTCATTTATCACAATGATTTCATCAATCTTTGGAATCATTCAGAGCAGACCCGATAACTCTGTTATTCAGGGCTTCGAGGTTAAGGAGGAAAATGCTATGAGAATTATGTCATTTAACATCCGTTGCACAAACGTTGGTTCTGACTCCTGGGAGGACAGAATCGGTATTGTTTCACAGACAATGCTTGAAAGTGAAGCAGACTCAATCGGTGTGCAGGAAGCAACTCCCGAATGGATGGCTACACTCAAGGAAACTGTTGGTGAAAAATACGCCTACGTTGGTGTTGGCAGAGACGACGGCGACAATGAGGGTGAATACTCTGCAGTATTCTATCTTAAAGATAAGTACGAGGTTGTTGACAGTGACACATTCTGGCTCTCTGAGACTCCCGACAAACCTTCATTTGGTTGGGATGCTGCTTGCAGACGTGTTTGCACATGGGTTCAGCTTAAGGACAAGGAAACAGGCAAACAGTATGTTCACATGAACACTCACTTTGACCACGTTGGTATCTCCGCACGTAAGAACAGCGTTGAAATGATTATCGACAAAGCAAAGACTTTCACAGATATTCCCGTTGTTTTCACTGCTGATATGAACGTTGTACAGGGCTCAACAAACTACAATCAGTTCGTTGATTCAGGCTACTTCCGTGACACAAAGTTTGCGGCACCCGATTCAATGAACTACTGCACATACCACGACACCAAACCCGAAAGCCACAAGGATGACGTTATTGACTACGTTATGATTAACGATGGCTTTGATGCTCTTACATACAGAGTTGTTACAGAGGGTGTTGACGGCAGATTTGTTTCTGACCACTACCCCATCTATGCAGACATTGTGATGAAATAAATACAAAATATTATCCCTTGTTGCTCCATTGCAACAAGGGATTTTTTTAATTTACTACACCAAGATATTCTTCAAGCACCAGACCACTTTCTTTCATAGCATGGGCGGCGGGTACGCCTACGTAACGCCAATGCCAGGGTTCGTATATTACTTTGGTGATATGTTGTTTATTTTTGGGGTAACGTAATATAAAGCCATAATCTGCAGCATTCTGCTGTAACCACGCAAACTCACGGGTATTTTCAAACCATTCTTCAACACAAACTATATCCATGGCATAGCCAAGATTATGCTCCGAGCTGCCGGGAGGCATAACGATAGTTGCCGCTTTAACAACCGCATCATTGTAGTTGTAGCCTTGGTTCATATATAGGTTAATTTTGCGGTTAAACAGAGTTTCCTGTGTACTGTAAGAACGATAGCCCGAGCAAGGTGTAAGGTATACACCCTGTGCCCTTGCAGCATTATACATACGCTCATAGTGTACCGCAACATTTTTGTCAAGTCGTTCACCACTACCGCACACGTAGGTCAGATTTGGAGTATATCCTTTTGGAATTCTGTATCCGCTGTTTACGATAGTTAACTCCCAATTATTAGGGTCAACGCTGATTATGGTAGGTTTAGTGATTGTACCAGGTTTCAGATAATTATCATATCTGCCGTGAACTATCATTCCGCTGACAGCCATAAACTTAACAGTAACACCAACTGTATCATAACCACTCATATATGAGTTACGTACAGCCTTTACTGTGTAGCGGTAATAATTCCCCTTTTTAACGCCTTGGTCAAAAAATGTATTGTTATTTGTAGTGCCGAGATATGTCCAATATTTTTCACCTGCACCACGACGATATACACGGTAGCTTTGTGCACCCATAACCTTTGACCATGTGAACGAAACGCCTGCGCCAAGGGTTGTTATACGCATAGGCTTGGGTGTTTCCACAAACAATGTCAAAGCACCGGTTGTACTATAATCACTGAAGGTGTTGCCATATGCACTACGCACAGTATATCTGTAATATGCGTTTGGGGTTACATTTTTATCAATGTAGGTTGTGGTTGTTTGTGTGCCGAGACATGTCCAGTATTTGCTGCCCGCGGTTCTGCGGTAAACACGATAGCCATTGGCACCATTTATTCTGCCCCAAGTCACCGTCACATTGTCAATATTATTAGCTAACTTGATGTTATAAGGATTAGCAAGCCTTTTGATAACAAGACCACTATGATATGTACTGAATCCGCCATCATTTACGGCAATTACAGTGTAACGGTAGTAATTACCGCTGGCAACTTTGTTATCCAAATAAGACGTATCGCTGACAGTTGCAAGGTATGTCCAATAACGCTCCCCTGCGCCACGCTTGTACACACGGTAAGAGTTTGCCCCCTCAGTTTCATTCCACTTAAAAAGAATACCGCCTGTGGTGTTTGCAAGCGAGATGAGCTTGGGCTCGGCAGGCTTCAACTGAGGAGGTGGATTAGTTTCGGTTGAGATTTCAGTTGTGGGAGCTTCAGTAGTAACCTCTGTCTCCGCTTCTGTTGTGGTTTCGGTTGTAACTTCGGTAGACTCCGTTGTGGGTTCTGCAGTTGTACTTTCGGTTGATTCTGCAGTAGTAGATTTTGTCGATTCATCTGTTGTACCTTCGGTCGACTCCACGGTTGTGGTCTGTTCGACATTACTCGTAGCACCATTCTCTGTATCATCATTTTCTGCAAAGGCAACTGTGGTCACCGATGAAAACACTACTATAAAAGCACACAAAAGTGCAATATACTTTTTCATAATAGCCCCCCATACGTTCAATACGATAAATATTATTACATTTATATATTTTTGTCAAATCACTTTGCCCCAGGCTTTGTGATACAAGACATAATAAGGCCTGAAATTACAGCAGCAGAAATTCCTCCTGCACCTGCGCTCAAGGGTCCTGTAAGGATACCCATTGCACCATCTTTATCAATTATTTCCTTCGTTCCCTCAACGAGGGCGGCACCAAAGCCAAGTAAGGGCACGGTAACACCTGAGCCTGCAAAATCTCTGAGTGGTGCAAAAACCCCAAATGCTCCGAGTACAACACCCGCAACAACGTAAAGCACAAGGATTCTACCGGGTGTCAGTTTTGTTTTATCCATAAGAATCTGTCCAATAACACACACAAGTCCACCTATTACAAAAGCTTTGAGATAAATCATAAAATCGCTCCAAAAAATTTATTTGGTAATATTATCTGACAAAAAAGTGATTTTATGAAAAAAATAACCCTGTTGGAGTACCAACAGGGTTTAGAAAACCTAAATTATTCTGCAACTGTTTCGCTGATGAAATCCTCATCAAGGCAAGAACATGAAACGTAGTTATCCTCATCATAACCCTGAGGAGCATTTTTAGCCTTAATCTTTGAAATAATAACATAAATTGCTGCTGCGGCTGCTGCAATAGCTGCAATGATACCGATAACCTTTAAAACCTTTTTCATGATAATCCTCCTGAAAAAATATTGTTGAAAATATTATACCATAGATACCTCAAATGTCAAGGGAAGCCAATTAAAAATTGGAAATTTAAAATTTGTTTACAATAGCAAAAACAGGCAATACTCCTTTTAGAAATCAAAAGGAGTGTTCGGATGTACTACAACAAGGTTGAAATATGCGGTATCGATACCTCAAAGCTTAAAATACTGTCAGAGGATGAAAAAACAGAGTTACTGATAAAAGCAAAGGGCGGAGACACACGCGCCCGCGAAAAATTGATTACAGGTAATCTACGGCTTGTGCTCAGTGTTATACAAAGATTTGCAAACAGAGGAGAAAATCCCGACGACCTATTCCAAGTGGGATGTATTGGTCTTATGAAGGCAATCGACAATTTTGACACAGGGCACGACGTAAGGTTTTCCACCTATGCGGTACCAATGATTATCGGAGAGGTACGTCGTCATCTGCGTGATAACAACCCTGTAAGAGTTAGCCGTTCAATGCGAGATACTGCATATCACGCAATGCAGACCCGTGAACAGCTTTCCAATGAGCTGAACCGAGATCCCACAGTAGAAGAAATTGCCAAGGCAATGGGAAGAAAGAAAAGTGAAATTGTTATTGCACTTGAAGCGATAGTTGATCCCGTATCATTTTATGAGCCTGTGTATTCAAACGGAGGCGATACAATATTCTTAATGGATCAGCTGGGCACAGATGAAAGTGACGGTGACTGGATTGATGAAATCTCAATGAAGGAAGCAAGCATAAACTTACCACAAAGAGAAAAGAAAATACTGTCAATGAGGTTTATGCGAGGAATGACACAAACTGAGGTTGCAGAAGAAATCGGAATATCTCAAGCGCAGGTTTCAAGACTTGAAAAGAGTGCCATAGACAGTATAAAAGGATAAAAAAACTACTCCCTGAGGAGTAGTTTTTTGGAGTGGGTAAAGTGTATTCGAATCAGCCTTAAATGGCTAAGCTTCAGTACTTTTGCCCGATTTGCCTTTGAAAGGCGCCAGCCTATCTGCAGTCAAATACGAACAAAATTCCTCGAACCCTCATCCATTTAAGGTCGAAGAATTTTGTGATTACGTATTTTTCGCTCAGATGAGGCAAAAACGCAGCTAATCCTGACGGATTGGCGAGTATTTTAACGAAATATGAGTGGAAAAGACTATCCCAAAATCTGGTTCGGATACACTTTACCCACTCTAATCTATAAAATAAATATAATCTTCTTTTCGTGGTTTTACCTGGGGTATCTCTCCATCAGGATAGCCGACAACAAGGTGACCGATTCCCTCGTACTCCCCCTTGATACCAAGAGATTTCAAAATTGCTTTACACTCAGGAAGTTCAAACTCCTCTTTTGCGCGGTGAATCCAACAACTACCAAGACCGCACTCATGTGCCGCAAGCATCATATTGCCTAACACAAGACTACCGTCATAAACATGTGTAGAAACGCATTTCTGTGCAAGAACGATAATTACCACTGGTGCACCATAAAACGGGTCAGAGCCGTCCTCACGCCCCATTATGGATGCATTTATGCGAGAGAGACTATCCCTCACCTCTTTATTAGTAACAGCAATAATAACAGGTGACTGCTTATTCATACCAGTAGCAGCATAAGTGCCTGCGGTCACAATCTTTTCAAGCAAATCTGCCGGTACAGGGTCAGGCTTATAACTCCTGTAACTACGACGAGTGTAGATATTCTCAAAAACGCTATTCATAACCACACCTCAACTAAATATGATTTTGATACTATACTAATTATATTATTTTATTGAATCAATGTCAACAAGCCCACAAAACTTCGTTAAATATTTGACATTGTTTTAGGTTTATGATATAATACAAATGAAAAGAATATACTTTTCAAGGAGGCGAACTATATGAATAACAAAATTATTGCTATCAGCCGTGAATTCGGTAGCGGAGGAAGAACCGTGGGCAAACTTGTTGCCGACAAGTTGGGTATCCCTTGCTACGACCACGATTTGATTCAGAAAATCGCAGAAGAAAGCGGTTTATGTGAAGAGTTCATTGCAGAGCGCGGTGAATATGCAACACACGGCAATTGGTTCGCAAATGCCTTTGCAGACAGAGATTACTATGGTCACTCCTTACAGGACGATATATGGTTTGCACAGCGCAAGATTATTATGGAACTTGCAAACAAAGGCCCCTGTGTTATAGTGGGCAGATGTGCAGACTATATCCTCAGGGATAATCCGGAGTGCCTTAAGGTATTCATAAGAGCAGATATTCCTTGCCGTGCAAAGCGCATCGTCGAGCAGTATGGTGAAAGCGACATTGCTCCCGAAAGAAGGCTTCGCGATAAAGACAAACGCCGTGGCGCATACTATCAGTTCTACACCGACCGCAAATGGGGAGACATCAGGAACTATGACATTGTCCTGAGCACATCAACTCTCGGAATTGAAAAATGTGCCGAAATTCTTGCAGATATTTATAACAAATAACACTATATCCGGAATACATCCTCCTATACATTATCCCCCAAAACAAGCTTTGCGGTCAACAACATGATCGCAAGGCTTGTGTTTATTATCTTTCATAATTTTCTTGACGGATTTGAAATTTAAAAATATAATTAAAGCATAAATCAGATTAGGAGAATTATATGAAGACAGTAATTTATGACGAAGTTGTTCCGGAGGCAAGATATATACGCGAAACAGTGTTTTTGCAGGAGCAGGGCTTTGAAAAGGAATATGATGACAATGATAATATTGCTAAAACAATAGTAATATATGACGGTAACGATGCAATCGGTACTTGCAGACTCTATTGGGATGATGAGGTTAATTGTCATCATGTGGGAAGAATTGCAGTTGTGAAGCATCGTCGCGGTGAGGGACTCGGTGCACTGATTGTCACCGAGGCAGAAAAAGTTATACAAGAGTTGGGTGGCAAAGAAGTATTCATTTCAGGACAGATTCAGGTTGCTGATTTTTATAAGAAACTTGGTTACACACAATATGGTGATGTTTACCTGGAAGAAAACCACCCCCACGTGGCACTGAAGAAAATACTGTAAAAATCATATTACTGTAACCTTACTGTAATTGACACAAGTATATATACTATATTATAATTTAATCAATAAAGCACAAAGGAGGCTTAACTATGAGCAACAGAATAATAACTATAAGCCGTGAATTCGGCAGTGGCGGAAGAACAGTTGGCAAATTAGTTGCAGAAAAACTTAGTATCCCCTGCTACGATCAGGAAATAATCCAGAAAATCGCACAAGAAAGCGGTTACTGTGAGGATTTTGTTGCAGACCGTAGTGAACATGCCTCCCGCGGTAATTGGTTTATGAGCGCCTTTGGTGGCAAGGACTATTACGGAAACTCCATCCAGGATAAATTATGGGTTGCACAACTCAAAGCAATCGTTGAGGTTGCTAACAAGGGTAATTGTGTTATCGTTGGTCGTTGTGCAGACTTCATTCTCAAGGAAACATCCGACTGCATAAGAGTGTTTATTCACGCTGACCCCGACGATAAGGCCAAAAGAATTGTTGAGCAATATGGTGAAAGTGATCAGACCCCTGAGCGCAGACTCAAAGAAAAAGACATACGACGTGCCGCCTATTATCAGCTATACACTGACCAGAAATGGGGCGACCTCAGAAACTACGACATAACACTCAGCACTTCATCACTTGGGATTGAAAGATGCGCTGACATTATTGTAGAGCTTTATAAAACAAAATAAACTAAAAAATGCTTTGAGTTTTTTACTCAAAGCATTTTATTTAGCAAAAACCCACCGTCAAACGACGGTGGGTTTAATAACTTTTGAATTACTTAAAACTTGTCTGTTTTTGCAACAGTTTCAACTGCAATACCTGACTCGTAAGCACTGCGCCAGTCATTAACAGCTCTTACTGTATATACATAGTAACCATTTGCGCTAACTTCTTTATCAACGAAATAGTTTGCATTTGTTGAATCAATAAGAACCCATGAACCACCTGCTACACGACGGTATACATGATACTCTGTCGCACCTGCTACTGCGCCCCACTTAACTGTAACAGCGCGTGCATTTGCATTGTATGTAGCTGATGTAAGCTTGGGTGTAGCAACATACTTTGTAAGGAGACCCTGTGTATTACATGAGCTTAAACCAAGCTTGTTTACAGCTTTTACAGTATAAGCAACATAAGCACCGTTGGGAGCTGCCTTATCAAGGTATGATGTCTCAGTTGTTGTTCCGAGGAATACCCAAGAACCGCCTACTGTACGACGATATACTCTGTAAGCATTTGCTCTTGCAGCCTTGTCCCAAGTAACCTTAACACCCTCTGTTGTGTTAGTGATTGTCTTAAGCTCGGGCATATCAGGTGCACCGTAGATAACACCCTCATTATATGAGCTCAATGTCTTGCCCCAGCAAGATCTTACTGTGTACTGATATGAAACACCAGCCTGTGCAGTTGTATCAATGAATGATGTAGTTCTTACACCTGCTGCTGAACCAAGGCAAACCCAAGTTGTGTCGGGTGCACCAACAACCTTACGATATACGTAGTAGCCTGTTGTACCTGCAACCATCTTCCACTTGATTTCGATACCTGTTGCACAATCAGTTGCACTCTTAACCATGGGATTAGCAAGACGCTTGATAAGAAGTCCGTCTGCATCATAACCACTGTATGTATCAACACCGTTTACTCTTGAAACAGCTCTTACTGTGTATCTATAGTAGCCACCGTTTGCATTTGCAAGGCCTCTGTCAACCCACCAGAGATTTCTGGTCTGACCCATATACTTCCAATAGCCTTCACCTGCTGCACGACGGTAAACTCTGTAATGAGTTGCACCGGGAACCTTTGCCCAGTCAATATAAATACCTGTTGTTGCATTGATGATTCTGTCCATAACAGGTGTTGCAACACACTTAAGAAGTGCACCATTAACATCAACCTTGCTAAGGCCGTTGTCATTCTTTGCTCTTACAGTATATCTGTAATATGTACCGTTCTTAACATTCTTGTCAAGATATGTGCCACCCTCTACATTTGCAATGAGAGTCCATGACTTCTCACCAGAAGCACGTCTGTAAACGTTGTAAGACTCTGCTTCAAGCAATGTGTTCCAAGTAACCTTGATACCATTTGCTACATTTGAAGCGCTTGTCTTGGGAGTTGCGGGAACCTTTGCAGGGATAGCTTTAACAGGAATATCACAAGCTACACCAAGATATGTAATCTGGAAATCATATACATTGTTGATTTCCCAAGCCTTGCTATCCTGTGAATAAGCAGAAACCTTAACGTGGTCGATATCAAAAACTTCGCCCTTGTCATTCTTGAAGGTTGTACCGCTTACATAATTGTAAACAGAGCTTGTGCCATCCTTATAGTTAACTGTGAATGCAGAACCTTTTACATAGAATGCATTGTCACAAGCATAGTAGAAATCCTTGTCACCATCTCTGTTGGTGTACCATTCACCATCAACACCCTCTCTAACCTTGAGGATTTCGGGTGAGCTATATTCAACAGATGCAACTGGATTTTCAACAACAGCAACATTAACCTGAGTTTGTGCACCACGGTAAGAAATTGTAATAACTCCACCGTCATCAAGTGTCCAAGCATTTACTGCCTGTTTATCTTTCCAATAAAGGTGATCAGCATCAATCAAAGAACCGTCCTTTGCCTTGAACACGCCATTTGCATCAGATGTGAAGGTAACCTTCGCACCATCAACGTATTCAACAACAATCTGATTACCTTCAATTTTTTTGAAGTGCTCTAAATCGTAAATGAAGTATTCATCCCACTCACCGCAGGAATTTTCAAGAACCTCAAGTGCTGTGTTTGCGACATATGTAATTGACTTTACATCACTCTTAACAACCTTAACGGGAACGATTGCGTTTACAGACTGGTCATCCTCAACATAAACAACAACAGCTGCGTTATCTGAATCGGGTGTCCATAAACTTTCTTGCTGCAAACCGATAGATGCAATTTTGTGGAATTTCAACTCACCAGGGATTGCATTGTAATCAACATCATAGTAATTGCCGTCTTCGAAAACATACTCAACATCAGGCTGACCAATGTAATCAAGGACAAGTCTGTCACCAAGATGATTGATTTTAACATCGTTATAGATGAAATCTGAACCAACAGCAAAACCACAGCAATTCTCAACAACTGTTAAATCAACAGCAGGAATATACTCGATTGAAACAGGGAAGTTTACAGGGTAACCAACGAGGTCAACGTAAACCTCACAGGTAAGACCGCTTGTGAGCTTAACTGTGAAATAGTCGTCATCATCACCGTTGATATTAACGTCGCCAATGTAGACATCATCCTTATATAACTTTCTGCCGTCTGAACCAAGACCAAGGAACTCAGCGATCATTGCAAGGATATCGCCATCAGTATTATTCTTTTCAACGTAAACACCCTCGCCGTCGCATTCGTAAGCAACCTTATCGCCATCTGTGGTGTACATTGTTAAAACATTACCCTTAGTATAAAGGTAATCTTCACACTGCTCCTTGTAAGATATCTCGCTTGCATAATCAATTTCGAGTTCTTTGTTAATAACAAAGTCCTCACCGACCTCAAGCCAGATGAACTCCATGGTGAAGTACTTGATGCCGTCAGCTGCAGCAGAAGCTGTAACGCCGAGGCAGGAAATGGTACTCAATAACATTACGAGTGCCAAAACCATAGACAAAGTTTTTTTCATCATAAATTCTCCTTTATGGTTATTCAAAAGTTAAAAACTCTCTATCCTCAATTATACCGCTTTTTAATTTAAAGT
>JAZRFZ010000100.1:0-21756 GCA_045643925.1 Acutalibacteraceae bacterium | reverse complement strand
CTTAAGCCCGGTAGTGACATTGCCAATATGAGTGTTCTTGGTTACAATCCTCACGAGTGTTACACAGGTCGTTCACCCCTCGAGGCGGTAAGTATCGGTGTTAATATGCTTGACTCCGACATTATCTTCCGTTGCAATCTTGTTACACTCTCCGACGAAGAGAATTATGAAGACAAGACAATGGTCGATTATAGCGCAGGTGACATTTCCACCGCAGATGCTACCGAAATTATCAAGAGTGTTCAGGAACATTTCGGCAACGATATTTTTGCATTTTATAGTGGTGTTGCATACCGTCACTGCCTTGTGTGGCACAACGGCACACTCGAGCTTGGCAATATGACTCCTCCTCACGATATTTCAGGTAAGGTAATCGGTGAATACCTCTCAAAGAGTGGCAATGCAAAAGAGCTTATCGGTATGATGAAAGAGAGCTACGACTTCCTTATGGAGCACCCCGTTAACAAGCGTAGAATTGCCGAGGGCAAACGCCCTGCAAACTCAATCTGGCTTTGGGGTGAGGGCACAAAACCTTCTCTCCCCGATTTCAAGGCAAAATATGGTGTTGACGGCACAATTATCTCAGCAGTAGACTTGCTCAAGGGTATTGCTAAATGCGCCGGTATGGGCTCTCCCGAAGTAGAGGGTGCAACAGGCTACCTTGACACTAACTTTGACGGCAAAGCAAGCTGTGCCATTGAAGAATTAAAAACAAAAGACTTTGTTTACATACATCTTGAGGCACCCGATGAGTGTGGCCACAGAAACGAGCCTGAAAACAAGGTGAAAGCAATCGAGATTATCGACGAAAAAATCCTTGGTAAGCTTCTCCCCGCCCTTGACGAATACGATGATTACAAGATTATGGTGCTCCCTGACCACCCCACACCCATTGTTACAATGACACACGCCAGCGACCCTGTACCCTTTATGATTTACCAGAAATCAAAGGAAGCTGACAACGGTATTGAAAGCTTTACCGAGGCTACTGCAAAGGCAACCGGCAATTATATTGAGGTTGGCTATGAGCTCATGGACAAATTCATAAAAGAATAAAAATCCACCCGTTGTAGTGAATGCTACAACGGGTTTACTTATCTCTGATATAATATGACTGTGGCACCTCACCCACAATTATAGTTTCCACAAGAATTATCGTTTCATCAACACTCTCATTAAGGTGACAAAGCCCCATATAAGCGTGGGCTGATGCCTGAACATTCAGATAAATTCTGTGTCGGGTTTGGTTGATACCTGCACTTTCAAACTCCGATACAACGTCTGTTACCGCAAATCCGTAAATTGTTGCATCCACATCTATGCAAAATCCTTTTCCGTTAAAAAATGAACCACCGATAAGCGAACCCAAAGGAATTGGTACTGTTGTTTCCGTGAAGTCGCCAAGTCTGTCAGAGCAACCGTCAGACAGTTCGGTTTTATAGCCGTTGATATATGTACTGTTGAGGGTTATTGCTGTAATTGTACCCTTTTCATCCTTTTGGATATCTACCATATCATCATATCGGACACCCAAATCATCTACCATATCATTCACCGCGCCATCAAGTACATTTGACAACGTATTTTTCAATGCACTTCCCCCAACGGTTTCAATAATGGGTCGCATTTTCAAATCCATAATAACAGTTATAATCGACATCACAAGAATTACACAAGCCACACGAAAAAGTAATGTTTGCGCTCCCTTCTTGTAAAACAACCGCCGTGCCTTAACAGGTGGCGGTCTTTTGAAACGAGGTTTAAAATAAAATTTAACCATACCATCACCATTACATTATATGTACAATATATGAATGGTGACGATAAAAAAACACTCTGCAGTTCCCTGCAGAGTGTTGATTTAATTTAACAATTATGCACGTTTGATATAAATACCGCTTTCGAAGTTGCTGTAGTAACCATCAACTGCTCTTACAGTATATCTGTAGTACTGACCATGAGCATTCTTTACTGCAGTATCAACATAGCTTGTGCTTGTTGTAATACCGAGATATACCCATGTACCACCTGCACCACGACGATATACTCTGTATTCCTTGGCATTGCTTACTGCACTCCAAGTAACCTTGATACCGTTTGATGTGTTAGCAATAGTCTTCATAGAGGGTGTATCAACACGCTTGATGTAAATACCGTTTTCATAACCACTGTAAAGACCTGCTTCGCTGACAGCTCTTACTGTATATCTCCAATAATTGCCTGTTGTAGCCTTTGTATCAAGACAAGCGTTTGTACTAACTGAACCGATATATGTCCAATACTTGTCACCGGCACCACGACGATACACTCTATATGACTTTGCACCGTCAACTGCTGTCCAGGTAACTGTAATACCCTTAACTTCGTTTCTGATAAGCTTCATCTTGGGTGTTGAGGGACGAACAACCTTATAGTCAGGGTCCTTATCACCGCATGTACCGCAAGTACCATTGTTGTAATTATGGCCTAATGCAGGAACTGTATCAACAGCACCGACGAACTTTTTACAGATAGCACACATCTTACCTGTTTTGCCTTCCTCTGTACAAGTAGGCTTAACTGTTACATTTGATTCATAAAGCTTATGCTCACCTGTTGTTTCAACATCATAAGAATCGTTACAGTTTGCACAAGTAAATCTGTTTTTACCTTTTTCAACGCAAGTTGCAGGCTTAACAACTGACTCAACATAGTTGTGACCGATTGCAGGAATAACCTCTGTATATGAGTCACTGCAATTTGCACAGGTATATGTCATAACACCATCAGCTTCACAAGTAGCAGCTGTTGTAACAACACCGTTATCATAAGCGTGACCAATTGCAGGGATAGTCTCTGTGTAAGAGTCACCGCAATCTGTACGTGTACATGTGAATGTCATAACACCGTCTGCTTCGCAAGTAGCGGAAGTAGTAACAACACCGTTATCGTATGAATGATTTAATGCCTTGAGAGGAATATCATAATAATCGTAGCAACCATCATTCTGGCAAGTGAATCTCTTTGTACCCTCATTTTCACAATCAGGGTTAATGATTACTGTGCCCATATCATATCTGTGCTCTGTTTTGGGAAGCACTTCTGTATAGAAGTCACCGCAACCCTCACGCACACAAGTAAATGTAACAACGCCATCATCTTCACAGGTTGCCTTCTTTGTTACTACACCTGAATCATACTGATGACCAAGTGCTGTAACCTCAACATCTTCAAATGCATATCCACAAAGTGAACAAACGCGTGACTTCTCGCCTGCATCAACACAGGTGGGATCAAGTGTTACTACCCACTTTGTTTCGTCAGAGTGAATTGCTTCGAAATCAATGCTACGCTTTTTAGCATACTCTGCTGCTGTTGATGCACAACCTGCCTTGATAACGAGGTCATCTGCACAACCGTTAAATGCATTGTTTGCAATTGACTCAACACTATCAGGAATTTCAACAACCTCAAGTTTGTCGCATCCGATAAAAGCATCATCTAAAATAGTTGTTGTACCTTCGTAAACTTTATATGTACCAGTCTTACCTGCAGGGCAGTTAATCAAGATATCGAGGGCAATGTCATAAAGAGCTCCATCAATACTTGCGTAGTCGGGGTTCTTAGTATCAACAATGATTTTTGCAAGGTCATCACAATTTGTGAATGCACCTGCACCGATATCTACAACACCAAAAGGAATAGTAATTTCAGTAAGTCCTGTATTATCAAATGCAGAAGCACCAATCATTGTGGCAGTTACAGGGATATCGAAAGATGTAATGCTTGTGCAGTTCTTGAATGCATTTGCACCAATTGTTTCAGCACTTGGTTCAATATCAAGTGTTGTAAGTGCTGCACAATCCATAAACATACCCTCAGGAATAACTCTCATCGCACAAGCAATTTCAACACTCTCTAATGATGAACAGCCATAGAATGCATACTCGCCAATGATCTCGGCATAATGTCCAATATATGCATTAGTTACAGCTGAGCAGTTATGGAATGCATATCTGCCAACCTCAGTAACACCATCAGGAAGAACAATTTCTGTAAGACTTACACAATCATCAAATGCAAGTTCGCCAATTGTCTGCAAACTGTTCGGGAAATCAAATATTGTGAGTGATTTGCAATCCTCAAACATTGAATCACCTATATTATATATACCATTGCCGAACCATACTTTCTCAAGATTATCACAACCTTTGAAAACGCTTCCGCCTACTTCAAGAAGTCCACCACCGATGTAAACTTCTTTAAGATTGTCACAATTATAGAAAGCAGAGTCAGGAAGTTCATTAACAAATGCAATATCAATTACTTCAACGCCTGAACCCTGAAATGCACCGGCACCAATAATCTCAAGCCAAGCACCGGTTGAGAAAGAGTCAAGTGAATAACAACCAACAAATGCTGAACTACCAATAGTAATAAGATCATTGTCTGCTTTGGTTGTATCAATTGATTCAAGATTTACACAGCCATAGAATGCACCAACAGGAATTGTTGTAACACCAGCTTCAAGAACTACCTTTTTGATATCATCCTTATGGTCTAACCATGTGGGAGTAGAATCTTTATAGATGGTAAGAACACCTTTATCATCCAATTCCCAATAAGTTGATGTAACAACATCGTTTTCGTCATACTCATAGCCACCGTCAACAACTGCAGCTGATGAAACAACTGTAAGGCAGGAAATGCTGCTTACAATCATCAGTACAGATAAGAGGAGCGAGAGAATTTTTGACTTTTTCAAAAAAAACACCCTTTCGATAAGAACTTGCTATATTTAGCAATAAAATATTACACCTATACTGAGTATAATACTACATACTCTATTTTAGTACAAAGAGTCTATTTTGTCAACGAAAAATACAACAAAAATTAACAAAAATGCATCTTAAATCCACAGATTTAAGATGCATTTTATTTATTTTATTTTGAATAGCCAAGTTCAAAGGCTTTAAGGTTAAGCTCAAGGAATTTAGGAGGCACGCAAGCCTTAAGAGCGTCGAGCCAAACTTCCTTATCAATATCGGTATTTTTAGCCATTGCGCCAATGAGAACAACGTTTACCGCCTTTGCTGAACCCGCCTCAACTGCAAGAGGAAGTGCATCAAGCTCGTGAACCTCTGCACCTGCATTCCTTACCGCGTCGAGAACACCTTCGGGGTACTGACTGTCACCGATAACAACTGACATAGGGTCAATCTTCTGTGTGTTTACAATAACCTTGCCGTCGGGTTTAAGACAAGAGAGCCATCTTGCTGCCTCAAGCTGTTCAAAAGCAAGGATAAGATCCGCCTCACCCTCACCGATAACAGGTGAATAAACCTTTTCACCATACTTGACATAGGTAACAACAGAGCCGCCACGCTGACTCATTCCGTGAACCTCGGAAACCTTAACGTCATAGCCCTTTGAAAGGAGCGCGCTACCTAAAATTCGGCTTGCAAGCAAAGTACCCTGACCGCCTACACCGACAATCATAATTGATTTATTCATTATGTACACTCCCCTTTCTTATTCAATAGCACCGAATTTGCAAAGTTGTGAACAAACATTGCAACCCAGACACTGTGTAAAGTCAATTTCTGCTTTGCCGTCCTTCATACTGATAGCAGGACAACCAATTTTCATACACATCTTACAGGATTTGCACTTATCCTTGTTAACCTTAAGCGGTGGATTGTGCTTAACCGTTTTAAGAAGTGCACAAGGTCTTCTTGAAATAACAACCGCAGGTGCATTGAGTGAAAGCGCCTCACCGATTGTTGTATAACACTCATCAAGGTTATATGGGTCAACAACGAAAACATTATTGATGCCAACTGCTTCACAAAGCTTTTCGAGGCACACTGCCGCTGCAGGCTCACCCTTGATGTTATAGCCTGTGGTGGGGTTCTGCTGATGACCTGTCATACCTGTAATACTGTTATCAAGAATAATGGTAACAGAGTTACTGTTGTTGTATGCAATATCAATAAGACCTGTAACACCTGAGTGAATGAATGTTGAGTCACCGATAACTGCAACGCTCTTGTTTGCCTTATCGGGGTTTGCAAGATTTCTGCCGTGAAGACCTGAAACACTGCCACCCATACAAAGAACTGTATCAATCATACCGAGGGGTTTTGATGCACCAAGAGTATAACAACCAATATCACCGCTAACAGTAACATTGAGTTTTTTGAGCGCATAGAACAAGCCTCTGTGGGGACAACCTGCGCAAAGCACGGGAGGTCTTGCGGGGATTTCAACATCAGCCTTAAGTGAAGAGCTTGTTTCACCGAGAATTACTTTTCTGATGAGACCCTGTGAATATTCACCCTGAAGTGTGAATGCACTCTTACCGATAACATCAACACCAATTTTTCGGCAATGAGTTTCGATATAATCATCAAGCTCCTCAAGAACGTAAACTGTGTCACATTCTGCGCAGAAATCCTTGATAAGCTTTTCAGGGAGAGGATATACACAACCTAATTTGAGGTAAGATGCCTTGTCACCAAGAGCCTCTTTTGCATATTCATAGCAGATACCTGCTGTAATAACACCGATTTTCTTGTCGTTATATTCAACGGAGTTAAGACCGCTTTCAACTGCTTCTGTTTCGAGATATTCAATCTGGTCGAGAATACGCTGTTCAACTACAACGTGCTTAACCTTTGCATTTGCAGGAACCATAACATACTTCTGAGGATTCTTTTCATACTCTTTGAGTCCGTTATCAACTCTGTCACCAAGCTCTGCAAGGCTTCTTGAGTGAGAAACTCGTGTAGTGAGTCTGAGAAGAACAGGTGTATCAAACTTCTCTGACAAATCGAATGCAAGTTTTGAATACTTGAGGCATTCGTCAGAATCAGCGGGTTCAAGCATCATAATCTTGGAAGCCTGTGCATAGTGACGGCTGTCCTGCTCATTCTGTGATGAGTGCATACCGGGGTCATCAGCAACTACGATTACCATACCTGCATTTACACCTGTATATGATGATGTGAAAAGCGGGTCTGCCGCAACGTTAAGACCAACGTGCTTCATAGCACAGAATGAACGAGCACCTGCAACTGCGGCACCAAATGCCACCTCACAGGCAACCTTCTCATTAGGTGCCCATTCGCTTGTAATTTCTTCATATTTTGAGATACACTCAGTAACCTCTGTACTAGGTGTACCGGGATAGCTTGACGCTACTCTGCACCCTGCCTCATAAAGACCGCGTGCTACCGCATCATTACCCAATAAAAGTTCTTTCATATCATTGACCTCTTAATTATTTTTTATTTCATTCTGTGATGCAACAAGACTTTCACCACAGTAAATTTCACGAAGCTTCGGTTTTTCAATTTTACCTGTTGGGTTACGTGGAACATCTGCAAGAATAACCCTTCTGGGACGCTTATATCGGGGAAGGTCATAGCAGAAGTCGTTCACATCCTCCTCAGTGAGGGTATAGCCCTCTTTAACCTCGATAATTGCCGCTGCAATCTCACCAAGACGAGCATCAGGAAGACCGATAACCGCAACGTCCTTTACTGCATCATGCTTACGGATGAAGTCCTCAATCTGTACGGGATAAAGGTTCTCACCACCACTGATGATAACATCCTTCTTACGGTCAACAAGATAAATGAAGCCATCTTCATCCTCCTGCGCCATATCACCTGTAAAGAGCCAACCGTCACGAAGAACATCATTAGTTGCCTTTTCATCCTTATAGTAGCAAATCATAACACCGGGACCCTTGACTGCAAGTTCACCAACCTCACCACGAGGAACGATTTCACCGTGCTCATCAACGATTTTAACTTCCCAGCCGTAACCTGCTTTACCGATTGCACCAACCTTGTGAACATTATCAACACCAAGATGTACACAACCTGGTCCGATAGACTCACTAAGACCATAATTTGTGTCATATTTATGATGAGGGAATATATTGAGCCAACGCTTGATAAGGCTTGGAGGAACAGGCTGTGCACCGATGTGCATAAGTCTCCACTGTGCCAATTCATATTCACTCAAATCGATTTCACCGCTGTCAATAGCATCGAGGATATCCTGTGCCCACGGAACAAGAAGCCACACGATTGTACATTTCTCGCGACTTGCAGATTCAATAATCCACTTGGGCTTGGTGCCCTTAAGGATTACTGCCTTGCTACCTGCAACAAGTGAACCGAACCAGTGCATCTTTGCGCCTGTATGGTAAAGAGGCGGGATACAAAGGAAAACATCATCCCTGCCCTGAGAGTGGTGTGCCTGTTCAGTTTTGGCAGCATGAACGAGACTTCTGTGAGCATGAAGAATAGCCTTGGGGAAACCCGTTGTGCCTGATGAGAAATACACAGCTGCATCATCGTCATCTGTAATCTGAATTGCAGGGTCATGCGATGAGCAATATGTAACAAGTCTGTCATAGCTCTCTGCAAATGTGGGACAATCCTCACCAACATAGAAGTTGTATTTAATATCGGGGATTCTGTCGCAAATCTCCTCTACACGGCCTGTGAATTCAGGTCCGAAAACGAGAACAGAGCTGTCAGAAAGCTTGAGACAATATTTAATTTCCTCTGCAGTATATCGATAGTTGAGCGGAACTGCAAGAGCACCTGTCTTGAGTATGCCGAAGTAAACGGGCAACCACTCAATACTGTTCATAAGAAGAATGGCTACTCTGTCACCCTTCTTCACACCTCTTGAAAGGAGCAGGTTTGCAAAGCGATTTGCGCGTTTATCAAACTCACCCCATGTAAGCTGTGTACGACCTGCATTTGAGGGATTGGGCTGGATAAGCTCGTATTCACGCCATGTTTTGCGACTTTTCTCCTGAATCTCAGGGTTAATCTCAACGAGCGCAACCTCTTCCTTATAATTTTTTGCGTTATGTACCAAAAATTCTGTAATTGGCATAACATTCATCCTTTACTTAATAAAATAAAAAACCCGACCCTTGAGACCAAAGGACGAGCATAACCCGTGTTACCACCTTTATTCGCGCAGTGCTCACACACTGCACCTTAAAGAGTATGAAACTCAGACGCTTTAACGGGCGCACCCGTCACAGCCTACAAGGAATATCCCTTCGGTGTGAGGCTCAGAGATGTATTCACAAGGTTCTGCGCACGCGCCTCTCACCAAACGGCAACTCTCTTATTTTGCAGAAAAATGCTACTTGTTCTCGTCATAGCCTGTCAAATATAAAAATCTTTTGAATTATAGCACAAACACACGAACAATGTCAATATATTAAAGTATTAAAGTGTTAAGATATTGAGAAACATCAAATTCTTCTGTGGGTGTGCCGTTTTTAAGGTATAACGGATGATGAGGATGACCTTTAACAGAGCGTTTGCCCACGGTAAACCACTGGGCACCGTACTCATTACCGATTTCAACCATATCCGCAACACATCTGAGAAGATAAGGTCTTTTCTCAATTATAGTGCCCCAGGCAGCCCATACAGCAGGTCTGTTGCCATCACCATAAGACTCCATCACATAGCGGAACGCGTTCATATTTTCATTATGTAAAAACTCATTGAAGCACCCGTCCATATCCTTGGGATTAGTAGCTCTCTGCGCATACACGTTAAACATAATAAAACTGTCATAACCATTGAATTCGGCAGTTCTCTCAACGGATTTGAGAGTATTATCAAGGTCATCAGGCTTTGCTGTCGATGGGTTGATGCCTATACAAATCAAGGGATTTACTCCCTTTGTGCCTAAAATATAACGATACTCCGTATAAGCATTAGGGACATAAAGCCACTTTTCCCTGTCATACTCAAAAGAACCCTCCTGCTCTCCTGCAAGAGCCTCGGAAAAAGAAAGTATTTCCATTTCATTTGTTTCGCATTTTGGTACGTGCATATAATCACCTTCAGGTTATGTTTTTATTATTTTATATTATACTATAATTGTACGACTCTTTCAATTCTTATTCTTGACTTTTATATTATACTTCTTATATAATTACACTGTTATATAATGTTCTTGAAGGAGAGATTTTTATGTTCCATTCAATGAAAATAGCAGGTCTTGACAGAAATCTGCCACTTTGCCCCCTTAACGACAAGCTTCAGATTGGTGCTTTCGTTATGTTCGGCGATGCAGAGCTTACTGTTGCCTGTGCCGAAGAGCTGCTTAAAAAGGCTCCCGAATTTGATTACATAATCACCGCAGAGGCTAAGGGTATTCCCCTTGCACACGAAATGTCACGCCAGAGCGGTAAAAAATATTTTGTTGCACGTAAAAAGCCCAAACTTTATATGACAGGCGTATTTGATGTTGTTGTAAACTCCATCACAACAGAGGGTGAACAGCACCTCTACCTGGACACTGCCGAGGCAGAGCAAATGAAGGGTAAAAAGGTAATCATTGTTGACGATGTTATTTCAACAGGTGAATCGCTTAAAGCCGTTGAAAAACTCATCAAAATGGCAGAGGTTGATTACGTTGGTTCTCTCACAGTTCTTGCTGAGGGTGAAGCCGCTGACCGTGACGATATCATTTACCTTGAAAAGCTCCCACTTTTTGACAGCGAAGGAAACGTATTATAATGGCAGGTATTTTATATGTTGTTGGTACACCAATCGGCAATTTAGGTGACTTCTCCCCTCGTGCCGTTCAGGTTTTGAACGAATGTGATTTCATTGCCGCCGAGGATACCCGTGTTACCATAAAGCTTTTAAATCACTTCGGCATTAAAAAGCCGATGATAAGCTATTACGAGCATAACCGCAACGAACGAGGCGGTGTTATCATTGAGCGTTTGTTGAATGGTGAAAACTGTGCCCTTGTTTCCGATGCAGGTATGCCTATTATCTCTGACCCGGGCGAAGACCTTACACTGCGCTGTCATCAGAACGGCATCAAGGTTTGTGCAGTCCCCGGGCCCTGTGCCTTTGTTACCGCACTTGCTATTTCAGGTATGCCATCAGGCAGATTCACCTTTGAAGGCTTCCTCACTGTAACGAAGCAGAACAGACGTCGTCATCTGGAAGAGCTTGTAACCGAAAAGCGCACAATGATTTTCTACGAAGCGCCCCACAAATTACCCGCCACACTCAAGGATATGGCGGAATATTTCGGAAACCGTAATATTGCTCTTGTTAAGGAGCTTACAAAGATTTACGAAAATGTCGAGCGCACCACCCTTTTTGAGGCGGCAGAAAAATACAGTCAGGTTGCTCCCAAAGGCGAATTTGTGCTTATTGTAGAGGGCAAACCTGAGGACGAGGAAGAAGAAATCACCCTCGAAAGCGCCACACAGATGGCATTAGATTTGGTAAAAAGCGGTGCTTCTAAAAATGAAGCCGCCAAGGAAATCGCCAAAAAGACAGGTCTTAAAAAGAGCGACATTTACAAATCATTACAGAACGGAGATTGATTATGCTTTTCGGAGTTCAATGGTACTATTGGTTAATACTTGTTATTGCGATTATTCTGGCAATATTTGCATGGATAAAGGCAATGGGTGCTTCAAGAGCACGTCGCGAAAGACTGAAAAAAGAGGCGGCTATCTGGAAGCGTGATTACGAACTCAGACAGAAATTTTCCGTACTTACTGAAGACAGAATCAAGGAAACCGAAGAAATCGAGCTTCTTCACGGAGTTGCAATGAACATACAGGTTATGTTGGAAAATCAAAGGGATATGACAGAGGCCTTCAACAGTATGCCTGACGAAAAGAAATTCATTTACGCTCTTGAATATTTTGACGAAGATGCGAAGACAAGTCTTTCCACCTTTTTCAAAAACAACGGTGCTCCCCTCGTTCCTGTTATTCCCAACGCACTCCGCGCAATCGGTGCTGAAAAATACATACCCCTCATTGAAGCGGTTTATGGTATGTATGACGAGGACAGCGACGTTTCCATTGATTATAACATCGTCGAGAAAACTGATGTGCAGTTTGCAGAGCTTTATGATTCAGCAGAGCTTTGCAGACTTTGTGCAAAGTATATCGTTAATAACAAAAACACATTTTTAAACTAAAGGAGTTTTGAATATGGCAGCCACATTTCATCTTTCTGCATTTGCTGATGAAGCAGGTGGAGGAATTCTTGAACAGATTGATGCCCTTAAGGCACACAAAATGACACACATTGAGCCTCGCGGACTTGACCACGGTAACATTTCTCTCTATACCGTTGAACAAGCAAAGGAGCTTAAGAAGATCCTTGATGACAACGGCATCGGCGTTTCCGCTATCGGTTCACACTACGGTAAAATCGAAATCACAGACGATTTTGCACCTCACTTCGAGGACTTCAAGAACTGTGTTGAGGTTGCAAACATTCTCGGCACACAGCGTATCAGAATGTTCAGTTTCTTTTTCACAAAGGGACAGAGTCTCACAGAATACCGCGACGAAGTATTCGAAAGACTTGATAAAATGTGCACATACTCATTAGAGCACGGCATCTGGTGTTGCCACGAAAACGAAAAGGATATATACGGTGATATTGCAGACCGTTGTCTTGAGATTTACAAAGCATTCGACGGCAAAATCAAAGGCATATTTGACCCCTCCAACTTCATTCAGTGTGGTCAGGAAATATTACCCGCTTACGAAATGCTTAAGGATTACATCGACTATTTCCATGTAAAGGATTGTATGTTTGAGGGTGGCAAGGTTCGTCCTGCAGGACTTGGTGACGGTCACATTGTTGAACTCCTTGAGCGTTTCCACAAGGACAAGGAGGGCGACCACTTCCTTACGCTTGAACCTCATCTTAAAGTATTCGAGGGTCTTAAAGACCTTGAGGGTGAAGGTGGTACTGCAGACCAGTTAAAGGATGACTACACCTACCCCACCAACCGTGCCGCATTTGATGCAGCCGCGGATGCACTTGATGTTTGCCTTACAAAAGCAAACTTAAACGATGTTACTTTCAGAAAATAAAGGAGCAATAAAAATGTATAATCACGAAAATCTTAAAGGCCGTGTAGCTGTTGTTACAGGCGGCGGCGGAGTTCTCTGCGGCGGCTTTGCCAAGGACCTTGCTCGACAGGGTATGAAGGTTGCAATCCTCGATTTAAGACTTGATGCAGCTAAAAAGGTTGCAGAGGAAATCAAGGCAGAGGGATATGAAGCAAAGGGCTTTGCTTGCAACGTTCTTGAAAAAGACAGTATGGAAAAGGCTCGTCAGGAAATCCTCGAAGCTTACGGCACCTGCGACCTTCTTGTGAACGGTGCAGGCGGCAATAACCCCAAGGGTAACACCACAAAAGAAAAATTCCAGATGTGCGACCTTGAGAATACAAGTGAAGAAATTAAAACCTTCTTTGACCTTGACCCAAGCGGCATTGAATTTGTATTCAACCTCAATTTCCTTGGAACACTTATCCCCACACAGGTTTTTGCTAAGGATATGATTGGTAAACCCTATGCAACAATTATCAACATTTCATCAATGAACTCATACAAACCCCTTACCAAAATCCCTGCTTATTCTGCAGCTAAAGCAGCTATATCAAACTTTACTCAGTTTATGGCAGTTCATTTTTCAGAGGTCGGTCTCAGAGTAAATGCAATCGCACCCGGTTTCTTCTCAACCAATCAGAATAAGGCTTTGCTTTATAATGAAGACGGCTCACTTACTCCCCGTAGTGAAAAGATTCTTGGTCACACCCCTCTCGGCAGATTCGGTGTACCCGAAGACCTTACAGGTTCACTTCTCTTCCTTGCTGATGAAAACTATTCAAGATTTGTCACAGGCGTGATTATCCCTGTTGACGGCGGTTTCTCAGCATATTCTGGTGTTTAATCTTTTTAAAAAAATTAAGGCTCTGTACCATTTCGGTACAGAGCCTTTTCTTATTGTTTTTTATTCAGCCTTTGCAGCCTCAAGCTCTTCTTTAATTTTGTTGTTCTCAATAATTTCCTGCTGAATCTTTTTCTGTTTTTTATTGTAAACAAGATATGCAATGATGCCGATTACAACAAGAACTGCGGCAACAATAATGAGAGTTGTTGATGAATTATCCTCAACGTTGATTGTAACGCTGTCATAGTTCATATAGTAACAACCATCGAAAGCGTTGTCAGCATAGTCTGTAAGGTTGCTGTGAACGATGAACTCTACAAGACTGTCACAGGATGCGAAGCAGTGATCACCAAGGTCACCTGCACTCTCGGGCATTGAAACTGTCTTGATAGCATCACAATCATAGAAAGCTTCTGCACCAATGTTTCCAAAGCCATCCTGGAAAGTAATCTCTGTAAGAGCATCACAATTATAGAATGCCTTATCTGCAATGTTTGTGATTTCAGCGGGTACTGCATAAGCACCGCTCTTGCCTGCAGGATAGAGTGCGATTGTATTGAATTCACCCTCATCGTTTGCTACGAGAACAACACCCTCAAGTGACTTGTATGTCTTATTCGCAGCATTCACACCGATGCCCTGAAGTGCTGTACAACCATAGAATGAAAGTGCATCAATTTCTGTAACTGTTGCAGGAAGCTCGATTGAGCCGAGAGCCATACAACCGCTGAATGCATACTTTTCAAGCTTCTCAACGTTGCCGAGAGAAATCTTTGTAAGTGCTATACAATTTGCAAATGTATCTGATGAAACAACCTTAACGGATGCGGGAATGATAACCTCTGACAAAGCGTTACAGCCCTTGAATACTGCTGTATCGATAAGCTCGATAGCCTTGGGAAGTGTAACCTTTGCAAGAGCCTTACAATCCTTGAATGCACCGATTCCGATGCTTGTAACTGAATCCGGGATAGCAATTTCAAGAATACCTGCACCTTCGAATGCATTTTTGCCGATATTAACGAGTGTTGCAGGAAGTGTAACAGACTTAACTGCCGCATTCTTAACTGCTCCGTCTGCGATAGATGTTGTGCCATCTGCTACAACAACGTCAGCAACCGCGCCCTTAACCTTGTAAAGCACGGGACCTGCATAAACAACGCCGTTCTGCACTGCAAACCAAGCAGTACCGTCAAGAGCATCAGCTTCAACGTTAACGAGTGTTGCGGGGAATGTGATTGCGGCAACATTCTTTGCCAATTCGAAAGCACCGTCAACAATGTACTTTGTGCCTTCTGCAACTGCAACAGTTGTTGCACCTGCACCAGCCATAACAAGCTTGTCGCCGGTTGCGGAATAAACTACATTATCAACTGCTTTAATATTCTTATTATCTTTATCTACGGTAATTGTTGCAAGGGCTGTACATCCGCTGAAAGCATTCGCATTAACATCCTTAACAGAAGCGCCAAGGTTAATTGCCTTAAGCAATGCACAGTCTTTAAATGCACCTACACCAATCTTCTCAACATTTTTGCCGAGAACAACCTTAGCGAGTGCTTTGTTACCTGCGAAAGCCTCTGCAGCAATTTCAGCCACACCGTCACCTACTGCAACGGATTTAAGACCTGTGTTCTTGAACGCACCGTTAGCAACAGTATAAACAGATGCGGGAAGTGTAATATCACCGAGTGATGCACAACCCTCAAATGCAGATGCGCCGATATATGTAAGACCTTCTTCAAGAGTAAGCTTTGCAAGTTTAGCAGCATTTTTGAATGTTGCGTTGTTGAGCTTGCTTACGTTTGCAGGAACTGTAAACTCTGTGATTACTGAGTTTTCAAAAGCTGAAATACCGATTTCTCTGAGGGCAGGTTCTTCTGCAAGTTTAACAACCGAGATTGCACTGCCATAGAAAGCGTTATCGCAAATCTTCTCAACTGACTGAGGAAGCTCGAATGTACCTGTCTTTGCAGCAGGGAAAACGATAAGCTCTGTGCCCTTCTTGTTATAAAGAACACCGTCAACTGATGAATAATCCTTATTCTTGTCAACAACTGTGATGCTCTCAAGCTTGCTTGCGTTAAGGAATGAGTGAGAACCAACTGTGTTAACGTTTTTACCGAAGTCGATTGTGGAAATCTGAGTATTTGCAAAAGCGTAGTCAGCAACCTCTGAAAGAGTTTCCGCAAGTTTAACTTCCTTAAGTGATGTACAATCTGCAAAAGCCTCGTAACCAACCATTGCAAGTGTGCTCTCTGAGAAGTCGATTGACTCCAATGCAGCACAGCCCTTGAATGCACCAGCAGAAACAAGACCCATTGCATCGTTAACTTTAACTGATTTAAGGTTCACACAGTTCTGGAAAGCATAAAGACCGATTTCCTCAACATCGTAGCCGAGTTCAAGAGTTTCAATACTTTCACAACCAAGGAAAGCGTAATCCTCGATGATTGAAACACCCTCGGGGATAACCATATCCTTAACTGCACCCTTGTATGAGTAAAGAATTCTGCCGAGGCTGAGAGGACCGTCGGGCATTGCATTCTCCCAAGCGGAGCCTGCAAAAGAATCCTTTTCAACACTCTTCATATTCTTGTGCTCGTCAATTTCTGTGAGTGAAGTACAATCAGCAAAGCATTTTGCGGGAATCTCGGTAAGGTTATCGGGAACCTTAAAATACTCAAGTGATGTACAACCTTCGAAAGTAGAAACGCCCAGTTTTTCAAGAGCGGAGATACCGTCGATTTCTTTAAGTGCGGTACAACCCTTGAACGCATTGTCACCGATAACAGTGATATTGTTGTGGAGTTCTACCTTTTCCATTGTTGTGTTACCCTCAAAGGCACCTGCACCTATAGAGATAACATTAAGGTTACCAAACTTCTTGGGAATGGTAACTTCCTTGTCGGTACCAGTGTAACCAACAATCTGGATTGCTGAGCCCATCTCAACCTTGATGTACTCAAAATTTTCTTCAACCTCTTTGTTAAGCTCTATTTCCTGTGCAGAGAAAGTTGTTTCCTCTTCCGCATAAACAGAAACAGGCACCGCAGCGATAAAAGCAAACACCATAATGATTGCCATAATACTGCAGAGGGGCTTTTTAAATGCTGTCATAGAATAACGCATCCCTTCAAAAGTTCTTTTTACCGTAAAAAAGATAAGTGAAAATCCACTTTACAGATAGAATCATTATAATATAAACACCCTCGGTTGTCAAGCAATACGCCCGACACCGAAGGTGTTTTAAAGACTTAAAATTCAACAAATTTTAGTATTCTTTTATGTGTAATTTGCCACTATGGAAATATGAAAACTTACCGAACAAACACCTGTCCAACGCCATTTTAAAGTTAAAAATTTCTGTAAGAACGCAGTTTTAGTGAGCACAGGCGTGTGAAGCTATCGCCTTAATAACACAACGAATCTACGTCTTGTAAAATTGCTGTAAGAACGCAGTTTTAGTGAGCGCAGGCGTATATAGATACGTCAAGCGAACTAAAACAAGTTATTACACAATTTTTTCTGCGGAGCGTACTGTATTCTCGAGAAGCATTGTTATTGTCATAGGACCTACGCCACCGGGAACAGGTGTGATATACGACGCTTTCTTTTCCACTTCATCGAAGCATACGTCACCGCAAAGCTTACCTTCAGCGTTACGATTCATACCAACGTCAACAACAACGGCGCCTTCCTTTACCATATCAGCAGTAACAAAATCTGCTTTGCCTACTGCAGCAACAAGGATATCCGCCTTTGATGTTTCTTCTGCAAGATTTTCTGTTCTTGAATGGCAAATCTGAACAGTACCATTCTCTTTGAGAAGGAGCATTGCCATAGGCTTGCCTACGATGTTGCTTCTGCCGATAACAACGCACTTTTTCCCTGCTACGGAAATGTTATAAAACTTAAGAATTTCCATAATACCCGCAGGTGTGCAAGGCAGATATGTGTAGTCGCCTATCATTATATGACCAACATTAAAGGGATGAAAAGCATCCACATCCTTTTGGGGATTGATTGCATTGATAACTGCCTGTTCATCAATGTGTGAGGGCAATGGTAACTGACACAAAATGCCGTTCACCTTGTCATCATTATTGAGTTCAGCAATAAGACTGAGAAGCTCCTCCTGTGTTGTTTCCTCGGGTAAAGCGTACTCGTAGGAATTGACACCGATTTCCTCGCAACCCTTTTTCTTGTTATTTACATATACTCTCGAAGCACTGTTGTTTCCGACAATGATTACCGCAAGACCAACCTGAACGCCCTCGTTGTTCAAAGCAGCTACGCGCTCCTTAAGCTCTGCTCTTTTAGCGGCAGAAACCACTTTACCACTCATCAATTCAGCCATTATCTTCACCCTCCGACGACTCTGTTCCTGAATTTTTATTGTCTGCTTTTTTCATCTTGCTTTCGGCAAGTAATTTTGCCTGTCTTTCCTCGCGGATTTCCTTGAAGGTTTTCTGTGCATCCTTAGGGAAATAGTCAATACCCTCAATAGGGACAGGGTTCTTCTTTACCTTTATAAGCTTAACAACAAGAACAACTGCACAAACCAAAACTATTGCAAGTGAAAGCACCTGAGAAACTCTCAAATCCGTGCTTCCGATATACAGACTATCTGTTCTCAGACCTTCAATGGCTGCTCTGCCTAAGCCATACCAAATGCCATAGCAAAGGAACAGCTGACCGCTGAATTTACGGAACTTTTTGAGTATCACGTAAAGCACCAAGAAGCCAAGCATACACCACACAAATTCATAGAAGAAGGTGGGGTGAACGTATAGGTCGCTCTTTTCAAGAAATTCAGGAATATTGCTTACACCTTCAAGACCGTATTTTTCGGGATTACGCGCAATATATGTGGCAACCTTTTCACTCATCATACCATAATTGCCGTTGGTAAAGGTACCGAAAGCCTCCTGGTTGGCATAGTTACCCCATCTGCCAATACCTTGACCGATAAGAAGTGACATACCCACTAAATCAAGAAGATTGAGGAAGTTAAGCTTTTCCACTTTACAGGTAATGAAACCTGCTAAAATACCGCCGATTATACCACCGTAGATGGCAAGTCCCCCCTGCCATATCTGGAATATCTCGGCAGGATGAACGCTATAATAATCCCACTCAAAGATTACGTAGTAAGCACGTGCGCCGATAATACCCGCAAAAGTGCCGTAAATAAGTACATCCACCATTTTGGAAAGGTTCATTCGCCAGGTATAGGCAATTCTGCCACCAAAAAGCGCTGCAAGAGTAAAACCAAGGGCAATTATAATTCCATACCACTTAATCTGCACAAAGTGTCCACCAACAGTAAATTCACAAAACACTGATGAAACATCAAAAGTTTTGTCAATACCTGCAAAGGTAACTCTGGCAAAGTCAGCAAACCATTCTATCATAATTCACACTCCTATATTAAAGACTGTTTATGTATCCGTTGTCATTTTGAACAAACAACGGAAAGGACAGCTTTGCTTTCGTCAAAGGACTTAAGAAGAACTTGATTGACAAAAGAAAGCGTCATATTTTTAATAACCTTGAATTCGGAGAACAGTTCCTCGTTTTCAAAGTGTGAAACCACAAGGCCGTTCGCAAGGGTATCTATATCAGAGAAAGCTCTGACTGTTTTACCATACTGCTTTTTACGGACAGTTTCGAAATCATCATCAGATATAAGGGTTTTCTTGAGATTTTTAAAGCATTCATTGATTTTACGAGCAACCGCCTTAGGGTCAGATGACTCACCGGAGAAGATTGGTGCTGCATAATTAAAGCCGTTGAAATACTCTGTTGAGAAGGTTCCGTTAATCAGACCACTGTCAAGAAGCTCCTTGTAAAGGGGTGACATCTGTCCTGCTGCAATGTCAAGAATAACAGACATCGCAACCTCTTCCTCGAGAGTTCTTTCGGGAGCATCAAGGTGCTCCTTGTAACCGAGGCAGAAAACAGGTGTGGCAACAGGCAGATGCGCCTCAACATACTCTGTAACTATAGTGTCGGGCTCATCCTTGAAGGCTCTTTCAACAGTAACCGGCTCTGCTTTTTCAAGGAGTCTGTCAGCCACCTCAAGCACCTCGTCAACATTTGTGTTGCCTGCGACTGCAAGTGCCATATTTGAAAGGTTATAGAACGTGTCATAACATGAGAAAAGCATCTCTGCAGTTATCTGACCTATTGACTCCTTTGTACCTGCAATATCAATCTTAACAGGATGATTATGATACATTCCGCCAAGCATATTGAAAAGGCATTCCCAATCGGGTGAGTCCTTGTACATATCAATTTCCTGTCCGATAATCCCCTGTTCCTTGCGTACAGTTTCTTCTGTAAAATAAGGGTGTCTTACAAAATCAAGAAGAATCTCAAAATTCGCCTTGAAATTGCCTGTACAGCTAAAAAGATAACATGTTCTGTCAAAGCTTGTGTAAGCATTTGCAGATGCACCTGTTTTGGCATATCTCTGAAAAGCATCAAGCTCTTCGCTTTCAAAAAGCTTATGCTCCAGAAAATGTGCTGTACCCGCAGGAATTTCTGTAAAACTATCTCTATCGCTTCGTTTAAAACGGGTGTCAATTGAGCCGTATTTTGTACCAAAAACCGCGTAGGTTGAAGTGAATTCAGGCTTGGGATAAACAAGTATTTTAAGACCTGACTTATGGTCAATACTGTAATAACCCTCCCCGAGAATTTCATTTTCAATATATGTCACTTTATTCTCGCTCATTCTTCAACACCGCCTTCCGCAGTACCTTCAAGCATAAACACTGTATCAAGCGTAACAGCCTTCGCCGCCTCAATAATATCCTCGCGAGTTACTTTTTTAAACTGTTCAATAAAATCCACGGGATATAAAAACTCATTGAAACAAATTTGAGAAGTAAACCAATTTGAAACAGATTCAGCAGAATCGGAAACACTTCTGAATCCATCTTCAAGAGATTTTACTGATGATGCAATATCATCATCGGAAAAGTCCCCGTTTTTAATTGCCTCAAGCTGAGCTAAAATTGCATTTTTTGCCTTTTCTTCGTTATAGCTTTCAATACCGCTCTGAACAAGCATAATGCCTTTCTGACGGAACATCATAGCAGAACAGTAATAGCAAAGGCTCATTTTCTCACGGACATTCAGGAAAAGTCTTGAATATGGTCCACCACCGAAAATATCTGTCATAACTCGGAATGGGAAATAGTCATCATCTGCGTTTTCCATACCTGAACGAAGACCGATTACAAGCTTTGCCTGATTAACATCCATTTCGTCCTTAAAATATCTGATTTCATCTGCTTTTGTAATAAAAATTGTTGGAAGCTCAGCAGGATTTCTTTCATCAATAGAATTTACGAATTCCAAGAACTTTTCCCTTACCATTTCACCATCAAGACTGCCACAAGCAGTAATTATGATAGTTGCGGATTTAAGCATATCAACATAAGCATCGTAAAGCTTTTTACCGTCAAGATTTTTCACATCCTGTTCAAGCTTTTCACGGTCAATGCCATAAGGCTCACCCTGACACATAAGCTGACGAAGACGAGAAACAGCATATGAACGCTTATCATTCTTTTCTGCTTCAATATTCTGTAAAGTAAATCTTACTTCACGTTCAGTTGCTTCCTTATCAAACTCACCATTCTCACAATGTGGGTTTTTAATGATTTCAATAAGAAAATCAACAGTTTCTTCTGCAATTGAATTACCATCAAGAGAAAATCTGTCATCAACAATTTCCATTGAAAATCTGATTCTTACCTTTTCACCGATGGTAGCAATACCAGTGTCAAAATCTGCACCATAGAGACTTTCAACCTTACCATTAAAAGCCTTGAATGAGTCATACTTCTTTGATGTATGACCCATAAGAGACGCAAGTACATTTTGTGCAGCAAGATGCTCACCCATTGGTAAATAAAAGTCAATCTTGATACAATTTGTCTTGAATTTATTGCTGTTTATACAAAGGAATTTTACT
>JAZRFZ010000099.1:0-5485 GCA_045643925.1 Acutalibacteraceae bacterium | reverse complement strand
TTCTTCTCACGGTATTTTGCAAAGCAGTTGCACCATATTACAGAGGGGAGTGCAATTACAATGTAATATAAGGGTCCAAGCAACAAGCATTGCCATGTGTGGCCGTATTCGTGTATACGTGTGTTGTAGGTCCATTCGGGCTTTGTGTGGCCATCTTTTACGAATATGAACAGCCCCATTGAAAGTCCGCCTGCATTCCAGGGAAGATACACTATATTTGCCTTGCCGAATTTCTGGTGAGGTCTTTTCATTATAAGTGTGCACACAAGGTATGCAATACCACCCACAATATTAACAGGCAGACCCCATGTCCATTGAATAACGTAAAACAGAATGTCCTGTATTGTGTGCAGGGCAGTTTTTTCTCTTTCAGGGGGATTTTTAACGGTAATATCAATTTTTTCCATTATTCCGCCTCCGTAATCAGTTTTGCATCTTCTTTTTCTTTTTCAATAAGGATGATATATTTTCCGTTTTCGTCTTTGTCGAGAGTATGCACCACAGTTTCATCGTTGTCCTTGCCAAGCCAGGTGTTTTCTAATTTGTAGCCTGTCAGTAATTCGCAACGCTCTTTTTCATATTCTGTGAGTGTAACACTGCCGTATTTGCGCTTGGTGGCAATGGCAGCACGAATCATTGTGTGGTCATCCTTGGTCATTTTGAATTTTCTCAGCAATAACCAAGCGGTAAGAGCGCAAATCATAGGAAGAACGGATATACATATTCTCACACCAAGCATTGCGGTGTCGGTCTGAGGGATATATTCGCCCTTGTTACCTGTCACAAGACCAAAGCCGTTGAGGATTGTACCTACCATAAATGTCATTATGCCGCCAACAACCTGCTTAATCATTGTGTCAAAGGTACTGATAACACCCTCACGACGGCGGCCTGTGATAAGCTCGTCAACGTCGGTAAGGTCAGGGAGAACATTGTTCCCCACAAAGCCAAGACCACTCATACCAAAGGGGTAAAGCACCGCACCGCCAAGAATCATAAGCACAAGTGTAAGTGTGGTGGCAGGTGAATCGGGGGTGGATACCTTGAGGAAAAGGGGAATAGCAAGACCGATAATCATAAAGGGTGTTACAATAGCACCGCACTTGCTCTTGCCCTTTTTTATAGTGAGTGCATAGTTTAACGGGAAAGCAAGGGATTCAAACACTCCTGCAAAGGTGTTGAATATAGGATAGTATTTATAGAGGTTGAGCATATAGGTGATATAATATATATTGGTTGTGGAGTAAAAGCTCCTTGCCATCTGCCAAAAGAAGTTCATTGAGAAATAATCTCTGAATGACTTGTTACGTATTACCTGTATATACTCATTTATAGCATATTTGATGTCAAGAGGTGGGTTGACATCGTTAAGTGAAGAAGGCTCCTTTACCGTCTTGAAGGTACCGAAAACCGCAACTGCATAAACAACGGAAAGGATGATACCCATTATAAAGAATGGTGTTCTTGATTTCTCTGCAGAAAGCTCACCTGATGAGCCGAATGCGGACAAGAGAATGAGAAGTATGATGTATGATGGAATCATACCCACGGAGTTGAAAATGTAGCTTACAGAGGTGTACTGAGTACGCTTGTTGTAATCAGGTGCCAATGTGGGTAACATGGAGGTGTGTGGCACCGCAACCATTGTGTAAGCCGTTTTATAAAGAATGTATGCAAAGGCATAGTAAACAATACATAATGTGGGATTTGCCTTGCCGTCAAGACCGTATGAGTTCCACAGCATTGAATATGAAACAACAAGTATCGGGATACTCCACAGCAGATATCTGCGGTGTCTGCCGTATTTTGAACGGGTGCGGTCTGTTATGATACCCATAATGGGGTCGTTCACACCGTCCCATATTGTTGCCAGCATAATTATAAATGTGGCGTGTTTCAGTTCAATACCGACAACATTTGTAAGGTAAACGGTGAAGTACATACTGATGATATATCCGCCGCCACCCATAAAAATATTTGCAAAGCAATATTGTATCATCGGCCACACGGTGTCGATGAATTTACCCTCAACACCGATTGCCTTTTTGAATCTTTCGCCCAAATAAATCACTCACTAAAAATTCTTTTTAAAAAATCATACCATTATATATAATGTTTGTCAATCAAATGGAAAGGCACAAGCAATTTTGTTGCTTGTGCCTTAATTATTTAGTTCATCCAGATGTTAAAGATTTTTACAAGATAACGTAAGATTGTGTAAAGGAAGTCAGCAACATTGAGAGCACCATCAATGAAATTGTTACCCATATTTGTGGCTTGGTCGTTTACACCGTAGCCTGTAAGTGTGCCCTTGTTATCATCCACACCGTCGTCATTTGCAAATGACTGGAGGAGGGGTGATGCGATAGCCACAAGGAGATATTCACCTGCGGTTACACCCTGTGTTTCATCAGTAACCATATCAAGGATGTCGTCAATTGCTCCTACACCATTAGTAGCAAGGATTGCGGCTGCTGCCTGGAATATAAGCTGATCGTCAAGGAATGCAAATTCTTCTTTGATTACAAGTGACATTGTAAGGAAGAGAATCTTCACATCGCGCTCATAGAGGGGATAGTGCTCACTACCTGCATAGTGTGCGGCAACAAGCTCTGTTGCAACGTCCCAACCATCCTTGTAGTCGCTTTCGGGAATGTCGATGTTATATTTCTTCGCAAGCTCCTGTGCACTGCCCTCACCATAAAGGGGCATATTGAGAACATCGTTGAGAGCATCAACTGCACCGCGAACAAGGTCATAATAGATGTCAGAGGGCTTAATGCCTAACTGCTCGTCATTAAAGCCACGTTCAAGTCTGTATTCAACACCATTCTTAAGGTATTCCTTAGCGAAAGCGTTGAGACCCTGATTCATAGCGTCAATCTGCTCCTGTGAATAGCCGTCAACAGCGGCTGTGAGAGCGTCTGTATCAATCTTATCAACAGTCTTTATTTTGTATGAAATCTCATCATCGTTCATTTCAATGAAACGATACTGCAAGGGATACATTGTAAGTGATGTTGTAGCAAAGTCAGAAATCTGATTACCTGCAGGTGATGTGTGAGTTGTAGCATCACTGCAATGCTCGTGGCCTGAGAAAACAAGTCTGATACCTGCGTTTGCCCATTTGTTAGCAGTTGCAGTATGGTCACGGATAATGAAATCGTGGCTGAGTACTCTCTGTGCGGGCATGTGGTCAAGAAGGTTGTGGTGCATCATAAGGATGGGGTATCTGCCCTCGTCATATGCCTTCTGTGCCTGGTCAACAACCCAGTTAACCTTGTCATTTGTCATACCGTCCTCGGTTGACTTTGAGGGGTCATTACTGTCAAGTGCAATAAGGCGGTATTTTTCACCCAAATCTGCAGTGTATGAAAGGCCTTCTTCCTCGATTGCCTTGTCATAACCGAAGTCTGCATAAATCTCACGGAACTTGGCTGCATCTGTTACACAGTATTCACCAAGATTGCCGTAGTCGTGGTTGCCGGGTATAACATAAACCTGTTTGCCGGATGTCTCCTCAAACTCCTTGAACATTTCAGCAACTGCGTAATGCTCCTCGGCAATGCTCTTGCCGTTGTCTGCAAGGTCGCCTGATACAAGAAGGAAATCAATATTCTTATTGTTAGCTACCTGATTAAGCATCTCTTTGATGATAAGTCCGCTTTCATTTTCCATAGCCGCACGGCGGTTTGCATAGCCGTAAATGGGGTCTTCAGAGAACCATTCTAATTCTTCATCGGGGATGTTGTAATGCAGGTCAGATGCAACTGCATAAGACAAATCAACACCCTTTCGTGCTGCCTGAGCAGAAACTGCACACAGTGACACCAAAAGTGATATGGAAAGAATTACGGAAATAACTTTTTTCATATTTACACCTTCTAATAAAATATATATGTAATAATTTAACATATTTTATGTTGTGATGTCAATTAAATAAAAAACATCGGTTGAAAATCAACCGATGTTTTTTATTGAAAATCTCGCAGAGATTTATATCGCTGTAATGCCTCGGCATTACTCAGGCATTACCTCTGCACGCGTCCGCTTCCGTCGCCACCTGCAAGTTTTTCAACTTCAGCAACACCAACGCGGTTAAAGTCACCTTCAACAGAGTGCTTGAGCGCGGATGCTGCAACTGCAAATTCAATAGCAGACTGTGTATCTTTGCCGTTAAGGAGGGCGTAGATAAGACCACCGCCAAAGCTATCACCACCGCCAACGCGGTCAACAATGTGAAGGTGATATTCCTTTGAGAAGCAGTAATTCTCACCATCATAGAGCATACCTGCCCAGTCGTTATCGTTTGCGGAAATTGAACTACGAAGTGTAATAGCAACCTTTTCAAAGCCGAATTTGTCAGCCAACTGTTTTGCAACAGATTTGTAGCCCTCTTTGTTGAGCTTACCGCCGTAAATGTCGGTGTTTTCAGACTCAATTCCGAATACGTCCTTTGCGTCCTCTTCGTTTGAAATGCAAACATCAATGTATTTGCAAAGCTCAGTCATAGCCTCGCGAGCTTCTGCTCGTGTCCAGAGTTTACCGCGGTAGTTAAGGTCGCAAGAGATTTTTACACCCTTTGCCTTTGCGGCAATACAAGCCTGCTTACAGATTTCAACAAGGTTACTGCCAAGTGCGGGAGTGATACCTGTGAAGTGGAACCAGTCAGCACCATCGAAAATCTCGTCCCAATTAAAGTCTGAGGGGTCTGCCTCCTGAATTGCTGAGTGTGCACGGTCATAAATGCAAACACTACCACGCTGTGAAGCGCCTTTTTCAAGGTAGTAAATACCTACTCTGTCACCACCGCGAACAATCTTGGATGTGTCAACACCAAAATAACGGAGCGAGTTTACAGCTGCCTGACCAATAGCGTGAGAGGGAAGCTTTGTAACATAAACAGAGTCCATACCATAGTTTGCAAGTGATACTGCAACGTTTGCCTCACCACCGCCGAATGTAGCCTGAAGCTGGTCGTCCTGGAAGAAACGGTTATAGCCGTTGGGTGCAAGACGGAGCATAATTTCACCGAATGTAACAACTTTTGCCATTATGAACGAGCCTCCTTAACAATTTCAACTGACTTTTTGCAAAGCTCTGTGATTTCATCCCACTTCTGGTTGTCAATAAGGTCTGCGGTAACCATATAGGAACCGCCACAAGCTGCAATAACGGAGCAGGAAAGATATTCCTTAAGGTTGTTAAGACCGATACCGCCTGTGGGCATTACCTTAAACATGGGGAAGGGAGCACTCATAGCCTTGATTTTTGCAAGACCGCCTGACTGCTCTGCAGGGAAGAACTTAAGCACATCAAGACCAAGTCTGTATGCTGTGTGATAGTCTGTGGGAGTGGTACAGCCTGCATAAATGGGTATATTCTTTTCCTGACAGTATTTTACGATATATTCATCAAGACCAGGTGTTACAATGAACTTTGCACCTGCCTCGATTGCCTGGTCAACCTGCTCTGTTGTAAGAAC
>JAZRFZ010000098.1:0-22755 GCA_045643925.1 Acutalibacteraceae bacterium | reverse complement strand
AGAAGATACTCTTCGTAAATTGCACCGGCTTTAAGTCCGGGGAATACGTAATCCTCAAGGAATTCCTTTGTAAGGTCTTCGATGTAAATCTTTGAAGCGCCTGTTGCGATTGCCTTTTCCTCAAGGCCCTCAAGCTCACTTGCCTGACCTACGTTACCTGAAACTGCGATAACCACACAGTTGTTGTAATTTTCTTTGAGCCAGGGAATGATGATTGATGTATCAAGACCGCCTGAGTAAGCAAGAACTACTTTTTTGATGTTTTTCTTATCCATAATTTATTTCCTCCAGAATCCGAGGACAATGCCTCGTGAAAAAATATTCATTTGATATGCATAGTTATACACCATTGGTACAAAGATGTCAAGTGTTTTGAAAAAATTATTTATTTTTTCCGTTATTTTGCCAAAATGCGATAAAACCAATTAAAAACAGGGTGTGATTTGTGTAAAATATTACCACAAATACACAAAAACCAATACTGTATTTCACGCCCAAAATATGCATTATAATTGTATATATGCAGTTTTTATGCAAAATTTATGTATATTTGCATAAAATAAGCTCCGCAAGGAATACACCCTGCGGAGCTAAAAAACTCATTATAATCCAAAATGATTATGCAAGCTCGATATTTGAAAACACATTCTTAAGAATGTTCATGAAGATAGCAAAGATTTTCTCAAGGTAGTAAGAGATTGTGTAATCAAACTGTGTTCTGTCGGTGCTATCGCCGAGAATTGAACCATCTTCCTGTGCCAAAGCACTTGATGTAAGACAGTATGTTGAATACTCTGTAGGATTCTCTTCGTTGATTTCAATGATACGTGTACCCTGAAGCATACCGTCGTAGTATGAAGAATATGTACAACCGGGAGTCATAATGAGATCAACGCCGTCAACATCAACGATAAAGTTATTTACATGGTCATGGCCTACAACAACACCGAGAACATCGCCACCGTTAACCATAGCATCCCACTGACCGTCATTACCGTAGCTGGGGCAAGCTTTCTCAAAGAGATAGCCATTCTCAAACTTGGTGAAATCAGGAAGAAATGTGTAGCTTGTACCATCCTGGAAATTGATTGTAAGGTCACCCATATTAACGTCTGAGGGAGCAAAAATCTTCTCAGTAGGCTCCTGAGGAATGATATGCTGGAATGCGATTGAGGGAACAACCTCACCGCCATTTTCCGCTGTCATTGCATCACGAGTGTTGTTGTACCATTCAATCTGGTCTTCACGAACCCAGTCGTAACCAAGCCACTCACCCTGTGAGTTGCGAACATAGTCACCACAGTCAAACATCCAGAGGTTGAAAGCAACCTTTGAACCGTCACTTGAAAGAATGGGAAGGTTGTGAGTACCTGCACCGTGAAGTGAGGGATCAGCATCATACCAGAGGCATCCATCGTACTCCTGATACTTTGCAATTAACTCATCTCTTGTCTTACCGCCTGAGCTTTCCTCATCGTGGTTACCGAGAACACCTGTGAAAGGAATACCACGGTAGATGAGGGGTGCAAGAACCTCGTCATAAGATCTGTCATCGGGGTTATTGATGTTATCACCACAGAAAACAACAAGGTCAGGCTGTGCATAGTCAAGAGCCTCTCTGATGAATGTAATCATATCATCCGGAACAGGATAATCTGTCTGCACGTCTGCAAGCACCATAATTTTGAAATTGCCGTCTTCGTCGAACTGAAGCTGAGCTTCATCCTTGAACCCTGCAAAGCTTACTGTAACAAGTGAAAAAACCATTACAAGTGCCATAAGCACGGACATAAATTTTTTCATTACTGTCTCTCCTTAAAAATATTTCATAATTAAACCAATTATAATTCTCAAAATTCATTTTGTCAACAAATTCATTCAAATTATAGGTGAATCTTATAGGATAATCACACTTCACCACGGACACAAGCCTTGTAATGCTTGCCCTTTTCCTCGAAGTTTTTGTAGTAATTATAGCTTGCTGCCGCAGGTGAGAACAAGCAGGATTTACCTTCACGAGTGTACTTTTTACAAAGCGTTACACCATCCGCCATATCGCGGGCACAAAGCATATTCTTAGTACAACCCATATCCTTAAGTCGTTCAATTATGTTGTGACCTGTTTCGGGCAGACCCACCAGATTATCTATATCACAGGTATTGAGAAACTCGATAAAGGCGTCATAATCAATACCTCTGTCAAGACCGCCGAAAAGTAATGTGTCCACGTTACCGAGAGCCTTTATCGCTCCCATTACAGCAGTGGGAATGGTTGCAATGCTGTCATTATAGAAAGTCACACCATCAAAAACTCCCACAAACTCCATGCGGTGCTCAATACCGCCGAAATTCTTAATAGCCTGTTTTACCGCATCATCACTTACGCCAAAAGTCCTTGCAACCGCAAGTGCATAAGCAATATCCTGACGGTTATGCTCACCTTTAAGGTGCTCAGTTGACTGCCACAACTCGTTAACAAACTCATCATTCGCTGCAGAAGTGAACGTAACGGGCTTTGCAACACCTTTTATTACCTTATCCCAATCCACAACACCTGTAAGGTCCTGCTCGGGATTGTAAACAATTACATCATCCGTCTTCTGATGTCGGGCAATGTTAAGCTTTGCATTCACATAACCCTCATAGCCTGTTTTGTAGTGGTCAAGGTGCTCCTGATAAATATTCACAAGCACAGCAACATGAGGTGAGGCTGTTGTAAACTCAAGCTGATGCGAGGACATCTCGATAACTGCAACAAGACCTTCGTCCTCATCTGCTTTTTCAAAAACAGGCACACCGATATTGCCGATAAGACAAGTGTTAAGCCCACCTGCCTTAAGCATTTCATAAATAAGTGTTGAGGTTGTTGTTTTACCCTTTGAGCCTGTAATACCTACAACAACAGGCTTGCAGAATCTCAGGAACATATCTGTCTGACAAGTTATCTCGGTGGTATCGGGATACATATCATCATCCAGAAATGCAATACCCGGACTTTTGAAAACGATGTCAAAATCAGGAAGGCACTTAAGGTAATCATCTCCGAAAATAACATTTACGTTTTCGTCATCAATCACGGGCTTATTCTTATCACCTATAGTGAGCGCCTTGTGAGGCAGATGTTTTCTGATGTAGTTAAAGGTGGACTGACCCTCTCTGCCGAAACCGAGGATAAGAACCTTTTTATCTTTAATGTATTCGATTATCTGTGACATTCTTACATCTCCGTAATATCTTTATAACGTAATATCTTTATAAAATGCAAAGCCGTTCTTGCCACTTCGTTTGACAGAGTACATGGCACTATCCGCTTTTTCGTAAAGCTCCGTATAACCCGAACCGTCAGAGGGGTACATTGCAATACCCACACTGCAGGTAAATTCTCTGTCAGTAACGCCGTCAACGGTAACACTGCGACATGCTTCGAGTATATCCTGCGCACTCTTTTCTGCACGTGTTTCTATATCTTGCTCATCACCGCCAAGGAAGTTAACACAAACCACAAACTCCTCGCCACCGATTCTGCCGAGAACATCGTTGGCGCCAAACCTGAGGGAAAGTGCACTTGTGAATGAACGCAGGAAGCTATCACCAGCCTGGTGACCATATGTATCGTTAAGTTTCTTGAAATCATCAATATCAATAAGAAGCAATGCTCCCGGCTCATCGGGATATTCGCGGATTGTTTCACTGATTTTAAGACTTGTAGAAATCTTATTGAGGAAGCCTGTAAGCTGGTCCGTTTCCGCTTTGGAAATAAGGCGGGACTTTTCCTTTTTTTCTTTATCAATATCAGTCATTGTACCGATAAACTTTGTGGCATTTCCGTCGTCACCGTACATAACCGCAAACTTAACTCTATGCCACACACCGTCACCGCGATTGTTTATAACACGAGCGTCAAAAACATTTATCTTCTTACCGGAAAGAGCATTACTGAGAGCAAGAATGAAGGCGGGTACATCACGGTGGTCAAAAACATCACCGTAAGTAAAGGTCTCGATGGCGTTTTCAATACGTGTTCGTGTACCCATACCTCTGAGAATCTTTGCAGAGCACTCGAAAACGTCACTCACAACATCATAACTGAACATTATATCGTCAGAAATTTCTTCAACGATTTCATAACGCTCTTTCTCCTCACGGATCTGCATCTGCAACTTCTTGGTATATGTAACATCGGTAATGTTGCAGATAAACACCTGTTCACTTTTGGCAACATTTCTTGGCTTACGGGTTGATATAAGAACCCATGCCTTTTCGCCACCCTTTTTATTGATACGGGTTTCAAACTCGACAATTTCGCCGGGTTCATACTCGGTGTTGAGCTTCCTTACCATATCGATGAAATCCGCTTCATTAAACAGATTCATACGAACTTCATCACTAGCTTCTTCGTACTCCTCGCGAGTGTAACCAAAAATCTTGAAAAAGCCATCATTTGTATAATCAAGCTGAATACCGTCAACACGGGGTGAAACAATGCAAACGCCCATAACGGCATCCTGCAGAATAGTCTCGAGAGCCTCTCTCGGAAGGTCTTTTTCATAATCTCCGCCGATTCTTCTCATAGTAAGCCTCCTGACCGAATATTTTCCTATTGTATTCAATATAACACAATTAAATTACATTAACAAGGATTTTTCAAAAAGACTTGAATAAAAGGATTATTTTGTATATAATTTAAAATTGAATAACTATGTTAGTTAAATATATACTTATTATTCGGAGATATTTATGCTTGAATTAAAACACATTTCATTTAATGTAAGCGACGATAAAGGTGAAAAAGATATCCTTAAGGATATTTCGCTCACTGTAGAAGACGGCAAATTTCTGGTCATCACAGGCCCTAACGGTGGTGGTAAATCCACTCTTGCCAAGGTGATTATGGGTATCGAGAAGCCTACCGGCGGTCAGATTCTGTGGAATGGTCAGGACATTACAAATCTGTCCATCACAGAAAGGGCAAAGCTGGGTATCGGATATGCTTTCCAACACCCTCCCCGCTTCAAAGGACTTTCTGTCCGTGACCTTTTAAGCCTTGCGCACGGCAGCGATTTGCCCGAGGACCAGTGCTGTATGTACCTTACACAGGTTGGTCTTTGCTCAAAGGACTACCTTAACCGTCAGGTTGACAACTCTCTTTCCGGCGGTGAAATCAAACGAATTGAAATCGCCACACTCATGGCTCGTGACCTTGCGCTTGCCATTTATGACGAGCCCGAAGCAGGTATCGACCTGTGGAGCTTCAATATGCTTGTAGAAAGCTTCAAGGGTATTTCAAAAACCCGCAAGGAAAGTATGATAATCATATCCCACCAGGAAAGAATTATGAAAATCGCCGATGAAATCGCAGTTGTTGCAGACGGCTATGTGAAAGAAATCGGTCCCCGTGAGGATATTTTCCCCAAGCTCATGTCAGAATTCGACAACTCATGCTCATTCAGATAAGGAATTACTACTATGAATAAAACAGAACTTCATATGCTTGAGGCAGTTGCCGACCTTCACGGCATTCCTCAGGGTGCATACAACATCAGAAAAAACGGTGAGGGCTTTGACAGACAGTCCACCGAGAATATTATTATCGAGCCCAAGAAGGACAAGCCGGGTATCGATATCATCGTAAAGCCCGATACAAAGAACGAAAGCGTTCACATCCCTGTTATTATCACAGAGGCAGGTGTGGAGGACCTTGTTTACAATGACTTTTTCATCGGTGACAATGCAGATGTGCTCATTGTTGCGGGTTGCGGTATCCACAACTCAGGTGACAAAAAGAGTGAGCATGACGGTATTCACCGCTTCCACATCGGCAAAAATGCCCGAATAAAATATGTTGAAAAGCATTATGGTGAGGGTGAAGGCACAGGCGAAAGAGTGCTTAACCCTGTTACCGAAATCTATATGGATGAAAACTCATATTGCGAAATGGAAAGCGTACAGATTCGCGGTGTTGATTCAACAAAGCGCGATACTGTTGCCAAGCTTGAAAAGGGCGCAAGACTCGTTGTACTCGAAAAGCTTATGACACACGGTAATCAGGTTGCTCACTCCGATATGGTAGTTGAGCTTAACGGTGAAAATGCATCTTCACAGATTATTTCACGAAGTGTTGCAAAAGATAAATCTGAGCAGGTTTTCTATCCCCGTGCAGTAGGCAATGCTAAGTGCAGAGCCCATGTACAGTGCGACTCTATCATTATGGATGATGCAAAAATCCGTTCAATCCCCGAAATTGCTGCTAATCATTGGGATGCAAACATTGTTCATGAGGCTGCAATCGGCAGAATAAACAACGACCAGCTCCTCAAACTTCAGACTATGGGCAAAACCGAGGAAGAAGCAGAGGAAATCATCATTAACTGCTTCCTCAAATAAAACTTTTGAAACATAAAAACTACTTGGAGTGATATTATGAATAAACGTGTTCTTGCATTTGACTTTGGTGCATCAAGCGGCAGAGCTATTGTAGGTGTTTTTGACGGTGAAAAAATCGAACTCCGCGAGGTTCACCGTTTCTCAAACGACCCCGTTACAATCAACGGCACTGTGTATTGGGACGTTCAGCGTCTTTTCTTCGAAATCAAGCAGGGTATCCTCAAAGCAAAAGAGGATGGCGGCTTTGACTCAATCGGTATCGACACCTGGGGTGTTGACTTCGGTCTTCTCCGCAAGGATGGTACACTCATCGAAAACCCTGTCCACTACCGTGACAAGCGCAATGACGGTATGGCAGAATTCTCAAAAAAATATATGTCCCACGAGGAAATGTATGACATCACAGGCATTCAGTTTATGGACTTCAACACTGTTTTCCAGCTTTTGTCACTTAAGGAAAACAGACCCTATATATTAGAGGAGGCAGACACACTCCTCTTCATGCCCGATCTTCTTTCATACTTCCTTTCAGGTGTGAAATCAACTGAATACTCAATCGCAACCACATCACAGATGGTTGACCTTAAAACACGTGATTGGTCCGACAAAATCATCAACGATTTAGGTCTTAAGAAGGATATCCTCACTCCTATCGTTGCAACAGGTACCATTATCGGCCAGTTAAGTGATGAAATCTGCGAGGAGCTTGGTGTTCCCAAAGCAGATATTGTAAGCGTTGCTTCACACGACACACAGAGCGCAATCACAGCCGCACCTTGCGAGTATGAGGATTTCGCATTTATAAGCTGTGGCACCTGGTCACTTTTCGGCACAGAGGTAAAAGAGCCTGTGCTCAACGAAGCATCAAAGAAGCTTAATGTTACAAACGAAGGCGGTTATGATTACAGTATCGCTTTCCTCAAAAACATTTGTGGCTTGTGGCTTATCCAGGAAAGCCGTCGTCAATGGATTCGCGAGGGCAAGGAATACTCATACGCAGAGCTCGAAAAATTGGCTCTCGAATGTGAACCCTTCAAGTGCTTCATTGACCCTGATGCACCCGAATTTGCTACAATGGGTAACCTTCCCCAGCGTGTTAAGGATTACTGTAAAAAGACAAACCAGTATGTTCCCGAAACAGTGGGCGAAATTATGCGTTGTATTTACGAAAGCCTTGCACTCAAATACCGCCTTACATTTGACGGCATTATGGAATGCACAGGCAAGGTTTATGACCGTATCCATGTTATGGGTGGAGGCACAAAAGACAAGCTTCTGCTTGATATGACCGCACAGAGCTGTAACGTTGATGTTTACGGCGGTCCTATTGAAGCAACTGCACTTGGTAACATTGCTATTCAGTTTATGTCAAGCGGTGTTATTGAAGATATCAAGCAAGCACGAAAAATTATTGCACGTGGCGAAAACCTCAAACTCTACAAGCCCGCTGACAGGGACGAGTGGGAAAAAGCCTACGAGACATTTAAAGAGATTATAAAATAAGCTATGACAATCTTACCGAAACTTAACGACAAAAATGTGAATTATGTCCTTGAAACGGTTGAAACCGTTGTGGACAGAACCCGTGACCGTCGGGCAGGCAGTAAGGGCGAGGAACAAGCCCGTCACATATTGCTGAATGAACTTATGAAATTCTGTGACGAAACAAACGAGCAGAGCTTTATAACTCACCCCGGCGCAGGTACTGTGCTGCACAAAATTCTCAGTATTTGCCTTATTGTTTCGGTATTTCTTTTTTCTGTTGCCCTTTCCGGCGGATTTGTGATGCCTATTGCAATTTCACTCATTCTCAACCTTGCGGTGTTCGGCATATATGCACACAAGTTCCTTTTTGACGGCACGGTACTTGACGTTATCAAGCTGAAAAAGAAATCAGCAAACATCTACGGCAAAAGATATTGCAGAGGTGACACTGCCACACGAGTAGTTATAACCGCCCACATTGACTCCCCTATGTGTCTGCGTAGCTTTGCTTTCGGAAACATTACCCTCAACGTACTTAATCTGTGCTCAATCCTCGGCAATACCATACTGTTCTGCAGTCAGTTGTTCTGCCTGTTTGCAGGTGTTCCTGTTAATTCGGGTTTATTCGACTTCCTGCGGGTTGTATGCATTATTTTCGTTCCATTTTACATAGCATCAATATTCATAATAAACCCCAAGCATACCGCAAGCGGTGTCAGCTCCAGCCTTGTACCGTCGGGCATTGCATTAAGTGTAATGAAGCAGCTTTTCGATGAAGGCTTCCGTTATGAAAAGACTGAGGTATGTATTCTGCTTACAGGCTCCGAATACTCGGGTCGTGCGGGTGCTTACGCATTCGCAAAAAAACACAAAAGATTGTTTTCCGATGTACCCACAGTGTTTATCCCCCTCGAAGAAATAACATCATCCGACAACCTTATCGTTATGTTTAAGGACGGTAGCGGAACAAAGGGCTCTTCTCAGGCAGCATCGGTTATAGCACAGGCAGCTGAAAATCTCAACTTAAAGCTTACAAAGGAAGCTCCGCTTGTTGGCACAGCAACATTTACACCATTTGCCCTTAATGACTTTGAGGCTTGCTCAATCGGAACATCAAAGAAAATGATTTCAAAAAGTATGACCGCAACGGGTGATAAAATCACGGCGGTAAGGCGCAAAACAATCGGTGATGTTGCATCACTTTTATTAGAAACATTAAACTACTACGACAGTTAACAGGATATAAAAACAAATGAAAATTCGTAATTTTATTGGTGACAAGAAATTTTATAAAATGGTTATGACGGTTGCTCTGCCCATTATGATTCAAAATCTTATCACAAACTTTGTAAGTATGCTCGATAACCTTATGGTAGGTAATCTGGGCACAGAACAGATGTCGGGCGTTTCAATCGTAAATCAGCTTGTGTTTGTTTTTGCTCTCGCTATATTCGGTGCACTCAGCGGAGCAGGTATCTTCACCGCACAGTTCTACGGCAAAAAGGACACGGATGGTATCCGCTACACAGTAAGATACAAGCTCATTGTAACACTTATTCTTATGGGTGTGGGACTGTTTATCTTTACCGTTTTTCAGGACTCGCTCATAAATATGTTCTTGCACGAAAGCGATGACGGTGGCAGTATTGAGCTGACCCTCAGCTATGCCAAGCAATACCTGAAAGCACTTATGTGGGGTATTGTCCCCTTTTGTATAACACAGGTTATTTCAAGCTCACTTCGTGAGACAGGTGAAACCGTGGCACCAATGATTGCAGGTTTTTCCGCCGTTCTTGTAAATGTATTTCTGAACTGGGTGCTTATTTTCGGTAAACTCGGTGCACCTGCACTCGGTGTTGTTGGTGCCGCTACTGCTACAAACATTGCACGATGTGTTGAATGTGGATTCATAGTAATTTACACAATCAGAAAGCGTTCAAGATTTTCTTATTTCAAAGGCTTATTAAAGGATTTCACTATCCCCCGCAAGGTATTCAAGGATATTACCATCAAGGGTATGCCCCTTCTGTTCAACGAATTCTTCTGGTCACTTGGTATGTCCCTTCTTAGCGTGGCATACAGTTTATACGGCATATCCGTTGTTGCAGGCTACAGTATTTCATCCACTGTTATGAACCTTGCAAACATCGCATTTATCGCTCTGGGTAACAGCATCGGCATAATCATAGGCAAGCAGTTGGGAGCAAATGAATTTGAGAAAGCCTATGACACAGACCGCAAGTTGATTACATTCTCTGCATTGATAAGTCTGTTGATAGGTATTGTGGTTTTCCTTATCGGCGACAAAATCCCATTGCTTTACAACACTTCACCCGAGTCAAAAGAGCTTGCCGCATACTTCATAAGAGTATGTGCCTGGTTCTTGCCAGTACACTCATTCGCAAACGCATCATACTTCACCATACGAAGCGGTGGCAAAACGCTTGTTACCTTCCTTATGGACAGCGTTTTCATAATGTGTGTAAACGTTCCTATTGCATTTTCACTCTATTATATTTTCAAGCTGCCAATCCATACCACCTTCCTGTTGGTACAGTTAATTGACATCATCAAGGTTGTGGTTGGTCTTACACTGGTTAAAAAGAAGGTTTGGCTCAACAACATCGTTGCAGACTGATTCCCGATAAATAAAGAAAAAACCTCGCAATTGGGGAGTGTAAAATAGGGATTTATTAGGTTTTAATCCAATATTTTCCGTTAATACTTTATGAAAAAGCACCGTAGGCGCCAGCCTTACGGTGCTTTTGTCATTTTGTCTAAACGAAAACTATATGAATTAAAACTGCTTTGCACCTTAAATCATATAAGTTTGGATGCAGAGCAAGGCACAAATGGGAGGGCACCCTGATGGGTTCCCTCCCATTTTAACGATGTTATGCGCCAAAATTATTGATTTAAGGCTATTAAATCCCTATTTTACGCTCCCCTTCCTTGCGAGGCTTTGTGTTTGCGTTAATTTTGATGCAGATGGCATTTTCTTTATCCCGAAGCTGTATATGGATACTGCGAGCGGGTAAAAAAATGACAAGCTCCCGACCAAATGGTCGGGAGCGTTATGCGCAAAATTAATTATTTAACAGCGTTCTTAAGAGCTGCGCCTGCCTTGAAAGCGGGAACCTTAGAAGCAGCGATCTTGAGTGTCTCGCCTGTTCTGGGGTTGCGACCTTCCTTAGCTGCTCTTTCACGTACTTCAAATGTACCGAAGCCGATAAGCTGAACCTTGTCACCCTTTACGAGTGCATCTTCGATAGCACCGAAAACTGCTGCTACTGCTTTGTCAGCGTCCTTCTTTGTGAAACCTGCAGCTGCAACTGCATTTACAAGATCTGTTTTGTTCATTTTAAAATTCCTCCAAAATAGATTTTTTTATTTCCAAATCGTTACCGATTTTTAGTGGACTTATTTATTTCTTAATTCCTTTTTGGCTTCCTCCCAGAGCTCGTCAAGAACCTCAATGGGGGACTCTTTCATATCAATGCCCTTTTCACGTGCAAGGCGTTCTGTTATGGTGTAACGAGCCATAAACTTTTTGGTTGCCTTATCAAGAGCAGTTTCTGCCTCGCAATCGCAAAAACGAGCCACATTCACTGCAGAGAAAAGCAAGTCGCCAAGCTCATCCTCAACTGCATTGTGGTCACCCTTTGCAAGTGCTTCCTTAAGCTCTGCGGTTTCTTCAGTAATCTTTGCAAAAGCACCTTCTGCATCGTCCCAATCGAAACCGGCTTTCTTGGCCTTTGACTGAACCTTCTGGGCCTTCATAAGTGCGGGATATGTGGCAGGAATTGCCGCCATAGCCTCACTCTGTGTGGTCTGCTTTTTGGTCTGACGCTTAATGTCGTCCCAATTCTTAAGAACCTCACCTGTTGAGTTAACAGTGACGTCACCGAAAACATGAGGGTGTCTGATAATGAGCTTCTGACAGATGTCGTTGGCAACATCGTCAACGGTAAACCAACCGTCCTCACGTGCCATATCCGCATGCATCACAACCTGAAGAAGCACATCACCCAACTCCTCCTGCATAAGCTCAGGGTTAAGTGTGTCGATTGCTTCAATAACCTCGTAGGTTTCCTCAAGGAAATTTTCACGGATTGATTGGTGAGTCTGCTCAGCATCCCACGGACAACCGCCGGGCTCACGAAGAACCTTAACAATCTCAACAAGGTCGTGGAAGTTGTATCTGTCTTTAAACTTAAAATCAACAGCCATAGTTTTTGTTTAACTCCTCTATATTCTAAACGATAAGTTTGTATTTTTCAAGTATTTTGGCGATTTTTTCTCCCTTGGGAAGCATTAAAATGTCATTTTTCACCAAAGTTTTCATCAAAAGCACAGAAATACCGTAAACAAGCACTGCAACCGCTATACCTGCAAGACAAGCAAGTGTGTTGCCGAAACCTGCAACCTTTGATACAAGCACATACACTCCGTAGGCAGAAACACCGCAAAGCACCGATGCAACAAGGGGTTTAATAATAACGGTTTTAAGGTCAATCTTAACGCCTGTTTCCTTTTTGAGCACTGCATAGTTATAAATAATGCAGAACAAATAGAATGCGGCAGTACCGAAAACAGCACCGTTGATATTGATTGATGGAATACCGATAAGCAGATAGTTAAGGCCGATTTTGATACCGCAACCAAGGGCAAGTGATTTTGCCGGTACATCTGCTCTGCCGATTGCCTGAAGTATATTTGTAAGAGGTGCTGACAATGTAAGAATTGCCATCATAAGACCATAAAGAGCCATAACAGGTGCGGCAACTGAAATACCCGGCTCGTTGGCTGTACCTTCGTAAAGAAGTGTGAGAATAGGTCCGCTGAGAGCCATAAATCCTGCACCCGCGGGGAGGGCAATGAGCATTGTCATTCTGAAAACAGTGTTTACTGTGTCACCCACAAGCTTGTGGTCTTTTTTAGCCATTGCGCCCGAAATGATGGGAATAGCACTTACGCCCAATGTCATCATAATAGTGGGAACAAGGTTTTTAAAGTCCATTGTGGTGTCATAAGCACCGTAAAGGAAGGTGTGGATATTTTCTTTTGCCACACTTGCTGCAGAGATTGAATCGCCATAAATCGACATAATCTCATCAAAATGCTTTACAACAACGCTTTCAAGACGATTCTGAATCATCCAGGTATCAATAAAGTTTGTGATGTTAAGAACAAGTGAGCTTATTGCCGTAGGAACTGCAATAGCAATAATCTCCTTCATTGTTGACTTCTTGGTACATGCAAGGGGTGAGTTCACAAGCTTTTCCTGTGTTATACCGTCTTTTTTGATTTTGTGACGGAGAATTGTATAAATACAAGCAAACACAGTACCAAGTGTAACACCCACAATAGCCGCTGCCGCTGCCATAGCATAAACAATGGCGGTGTCAGATTCCTGCTTGATTACAGTGCCGAAAACTTCACCTGTTGCTTCAATCTGCTTGAATGAATAATTGATAACGAACTTTGAAAGTGTAAGACCGAAAACCAGTTTACCCAAAGACTCGATAACCTGTGAAATAGCCGTTGGGTACATATTGCTCAGACCCTCATAGTAACCGCGGTATGTACTCATAACGCAACAGAAGAGGATTGAGGGGGCAATAGCAAACACGCTGTAAAGTGCAAGTGGTGAGCCTACACTGTCAACGTAAGGCTTGGCGGCAATGAACATTGCACCTGTGCCTACAAGTCCAAGCAGAAGGAACAGAGGGAATGTTACCTTAAGCACCTGCTTTACATCGCGGTATTTACCGAGAGCAACATTTCTTGAAACAATAGTGGAAACCGCAACAGGCAAGCCTGCCATTGAAATCGCATAAATAGGTGTGTAGATATTGTATGCCGATGCAAAATAGCCTCTGCCCAAGGAACCGATGATACTCGTAAGTGGTATCTTATAAATGGCACCTATAATCTTAACAAGGGCAGTTGCAACTACAAGGACAATAGCACCGCCCAGCACGTTTTGTTTTTTAGTTTCTTTTTCTGACATTACGTTCACTTCTCCTTTGGTCCAATAAACTCACGGAGCAACGAATCCTCCGGTACAAGATCTGAGTCTATTTCAGGGAATTTTCTAAGACTTTTAATAAGCCTTTGTGACTGCAGATAAAACTTACTGTCTTTTTCAATTTCACTCAGTAGCTTTATGGCAGTTTCTTTGAGAACACAGGTTTCATAAAGGTGAATTGTGTTTATCTTTACGTCCGCATTATCCTTAAACGGGAACAGATACATATCCTCACCGTACTGAACGTTAAGCCACAATTCATAAGTTTTCTCAACAGAATTACCACGGAACTTGTAGTCGCGGACCATTCTGCGCACAAATCTCATATTGCGCTTATTGAGTATGATGTTGTTTTCTTTGTCATAAATTCTTGATGAAACGTTGATATATATCTTAAGCAGTCTGTCTGCGGGCAAACAATCCGTAATAATGGGGTTAAGGGCGTGAAGACCCTCCACAATTATGACGTCTGTTTCACCAAGCTTTACGTGATTGTATTCCGCCTTGCGTGTGCCCGTAAGGAAATCAAACTCGGGCAAATCCGCCTCACCATCATTGAGAAGCTTATTCATCGTTACTTTGAAAAGTTCAATATCAAGGGCATAAACTGTTTCAAAATCAGGTGTACCGTCGGGGAATTTAGGCGAGTCGCAGTTATTGAGGTAAAAGTCGTCAAGGGAAACCGTGTGACTGTTTATCCCCTTCCCTGCAAGTGCCATTCGCATACGCTTGGCAGAGGTTGTTTTACCTGCGGAGCTGGGTCCCGCAATCATAATGATTTCATTGCCCTGCTTCTCCGCCACAATATCTGCAATCTTCAGAATTTTATTGGCATAGCGTGTTTCACACTCGCGGATAAAATCCACGGGATTTTCGCTCTGTGAACAGATATACTCAATGGTGTTGTTTATATTGGACATACTACACCTCACTAAAGAATGATGTAATGCGTTCTTTCTTTTCTAAAAGCTCGTGGAAACGTGAAATATATTCAAAGGGATATTTGTAGTTAAAAACCCTTTCAATCTTCGTAATACCCGGTGACAGAAGCTTCGTTACCGCACCTGCACCCACGGAAACGATGTGCTGATATTCTTCCATCATAAGTATATTATATGCACACTCTTTACCCTCTTTGCACCAACCAACATTTTCAAAGTTGCCGAGAGCCTTGCTCTGCCTGTACATATAATAGGGCTTGTAGCCGTTTTTTGTAAGAGATTCACGGGAATAAGTCAACATTTCTGCTATGTTATCTGCATTCACACTGTCGCGCTCATTTTCCGTAACAATGGCTGATGATTTTTTGAGAGCCAGGGTGTGTACGGTTATGTTCTCCGCACCCAGCTCAATAGCTTTATCAACACTGTTTTTAAAGCTGTCAAATGTATCTGTGGGCAGACCCGCTATCAAATCCATATTGATACTGTCAAAGCCCACCTCACGAGCATCGTTGTATTTCTCCACAGTAAGGTCTGCGGAGTGGCATCTGCCGATTTCACGAAGCACACTGTCGGAGAAGGTCTGGGGATTTATACTGATTCTGTTGACACCGTGCTTTTTCAGAACAAGGAGTTTTTCCCTTGTTATAGTGTCGGGACGACCTGCTTCAACGGTATATTCGAAAAGAGCCTCCATATGGAAGTTGTTTTCAATAACAGTCATAACCCTGTCAAGGTCTTCCGCACTGAGAGTTGTGGGTGTACCGCCACCCCAATAAACGGTGGTAAGCACAAGTCCCGATTCCTTGACTTTTTTTGCAGTAAATTCAAGCTCCTCACAAAGCTTGTCAACGTACTGTGGCACAAGCTTTTTGGCAGACTCGGTACCGATAGCATGTGATACAAAGGAGCAATAACTGCACCGTGTGGGGCAGAAGGGTATGCTTATGTAAAGACTGAAGGAATTTTCGGGCGATGCCTTGATAATCTTCAGTTCTGTATTTGCCACACTGAAGGCAAGTTCTGTCTTCTCAGGTGTGGCAAAAAATCTGTTTGTAAAATAGTCCTTTGCACCGTCCTCGCCCAATTCCTCAATTTTATTGAGCATCAGCTTCGAGGGTCTCACGCCTGTGAGCATTCCCCACTCGGGGGCAAAACCGCACACATCCCTGAGAATCGGGTAAGCAAGTGACAAAAGTTCATATTCGTGGTCGGTACAAAGTGATGCGGGCAAAGCCTTCTCCCCCGATTTCACCTGTCCGTTATAAGAAAATTCAATTTTAAATGAAACCTCGTCTGCCCCGTAATCTATATAGGTGTAAAAATAATTACCCTCATCACCATCAAAGGTATCAAGACAAGTATTTTTCTCAAAGGGCAGAAACAAGAAAAGTAGCTTTTCCGTTTCATATAAAAATTTATGGTTTATGCAATAAATATTCATCTTATATATGGGTTATATTTCAATTCGTAATCAATAGTTGTTTTTTCACCGTGACCCGAATAAATCACGGTCTCGGCAGGATAATCCTTGAATTTACCAAGGGTCTTGAGAAGCACGCTGTAATCACCGCCGTAAAGGTCAGTTCTGCCGATGCTCCTTTTGAAAAGCGTGTCACCTGTAAACATAACGTTTTCTTCGGGGAAATAGTACACAACACCGCCCAAGGAATGACCGGGTGCACCAATTACCTTGATGTTAAGACCGCCAACAGAAAGCTCATCACCGTTTTTTATGGTTTTGTCTGCAAAGCAGGGGTTAAAGGGCAAACCGAAAACCTCTGCAAGGCTCAGTGAACCACTTGACAGTGCAGGGGCATCCTCCACACCGCACACAACCTGTGCAGACGGATGTTTTTCCTTTAACTGTGCCACACCCGAAATGTGGTCAAAGTGACCGTGAGTGCACAGGATATAGTGAAGCGTAGTTATTCCTGCATTTTTAATTTCATTTTCAAGAGCAAGAGTGTAATCTCCGGGGTCAACAACTGCACCGTTACCCTCACCATCGCAAATAATGTAGCAGTTTGCAGAAACCGCACCAAGGGGCAAACACTTGATATACATATTACACACTCCAAATATCTGTATCAAAGCATATTGTTACAGGTCCGTCATTCACAAGAGAAACCTTCATATCCGCACCGAATATGCCCTGTTCAACTCTTTGAACGCCATATTCTTTAAGTTTATCACAATAAACATCATAAAGTGCCTTTGCCTTTTCAGGCTCCTCGCTTGGTGTAAAGGAAGGTCTGTTACCCTTCTTGCAATCGGCACAAAGTGTGAATTGAGAAATGGCAAGAATATCACCTTCTACATCTGTTACAGAAAGATTCATTTTGCCGTTTTCGTCCTCAAAAACTCGTAAAGATGCTGTTTTTCGGGCAAGGAGGTCTGCGTGTTTTTCTGTGTCACCCTTGGCAACACCCACCAATATCATATAACCCTTACCTGATGAGCCTACTACCCTGCCATCAACACTGACAGAGCTTTCAAGCACTCTCTGAATAACCGCTTTCATCAGTTACTGCTCCTTGTTACGTCTGTAATACCGCTTATGGTCTTAAGCCTTGAGATAACCGTATTAAGGAAATCCGTACTCTTGACCGTAATTGTAATGTAAATATAATACGAGCCATCCTTCAGCTCACGTGTGTTGATTGAGTTAATCATAACGCGCATATCCGCAAGTAATGTTGCAACATCCGCCATAAGAGCAACGCGGCTCTCACACTCAATGGTAAGACCTGCCTTGAACTCCTGATTCATACTGCCTGTGAGCCAACGGGCGCTTACCCAACGCTCCGGCTCCTCGCAATCCCCAATATCACGTGGCACGTTTGTACAGTCGCGCTTGTGGATTGACACACCGTGACCGCGAGTAATGAAACCGATAATTTCATCACCGGGAATGGGTGCACAACAACGGGACAGCTTGATAAGGCAATTATCAATACCCTCTATGGAAACACCCTCACCAACAGCTCGTTTGGTGGGCTTTGAGTCCTGAATTTTGATTTTTTCAGGTTGCTTAGCAGTAGAAATTCTGTGATATTCATCCCTTATAAAGGGCATTATCCTTGTGAGGAAGATACCACCGTAACCGATAGCCGCATAGAAATCATCAACCGTACTGCAATGCTGACGTTCTGTAAGCACCTCAATAAGACTCTGATACTCCTCATCCGTAAAGCGCATTTTGTTACGCTTGATTTCTCTTTCAAGCTCCGCCTTACCCTCGATGATATTCTCTTCGCGACGCTCTTTTTTGAACCAGGCACGAATTTTTGTCCTTGCGCTGCTTGTTTTTACAATATTGAGCCAATCTCGGCTTGGACCCTTTCCCTGTTGTGATGACGTGAGAACCTCAACGATTTCACCTGTCTGCACCTTATAGTCAAGGGAAACGATTCTGCCGCCTACCTTTGCACCCACCATCTTTGTACCCACGGCGGAGTGAATGGCATAGGCAAAGTCAATAACCGTTGAACCTGCCGGAAGATTTATAACATCACCCTTTGGAGTGAACACGAAAACCTCCTCGGGTACAAGGTCACTCTTAATGGTGCTGACGATATCCTTAACGTCGTCTGCATCCTTTTGTGCTTCAAGGAGCTGACGAATCCACGCAAGACGCTCCTCGAATTTCTGTGTACCGTTAAGACCTAATTTGTATTTCCAATGGGCAGCAATACCGAACTCTGCGGTATGGTGCATTTCCCAGGTACGAATCTGCACTTCAAAGGGAATACCCGCTTTACCGATAACGGTAGTGTGAAGTGACTGATACATATTGGGCTTGGGAGTAGAAATATAGTCCTTGAATCTGCCGGGAATAGGTGTGAACATATCGTGGATGATACCAAGACAGTCATAACACTCAATGGTGGAATTAACAATAATTCTCACGGCATAGATATCATATATCTCATCAAAATTCCTGTTCTGCATATACATCTTACGATATATGCCGTGAACACTTTTAATTCGTGCTTCAAGAGCGGCATCGGGCACAACGGTGTGCACTCTGTCGCATATCTGCTTTTTAATAGTTTCAAGGAACTCCTTGTGGGACTTACCTTGTTTTGAAAGCTCATCCTCAATTTCCTTATAGCCGATGGGGTCAAGGAAGCTGATTGCTTTATCCTCAAGCTCCTCTTTGATGGCTCTGATACCAAGGCGGTGTGCAATAGGTGCATAAATTTCCAATGTTTCAAGAGCCTTATCACGGCGCTTCTGCGGCGCTACGAAGTTAAGGGTTCTTATGTTGTGGAGTCTGTCCGCAAGCTTGATGATAATAACTCGGATATCCTCGGACATAGCAAGGAGCATCTTACGGACATTTTCTGCCTGTTGCTCTTCCTTATCCTTAATATCAAGTGGCACCTTACCCAACTTTGTAAGACCGTCAACGAGAGCGGCAATATCAGCACCGAACTCCCTTTTTACGTCTTCAAGGGTGAGCGACGTATCTTCAACAGTATCGTGAAGCATGGCGGCGGCAACAGACTGATAATCCATACCGTATTCAAGAACAATTTTGGCAACCGCAACAGGGTGAATGATATATGGCTCACCTGACGAACGCATCTGTCCGTTGTGATATTCACAGGCAACAGAAAAAGCCTTATCAATAACCTCCGCTTCACTTACACTGAACTGTGATGCCGCCTGATGGCGCAATTCATTGTACATAAGCTCAACACTTGTATTCACTTCCACACATATCACCCCTTACGAAAGCCTTGTGGCTTTTTTGAAAATTTCGGAATCCTCAAGAGAAACCTTGCGGTTATCTCCGGGTAAAGTATATTTACCCTCTTTACATTTTATGAGTTCAAGCTCTGTGAGTACGTCAAGAGCAATTTTGCAGTTGAGAATATAATCCTCGGAAAGACCCATTCTGATACAGAGAGTCTCCTCACCGAAGCTCCAACCGTTATATGATTTTACGAACTTGTAAACCTTACCGCAGAAGTCACGGTCAATGACAACACCCTGGGGGAGTTTTCCGCTGTAGCAGAAATCCTCATACGCCCTGAATGCGGCAATAACCTTATCATCATCTGCACCGGCAGGTCTGATATCTTTTATTTGTATGTTTACCTTTACTGTGCCCTTATATTCGTTAGCATAGAGTTTAACCGCCATATCAACCTTATCGGACACCGCAAAGGGAAATTCCTCCGGTGTGGTTGAAAAGAGCATTGCAGTAACAGAGAAATTGTTTCTTCGGGCAATTATCCTCAGATGCTTACCTTTACCCACGGACTGAATCTCCGTGATTTCCATATTATAGAATCCAAACAAGGGCTGTGGATTGTCCGCACCGAAAGGCTGGAGCGAATTCACCGCATCAAGCACATCAAGGCTTATATTAGCAGGATTGAGCTTACAGTCAATCACAAGCTGAGGCACAGGCTGTGCCATACCCTGTGCATAGTCATTTATCATTTCACGGAGCTCGTCAACACGTGAGGTTTCCACGGTAAGACCTGCCGCAAGTATATGACCGCCGTACTGCACAAGCATATCCCCGCAGTAAGAGAGAGCATCGTACAGGGAAAATCCATCGATACTTCTGCCACTGCCCTTTGCCAAATCCTCGGATTGAGAAATAACAATACAAGGCTTGCCGTACCTTTCCACAAGGCGTGACGCAACAATACCGATAACGCCCTGATGCCAATCCTGACCGCTGACAACAATAACTCGTCTGTTCTTTATATTGGGATTTTTTTCGATAATATCGATTGCCTCTTTTGTAATATCCCCTTCGATAGCCTGTCTTTGAGCATTTGCCTCGGATATTTCACGGGCAATTTCAGTTGCCTCATCACTATTCTGCGAAAGCAGAAGCTTAAGGGCTCTGTAAGCAGATCCCATTCTGCCTGCCGCATTGATACGGGGTGCAACCCTGAAAGCCAGTGACGAAGCATCCACACTACCCTCGCTGCCACTTTCCTTGAGAATAGCGTCAAGACCGGGACGCAAATTACCCTCATCAATAGCACAGTTTATGTATGCAATACCGCTACGGACAATAATTCTGTTTTCACCTGTAAGGGAAACGATATCCGCAATAGTTCCCAGCGCTACAATATCACCGTATTCCTCAAGGAGCTCGTAGCCGTCAGCGTCGCTGAGGGCACACACGAGCTTGAAGGCAACGCCCACACCTGCCCACTCGGAAAACTCGCAAAGCGAGTCCTCACGGTGAGGGTCAACAACTGCAACCGCATCAGGCAAAACATCACCTGCCCTGTGATGGTCTGTTACAACAACATCCATCCCAAGGGACTTTGCATATTCAACTTCATCGATAGCGCTTACTCCGTTGTCAACAGTAACAATCAACTGAGTTCCGCGCTCTTTGAGAGAATCAATGGCACGGTTATTCATTCCGTAGCCTTCATCTGCCCTGTCGGGAATGTAGTAGTCAACCTGTGCACCGCAAGAAGTCAGATATGAATACAATAGTGCTGTCGATGTAACACCGTCAGCATCATAGTCACCGAAAACAGTAATTCGCTCACCGGAATCAATGGCTTTGTGTATTCGCTCACAGGCCTTTTCCATATCGGGCAGGGTGAAGGGGTCGATTAAGTCCGTGTCATATAAAAAACTCTCAATTTCAAATTCATCCGTCATTCCTCGCGCACACAAAAGATAGGCGGCAAATGGCTCTACACCGCAGTTTTCGGCAATAGCCGCCGCTCTGTCCTTGTCACAGGGAGAAACGATCCATTTCTTACGACTCAAAATATCACCCGATTATAATTTTACAGTTTATTATAACACAGTAATATATGTATTTCAATGAAAAAATCGCCCTTACATTGTGTAAATAAGGGCGATTTTTAATAATTTTATATAATATCCAAAAACTTCTTAACAACAGGCAAAATCAAAAAGTCTGTTTTACGGAATGCTGTGGAGTGACCGCCATTAAGCACCATTACCTCCTCGGCGCCCTCAACGGCTTTTGTGAGTTTTCTTGAGTGGCTACGCTTTATCATATCGTGCTCACCGAAAACATTAAGGAAAGGTACTTTAATTGCAGAAAGCTTCTTGTAATTAAGCTTTGGCTGACCTACCATCATACCCTCGATTTCGCAGCGTCTTTTCCACTCGGGGTCTTTTGTTATTGCCGCTTTGATAGCATAAATACGGTGGTCCTTTATAATGCCAAGCTGGTCACCTGTTTTTGTACCGCGTGTATTAAGATTTGAGCCGAAAACCGCAAGTCGTTCAACATAGTCGGGATATGTAACCGCAAAAACCATAGCAAGATTGCCACCGTCGGAAAAGCCGAAAACGGCAGTCTTTTTCACCCCAAGATAATCAAGGAGGGCTTTCAGGTCATCGCAAAAAAGCTCAAATGTCAGATGTTTGTCGCCAAGGGGCGTGTTACCTGTGCCACGTGTTGAAAATCGGATTATTTTAAAATGCTCTGACAAGGGTACATACAAGTCACCCTCAAAGCAACGATAATCACCGCCGTTGCCGTTAAGCATCACAAGGGGTTTGCCCTCGGGGTTGCCGCTGACGTGATATTCAAAATCAATCCCGTCGTGTTTAAAAAAGCCGTAATCTATAACCTTAACATTATTTTCCATAACACACCTCAAATAATAAAGTACTTACATAATAAAACAAAGTTTACAATCTGTCAATTTACCTTTATTGACTAATTCATTACTTTTTAGTACAATATCTGTCATATTACGATAAGAGGTTTATGATGGATTTACAACAATATTTCGCAACACAATGCAGGGCAACATCTGTTTTACTCAAAACAAACAGCCCTTCAATAAAGGCAACCTTCCAAGGGCGTAAGCGAGAACAAACAGGCACGGTGGCAAGTTTTTCTCTCGATGGATTCAACCTGGACATTTTCTACATTGA
>JAZRFZ010000097.1:0-27421 GCA_045643925.1 Acutalibacteraceae bacterium | reverse complement strand
GATGAGGTTGAGCTTGCTTTGTCAGATGTGCTCAAAAGAAAAGTTACAGTTACAAAATCAAGCAAAAAGGGTTCTTTGGAAATCGAGTTTTTCGATGATGATGACCTTAAAAAGCTTCTTAAAATATTTGATGAATAAGGTAGGAATGAAAGATGATTGATATTAAATTCTTAAGAGAAAATCCCGAGGTTGTAAAACAGAACATCAGAAACAAGTTTCAGGACAAGAAGGTTGAGCTTGTTGACCAGGTAATCGAGCTTGATGCCGAAAGCCGTAAGGTTAAGGGTGAGGCAGATAGCCTCAGAGCTTCAAGAAACAAAAACAGTAAGATGATTGGTGCTCTTATGGCACAGGGCAAACGCGATGAGGCAGAGGAAATGAAAAAGCAGGTTGCCGCAGATGCCGCCCGTCTTGCAGAGCTTGAAAAGGCAGAAGAAGAGCTTTCACAGAAGGTTAACGACATAATGATGATTATCCCCAACATCATTGACCCCTCCGTGCCTATCGGTAAGGACGACAGTGAAAACGTTGAGGTTGAGCGTTACGGTGACCCTGTTGTGCCTGATTTTGAGATTCCCTATCACCGTGAGATTATGGAGTCATTTGAGGGTATTGACCTTGACAGCGCAGGTCGTGTTGCAGGTAACGGCTTCTACTACCTTTGCGGTGACATTGCAAGACTTCACTCTGCAGTTATTTCCTATGCACGTGACTTTATGATTGATCGTGGTTTCACATATTACATCCCTCCCTTTATGATCAGAAGCAACGTTGTTACAGGCGTTATGAGCTTTGCTGAGATGGACGCTATGATGTACAAAATCGAGGGTGAGGACCTTTACCTTATCGGTACAAGTGAGCACTCAATGATTGGTAAATTCATCGACACAATTATCCCTGAAGAAAAGCTTCCTCAGACTCTCACAAGCTATTCTCCCTGCTTCCGTAAGGAGAAGGGCGCACACGGCATCGAGGAGCGCGGCGTTTACCGTATCCATCAGTTTGAAAAGCAGGAAATGATTGTTGTTTGTAAACCTGAGGACAGCTCCTATTGGTTTGACCAGCTCTGGAAAAACACAGTTGACCTTTTCTGCTCACTTGACATCCCCGTAAGAACACTTGAGTGTTGTTCAGGTGACCTTGCAGACCTTAAGGTTAAATCAATCGACGTTGAGGCTTGGAGCCCCAGACAGCAGAAATACTTCGAGGTTGGTAGTTGTTCAAATCTTTCCGATGCACAGGCAAGACGCCTTAAAATCCGTGCAGGCGGTAAGGATAAGAAATATTTCCCCCACACACTCAACAATACAGTTGTTGCTCCTCCCAGAATGCTTATTGCATTCCTTGAGAACAATCTCAATGAGGACGGTTCAGTTAATATCCCTGTAGCATTGAGACCCTATATGGGCGGAAAGGAAAAACTTATACCCACAGTATAAGTTTTTCAATGCAAAATGCAAAATGCAGAATGCAAAATGAAGGGGACGCAAAGCGTCCGATTGTAAAAGGTAAAGTTATGTACAAAGATAAACGAGAAGATAAATTCAAAGACCGTAAGAGAGATTTTGCGGACAGGGATGATTTCAATAAAGAAAATGATAATCAGCCCGACAGAGATATAATTTTCGGTAGAAATTCTGTTACCGAAGCCATAAAGGCAGAACGTCCCTTGGACAGTGTTATGGTAGTGAGGGGTGAACGTTCAGGTTCAATCCCTAAAATTCTTGCAGATGCAAAAACTGCAGGAATCCCCATCAAAGAGGTTGACCGTAAAAAGCTTGACTTTATGTGCGGTCACGGTAATCATCAGGGCATAATTGCCGTTGGTGCGGTTAAGGCATATTCCACAGTGGATGATATTTTTGCCACTGCCGAGGAAAGGGGAGAGGCTCCATTTATCATCGTGTGTGATGAAATTGAGGACCCTCATAACCTTGGTGCTATTATCAGAACTGCCGAGGCGGCAGGTGCTCACGGCGTAATTGTTCCCAAAAGACGTAGCGCATCATTGAGCTTCACTGTTTCCAAGACATCGGCAGGTGCAGTTGAATTTATGCACGTTGCCCGTGTGACCAACATTCCACAGACGCTTGACGAGCTTAAAGAACGTGGCTTGTGGATTTACTGCGCGGATATGGATGGCGAAACATTCTACAACGCAAACCTTAAGGGCGCGGTTGCTCTTGTAATCGGCTCCGAGGGTAAGGGCGTGGGCAGACTTGTGAAAGAGAAATGTGATGTCGTTCTCTCAATGCCTATGAAGGGCAAAATAAACTCCCTTAACGCATCTGTTGCGGCGGGAATTCTTATGTATGAAATTTCAAAACAGCGTGATATTTAAGTTGAAAGTAATTTGACTTGATATTTATTGTGAGGAATAAAAATGGCTGACGAACGTAAAACACAGAGGAAATGGTCCCTGGAGGAAATTGATGAACTGTTGCAGGACAGCGGTATGTTGCCCCGTGACAGCGATTCTGTTATTGATATTGAGGATGTTGCGCCCACTCCCAAGGCGGCACCCTTTAACCCCAGACCTGCCCGTAATGATAATATTGAGCATCAGATAAAGACTCAGGTTATTGAACGCTCTGACAGTGTTGCAGAGCCTCAGGTTTACGGTAACTTCGTCAGTGAAAAATACAGGGACCGCTTTTTTAATAAGCCTGTACAGAATCTGCAGAAAACCTCGGAACACGCTATTGTGCCCCCTGAGGAACAGAAGTACGAGCGTAGCGGCTTTGTGAAAAAGAAAAGTAACTTTGAAAGCACAAATGAATTTTCACCCGTGCCTAACCTTGTGCCTGACCACAAGCTTGACGGTAAAACTGCATCGGGCAAAACAATCGTATTCGACGATAAAAAGCACACCCGCACAATCGGTCTTCGTTCCCTTGCGGTGACCGACGGTGATGCTCACGATATCGAGCTTCCCCCTGAGGAGGACGATGCTCAGCTTACCTTTGAGGGCTTCGACAATGAGGAGGTAAACATTGTTGATGAAAGAGAGGTTGAGGAGGAGCTCATCAGAAAGCGCCGTCAGAAGGTAAGCTCGTTTACTATAACAGGCGAGGTCAACGTTCCCAAGGAAGAAGAGCCCGTAAAACGATACGGTACAGATGAATACCGTACTGCGGATGACAAATTCAAGGTTGCTTATTACCTTAAGAAGAAAAAGAATACTGCACTTGCAGGTGCGGTTGTGAGCGGTATTTGTGCCGCCGTGCTTGTTATATTGTCCCTTATTGCTAAGGGCTTCCCCGAGGGTGGTAAGATTTTCGTTGTTTTATCAATGGTTATTACTGCTGTTGCTCTTGCAGTCAACATCGGTTCGGTTGCAGAGGGAATCAAGTCACTTGCCAAACTGAAATTCAACAGATTTACAGGTTGCTTTATTGCTATTGTGGCGTCAATTATTCAGTGTGTTGTTCTGTTGATTACGGAATCACCCTTTGAAAATGGTATCAGTATTTTCTGTGGTGCTGCTGTGTTTGCCCTCGGTCTTACCATGACTGGTGAGTATTACGAATTCAAACGTATTTCGAGAAACTTTGCATACATCGTAGGTAAAGACGAAATTTATTCTATTTCACCTATCGAAAAAACAGCGGTTGCATTTGAAATCGGCAGGGGACTTCTCCTTGACAGTCCTGCGGTGCTCAGTTCACAGAAAACCCTTTTCCCCGGCAGATTTATTGAGTTTTCAAGGAGCAGCTATCCCTCGGACGAAATAAGCGGTAAGCTTATTCCCATAGGCCTTATTGCTTCCCTTGTTGTTAGTTTTATAACATTGCTCGTGTCCAAGGACATTCGAAGCGCTGTAACTGCATTCAGCGGATGTGTGTGTCTGAGTATTCCGTATTTTTCTTGCCTTGCGGATAGCGTTTCGGTTGGCAAGGTTTGTAAAAAACTTCGCAAGAAGGGTGCGGTGCTTACAGGCTGGCAGGCTTTTAATGAGTGCGAGAATGCAAATGCTCTTGCTATTGATTCGGCTGATATTTTTGACAAGGAAGGCGGAAATGTGTTCGGCATTCATCCCTTCTATGATATCGGAATAGATGAAGCAATTATATATACAGCGGCACTTCTTGTTGCCTCGGGCGGACCCTTGGGTAATTTGTTTAAGCGAGTTATTGTAGGTGAAACATCATTGCTTCCACCTGTTGACACTCTTGCTTATGAGGATAAATTAGGTCTTTCTGCATGGATTTTCAATCGTCGTATTCTCGTGGGCAGTAAAGAGCTTCTCAGAAACCACAATGTGGAAATTCCTGATATTGCCCTTGTGGAAAGACATCTTTTTGAGGGCAGATATCCCTTGTATCTTGCCATTGACGGCAAAGCGGCAGCAGCATTCATTATTTCCTATGATGTGGACTCTGCCAATGCTAAATTACTTAAAACTATTGAATCAGATAGTATTTCCTTGCTTGTCCGTTCAGACGATGCCAACATTACTGACGAAATGGTTGCAAGAAAGCTTTTGCTTCCACAAAGCGGTGTTAAAGTGCTTTCTGCGGTATCGGGTGACTTGTACAAAAACTATGTAAAGGAAACAACCTCTACCGCCGATTCACTGCTTGTTCACGACGGTACGGCTTATAGTTTCCTTTATGCCATAAAGAGTGCCCTTTCCCTTGGTACATTCAAGCAGGTGCTTAAGGTGTTCCAGACATGTGCAATGGGTATCGGTATTGCCCTTGTTGCAGTGCTTGCATTTGTTTCCGGTCTTGGCAGACTTAACTGTGTACAGTTAATTATAACTCAGGCTATATTTACTGCTGCCACACTTGGTACGGTTACGGGTAGTCACTTTATCAAGAATTTTGAACGCAGGAAAAAATGATTTGTTTATCAAAGGTCGTCGGCATCTTGTATGGGGTGTACGCCGTTAAGTGGCACACCTGTATATGAGCCGTTTACATCTGACACAATATTTGGGTCAGTGAATTCTTTTGAATCAACAACCTGTTGAGCCTTTGACTTTTTGTTTTCAGACAATATAATCACCTCGGTTATAGTATTACTATTTTAATTTGTATTAAACCTGAAGGAGGAAAATTGAGTGAAATATGCAGATTTAATTTCACAGCTCACTCTTGAAGAAAAAGCGGCTCTTTGTTCGGGCAAGGATTTCTGGCATCTTGTAGGCGTTGAGCGTCTGGGTATTCCCTCGATTATGGTTACTGACGGACCTCACGGACTCAGAAAGCAGAATCAGGAGAAAACTGCCGCAGGAGATATTCTGGGCAATAGTGTACCTGCAACCTGTTTTCCACCTGCAGTTGCTACGGGTTGCACATGGAACCCTGATTTGATTTATGAAATGGGTCAGGCTCTCGGCGAAGAATGTCTTAAGGAGAAGGTAAGTGTTCTCCTCGGTCCCGGTATCAATATCAAGCGTTCACCCCTCTGTGGCAGAAACTTTGAGTATTTTTCAGAGGACCCTGTTGTTGCAGGAAATATGGGTGCCGCGTTTATAAATGGTGTGCAGAGCAAGGGTGTAGGAACATCCTTAAAGCACTTTGCCGCAAATAATCAGGAGTGCCGCAGAATGACAATCAGCACGGTTGCCGACGAAAGAACACTCCGTGAAATTTATCTTACAGCCTTTGAGATTTGTGTTAAGAATGCTCAGCCATGGACTGTAATGAATGCTTACAATAAAATTAACGGCACATATTGTGCTGAAAATAAATGGCTCCTTAACGATGTGCTCCGTGATGAATGGGGCTTTGAGGGAATCGTAGTTACGGACTGGGGTGCAGAAAATGAGATTGTTGACGGCTTGAAGGCAGGTCAGAATCTTGAGATGCCCGGTTCAGGCGGTTATGGTCCCAACAAGCTCATCAAGGCGGTGCAGAATGGCACATTAGATGAGGAAATTCTGGACAAGAATGTTGATAGTGTTCTTGACTTGATTATGAAGAGCAAGGACAATCTTAAGGAAGATTACGAGTGCGATATGGAAAAGCATCACGCACTTGCTCGTAGGATTGCTTCTGAGGGCATTGTTCTTCTTAAAAATGACGATAAAATACTGCCCCTTGCAAAAGAACAGAAGATTGCTGTTATTGGTGAAATGGCAAAATCTCCACGCTATCAGGGCGCAGGTAGTTCACTTATAAATCCCACATACCTTGACGATACATACTCTGAGCTTCTCAGAAATGATTATAACATTGCTTATGCGCAGGGCTATGACAAATCTACTGATGTGCCTGATGACAAGCTTATATCACAGGCAATAGAGCTTGCAAAAAAGGCAGATACAGTTCTTTTGTTTATCGGTCTTACAGAGATTTATGAAAGCGAAGGCTTCGACAGAAAGCATATTGATTTGCCCCCTTCACACAACAAACTTGTGGAAGAGGTTGCAAAGGTAAACGAGAATGTGGTTGTTGTCCTGTCAGGCGGTTCTGCGGTGAGTATGCCTTGGCTTGGTAATGTTAAAGCAGTGGTAAACGGTTTGCTTCTTGGTCAGGCAGGTGGTTCTGCTATTGCAGATGTACTCACAGGCAAGGTTAACCCTTCAGGCAAACTGACCGAAACCTACCCCTTGTGCCTTGATGACACTCCCGCAAAGGAAAACTTCCCCGGTAAACAGCTTACCGTTGAGTACCGTGAAGGTATCTTCGTGGGATACAGATATTATGACAAAATGCAGAAGGATGTGCTTTTTCCATTCGGTTATGGTCTTTCATACACAACCTTCAGCTATGATAAATTAAAACTCAGCAAAAAGAAAATTAAAGACACCGACACACTCACAGTATCTTTCAATGTGAAAAACACAGGTGATGTTGCAGGTGCCGAGGTGGCTCAGCTTTATGTGAGTGCACCCGAAAGTGTAATATTCAAAGCGCCCAAGGAGCTGAAGGGCTTTAAAAAGATTTTCCTTGAACCCGGTGAAGAAAGGAATGTTGAAATTACTCTTTCAAAGCGTGATTTTGCATATTACAACGTGAATATAAATGATTATCACGTTGAAAGCGGTGATTATGAAATCTTAGTTGGTGCATCCTCAAGAGATATTAAGCTTCAGTCAACAGTTAATGTTAAATCAACTGTTGAGGCTCAGGTGCCCGATTATAAATCAGCATCACCCGAATATTATACAGGTGACCCCTCACAGGTGTCGGATGCTTCATTCGAGTCTGTTCTCGGATTCAGTATTCCCGACGGTGACCGCGATGCGTCACTGCCTATTGATCCGTCAGGCTCACTTGAGCTTGCTGCCGGTACTCCCCGAGGTGATAAGGTTATAAGCCTTATTACTGCTGCTGTTGAAAAAATCGGTGGCGGTGGCATCAATAGTGAAATGATGCGACAGACCGCGTTTCAGATACCTATACGTTGCTTTATCACTATGAGCGGCGGTGTGGTGAATGATGAAATGTGCGAGGGTATATGCGACCTTCTTAACGGCAAACCCATGGCAAAGTGCCTGTTGAAAATCGGCAAGAATGTGCCCGGTGCATTGCTTAAGGTCCCTGCAATGATAAAATCAATGTAAAAACTGTGATATATCACAAATCAAGAAAGGAAAATTACAATGACAAAGGTTAAATTAGGTATTATCGGTGTGGGTAATATGGGTTCAAGCCATATTAAAAACTATCTTAAGGATACTATGCCAGAAATAGAGATTACTGCAGTTGCAGACATCAATCCGGAAAGACTTCAGTGGGCAAAGGAGCAGTTGCCTGATGTCAAGACATTTGACAGTGCATCTGCACTTATGGACTCTGGCGAGGTTGAGGCAGTTCTTGTTGCTACTCCTCACTATGACCATCCACCCCTTGTAATCGAAGCACTCAACAAGGGTCTCCACGCTATGAGTGAAAAACCTGCAGGTGTTTACACAAAGCAGGTTCGTGAGATGAACGAGGCAGCAGACAAGAGTGATAAGATTTTCGGCATTATGTTCAATCAGCGTACAAACTGCCTTTACAGAAAGGCTCACGAAATTGTACATAGCGGTAAATTCGGTGAGATGAAGCGTGTTACCTGGATTATTACCGATTGGTACAGAACACAGGCTTATTATAACTCAGGCGGATGGCGTGCAACCTGGTCAGGTGAAGGCGGCGGTGTGCTTCTTAATCAGTGTCCCCACCAGCTTGACCTTTGGCAGTGGATTTGCGGTATGCCTGAGAAGATTACTGCAGTTTGTCACGAGGGTAAGTGGCACAACATCGAGGTTGAAGACGATGTTATGATTTATGCACAGTACCCCAACGGTGCAACAGGTACATTCATCACCACAACAGGTGACTATCCCGGCACAAACAGACTTGAAATCACACTTGATAAGGCAAAGCTTATCTGTGAGAAGGGCAAACTTACTGTTTCAGAGCTTGACCAGAGCACAAGTGATTTCACAGCTAACTCTGAAGAAGGCTTCGGCAGTATTGAATATAAAACATATGAAGAAGAGCTTGACGGCAGAAACCTTCAGCATATTGAGGTTATGAATAAATTTGCAGCTGCTATTCTTCGTGGTGAACCCCTTACAGCATCAGGTCAGGAAGGCATTAACGGTCTTATGATTTCAAATGCCGCATTCCTTTCCTCTTGGCTTGGCAAGACAGTAGAGCTTCCTGTTGATGAAGACTTGTTCTATGAGTTGCTCCAGGAGAAAATTAACAAGTCAACATTTGTTAAGGAAGTAAAAGAAGTTGTAAACGAAAATATGGATTCTACGTATTAAGGCGGTAAATATGAAAAATAAATATTTTACACTAATAATGACATTTGCATTGGTGCTGTGCATTTTCTGTACATCGGCAACTGTATTTGCAACGGGTGATGAAACAACCACTACTGCACCTACTGAGGCACCTACAACACAGTCACCACCCGAGCCCACCACACAAAATAATAATCCCGGTGGACTTGTTGACGATGATGATAGAGAAACCACCACAAAGAAAACAACAACTACTACTGAACCTCAGATTGTGACAGAGGCTGACAATACAACAACAACCAACAGAAGGCCAACCTCAACTACAACAACTGAGCGTAATAACAGTAGTTCAAACACAACTACTACACGTAGAAACAATACTAACAGAACAACAAGAGCAGAAAGCACAGAAACAACCGACCCCACATTGCCCGATGGTCAGTTCTATGTTCACCTTGTTTTAGGTAACGGTGAAAAGGACAAAAAGACCGTTATGAAGGAGGCGGGTCTTGTAAGTGCTCCTGCTGAACCCGAGTGGGAGGGTTATATCTTTGAGGGTTGGTACAGTGACCCCGAATTTACAAAGCCTTGGGATTTCAGCAAAGATAAAGCAACCAAGGAAATGACTATTTATGCAAAATGGTCTGTTGATGCTGCATCTGTATTTTACACAATAACAGTATCACCTGTTACAGGCGGAAAAATTACAGTTTCCCCTGCAACTGCATCTGTGGGTACACCTATCATTATCACAGTTAAACCTGATTCAGGCAAAAGACTCGTTGATGGCAGTCTTACAATAAACGGTGAAAGCACAGAGGTTCTCAGTTTCAATATGCCTGCCGAGGACGTTGTTATCTCCGCAAAGTTTGAGAAGATTCCTGAGACAGTTGATGAAGTTGAGGAGAAGGATAATTCAATTATCTATATCCTTATCGGTGCAGGTGTTCTTGTGGTTGCTCTTATAGTTGTGGGCATTGTAATGCTCAAACGCAAGAACGAGATTATTGTTCCCGAGTTTGATGAAAATGGCGCTGTTATCATTGACGATGATGACGAAATCTGGGTTGACGAATCACTTGTTATTGAGGATGCTTTCCCCGATGCCAAGCCTGTTTCTGTAATGAACGACTATGAGGAAGAAAAAGAACCGGAGGTAGCTGATGACTATATTGAGTACGAAGATGCTGTGCCGGTTGAAAAGACAAAAACACTTGCAGATATTGCAAGTGAAGCTCCTTCAGAGGACAACGATGTGAAGTTGGCAGAGGCTGTTGAAGAAGTGCAGACCGAAGCTGATGACGGTGAAGCTGCAATTGACTTCTCATTGTTCGAATAATATTTGAATAATAAATAGTTGTGCCGATACGGATAACCGTATCGGCACAATTTTTATCTTTTAAGACTAAATCAGTAGTTAATGTGAACCATAAGAAGCATTATAAGGGAGGAAAAAGCAAATTCCGCAACAAATAACTTCCAGGACCATTTAATCCACTTTGCATAGGAAACGTTGATTAAACCGATTGCAATAATCATAAGTCCGTTTGTGGGGTATAAAAGGTTTGTGAAGCCGTCTGCGATGCAGAAGGTTGTAACCACACTCTGACGTGTAACACCAACCAAATCGGAAAGGGGAGCCACAAGTGGCATTATAAGGAAAGCCTTTGCAGTACCGCTACCGATAAATAACTCGAGAAGAGCAATTATACCGAACAAAAGGAATATTGCGGTGTAGGGAGAAACACCCTGCATAAAGGTGGATATTGCGTAGAGAATGGTGTGCATTATCCTGCCTTCTGCAAGAACATAAGAAATAGCAATAACAAACACGATGAGGGGGATTGCAGGTGCGATTGTCTTGGCACCCTGCAGAAAACTCTTTAAAAGATTTTTGCCTCGTAATCCTGTGAAATAACCTGCCAGAATACCACCTGTTGTGAACAGCACTGCCATAGCCGGGAGTGAGAGAACACCGCCTGCACCTACAATGAAATCGAGGATTATAAAGCCAAGGTCAATAAGCATACAAATTACAAATGCCTTGGTACCTTTTTTTATCTGCGGGTCTGAGAGCACGGCGTCTGCATCGTGCATCGAATACTTCTGCCTGAGCGCTTTGTCTGACTCATAAACGGGTGATTTTGTAGGGTCTTTCTCAATCCTTCTTGCATAGGTGTACAGGAAAAGGAACAAAATCAGGTACACAAAGACGAAAATGATAAGTCGTAACCATAAGCCGGAGAAAACCTCTAAACCGGCAAGCTTTTGGACAGTAACCACGTTGAATGGGTTAAAAGTGGCTGCAGTAAAGCCCCAAGCGATTGATATAAGGCTGAGTCCAACGCCAACCAGGGAGTCCCAACCCAGTGCCAGTGATACGGCGACTGCTATGGGGACTAGTGTAAGTGATTCTTCGAGAATACCTGCGGTGGAGCTGAGAAGCATACACACGAAGATAACCATTGCCATAAGCACATACTTCTTGTCACTGAATTTTTGTATCAGCGTTGCCATTATGTACTTGAGAATACCGCATTTGTCCAGTATCAGGAATGAACCGCCCACGAAAATGATGATGGCGATGATGCCGATGCCTGTTGCCGCCTGGTCACTACCGAAACAGAGAATGGGGGACAGGGCGATTTTCCATATAGGCATCTTGTAGTCGGGTGTTTCTGTGTAAGTACCATCAACAATAACTACGTGACCATCCTGTACGGCGGTCTGATATTCACCGCGTGGCAAAATCTGTGTGAGTGCGCCTATAAAAACAAGTATAAGCACAAGCACGGCAGAAATGGCACCCACGGTCTTTTTATTAAGGGATAAACCTAAATCTTTATTTTCGTTTTCCATAAAACCTCTCAAAGTGGATATATTACCCACTGAATCAAAAATATTAAACAGATTATATACAATTATATATAATAATACAAGTCAAAAGCAGTAAAAAAGACGCTTGTGAATTGACAAAATGATACTTTAAAACTATAATTATTTGGTAATAAATAATAAAAAGGTGAATTATGAGAGTACATAAGAAAAAACACGGTGCAGAGCGACTTGAAGCCTGCGGCAATATTGTAATAAAAGATTTGAGAGCGGAGGGGAATTCCTCACAGGCTCTTTTCGGTAATGATAAGCCTTTGCGTATAGAAATCGGATGCGGCAAGGGTGATTTCATTGTGGGTACTGCTGCCAAGGAGCCTGATGTTAATTTCCTCGCGGTTGAAAAGGTTTCCGACGTGCTTGTTATTGCAGCAGAAAAGGTAAAGACATCGGGTCTTGATAACGTAAGGGTATGTTGCATTGATGCAAAGGAGCTTACAGAGATTTTTGAGCCTCACTCAATAGACAGAATTTATCTCAACTTCTCTGACCCCTGGCCTAAGGCACGTCACGAGAAGCGCAGACTTACTTACAGAACCTTCCTCGAAATATACAAGCAGATTTTAAAGGAAGACGGTGCTATCTATTTTAAAACGGATAACCGTGGACTGTTTGACTTCTCGCTTGAAGAATTCAAAGAGTTTGGCATCCGCATGGAAAAGCTTACCTTTGACCTGCACAACTCCGAATATATGGAAGGCAATGTTATGACCGAGTATGAAAAACGCTTTTCCTCTATGGGTGTGCCCATAAATAGGGTGGAGTGTTACTTTAAGTGATATTCACCCTGCGGACAGTTTCGGATCTGCGTTGCGATTATAAAAGCTGTTAGCAAATAGCGGATGGTGATTAGCTAAAAGTGATGCGAAGCTTTACCTGCCTAACCCTAGGGAGGGGAACCATTCTTGAATTAAATAGTTGTTTTTGGTGAGTATGTTCGGGTGAATATGCTCACTTTTTTATTAGTTAGGGCGGAATGGTGGTGGGTAGTTCTCTTACTTCTTATCTTCGGTTTGTTAGAACGATTAGTTTAAAAACAAAAAACTTCTTCTCTCCAACTGAAGATTAACATTTAGTTGAACTACCCACCACCACCCCGATTTTGCTTTTTGATACATCGAAAAATCACACGAAATAAACATATTCAAACATAGAATATATCAAAGGGCGGTCCCCCTCCCTTGGGAAAGGGAGGAAAGACTTCGCGACACTTTATGTTTGCAAAAACAACACAATCGGCACGAAGTGCCCCGCAATTTTGAATTTTTAATTTAAAATTTTAAATTACTATCTTTCCGTAAGGGAGTTTTTTCGTTGGGTATTTTTAAGAAAATAAACTTTGGTTTAAGAAAAACAAGAAACAACGTTTCAGGTGCTATTGATAACGTGCTTGATAGCTACACATCCATTGACCAGGAGCTTTTTGACGAGCTTGAAGAGGCACTTGTTATGGGTGATGTAGGTGTTACTACTGCATCTGAAATCACATTGCGCCTTAACGACATTGTCCGTAAGAAGGGTATCAAGAACCCTGCGGATGTTAAGGTGGAAATCAAAAATATCGTTGCCGAAATGCTCGAGGGTGGCGAGGATATGGGTCTTATTACCATTCCTTCAGTTATCCTTGTAATCGGTGTTAACGGTGTTGGTAAGACAACCACCATCGGTAAGATGGCGGCTCGTTACAAGGCCGAGGGCAAGAGTGTAATTCTTGCGGCTGCAGACACTTTCCGTGCGGCGGCTATTGACCAGCTTGATGTATGGGCACAACGCGCAGGTGTTGACATCATCAAGCACAAGGAGGGCGCAGACCCTGCGGCGGTTATTTTTGACACTATTTCTGCGGCAAAGGCACGTGGTACAGAGATTATTATCTGTGACACCGCAGGCAGACTTCATAATAAGAAAAATCTTATGGAGGAGCTTGCGAAGATTTACCGTGTTATCGACCGCGAATTGCCTTACTCTGACCGTGAGGTGTTGCTCGTGCTTGATGCAACAACAGGTCAGAATGCAGTTAATCAGGCTCGCGAATTCGCAAAAATTGCAGAAATCACAGGTATCATCCTCACAAAGCTTGACGGTACAGCCCGTGGTGGCGTTGTGCTTTCAATCAAAAATGATTTGAAGGTTCCCGTTAAGTTTATCGGTGTGGGTGAGGGTATTGATGACCTTCAGCCCATCAATTCCAAGGCATTCGCAGAGGGCTTGTTTGAGGCTTTGCCTGAGGATTACGAGGAGGATGAAATCGACCTTTCAAAGATTAAAGAGGAAATCCCCGCATCTGCCGAAGAAACTGTTGATGAACGTGCCGAAATTGCTAAGGCAGTTGGCGAATTCTTTGAGGCTCTTGGTCAGGCACAGGCTGAGGAAGATGATGAATCAGCAGAGGAAGACGTAATCCCTGAAACAGTTGAGGAAGTAACTGAACAGGTTGTTGAGGAAGCAGTTGAAGAAGTTGTTGAAGAGGAGCCTGTACAGGAAATTGCAGAGGAAGCTGTTGAAGAAACAGTTGAAGAAATCGTTGAGTCATTACCCGATGATGGCCCCACATCTGTATTTGTTGCAGAGGAGCCTAAGGCAGAAGAACCCAAAAAGAAAAAAGGCTTCTTCGGGAGGTTATTCAGATAATGAGCAAGGAATTTTTAATTGCTACACACAATATGAAAAAGCGGGATGAGCTTTACAGAATACTCTCACCCCTTGGTATAGACGTAAAAACTGCAGACCAGTTAGGCATTGAAATCACCGATGTTGAAGAAACAGGTGAAACATTCTACGAGAATGCACTTCTCAAGGCGCAGAGCGGTTGCCATGAAAGTGGTATGCCATGTGTTGCAGACGATTCAGGTCTTGCGGTTGATTACCTTGTAGGTGCGCCCGGTGTATATTCTGCACGTTTTGCAGGTGTGCACGGTGACGACGAGAGGAATAACAACAAGCTTCTCAAACTCCTCACAGACGTGCCTACAGAAGAGCGTACAGCACGTTATGTGGCTGTTGTATGCTGTGTATTCCCCAATGGTGACGTTATAAGTGCCCGTGGTGAATGTGAGGGCTACATCGGTTTTGAACCGATCGGTGACGGTGGATTCGGTTATGACCCTCTTTTCAGAATAGGTGACAAGAGTATGGCTCAGCTCACCGCTGAGGAAAAGGACGCCATAAGCCACCGCGGTAATGCATTACGCGCCCTTGCAGTGAAGCTTACAGAGTATTTTGAACAACAGAAATAACACAACCTATATCGGTAACATCGATGATTATTTCGGTGTTACCGATTTTGTTTTTTATTGTTTCAATATTTTTTGTGAAAAGCACATTGGGGAAGTTTGCTTCGTTTAACAGATTGGCGCTTATTTTTTGGTCGTCGCAGTAGCATTCAATGCAATTCCTGATAAATTCAAGTTCTTCTGTATTAGTTTCGGTTAAAGTGTCAAAAACAATATTCAGGGAGCATAATTCATTGTTTTCGTTGGTGTGAAATTGTAACATAATATTAGTGTCGTTTATGATGTAATATTTTGTCAGACTATTCTCGGTTTTGTTGTAAATGTAACCTGAATTTGTCATTTCATAAACTGAATTTCTCTCATTCATTCGCTGTGTAAAGGCATGAAGAGTGTTGCCTGAGGATTCAATTACGCAGCCATTGAAGGCAAAAATAATGATGAGAATAAGTAAAAATAAAGAATTTTTTGAGTTTTTCATAAAATCTCCTAATTGTTAACATATATTTAACAAAAGATAGTTGTAATGTTGTATAATTTGTGTATAATTAGAATTGAGAAATATGGATTATAATACCCTTTTTCTATATAAATATAGAGTATGCGAGAGAGAAATATGAAAGATTGTTGTAAAAAACTGATTTCTATATTACTGTGTTTGCTTGTTTTGGTGGGCTCTGTTTCCGCCATTGCAGCTGCAAGCACAGATTCCCCATACCCTGATGGCGTTACTGCCGAACAGGCACTGAATGCGGTGAGTGGCACCGACAAGCTTATAAATGCTCTTTTGCCCACAATGCTCGGTACAGATTTGCAGACTGCACTTTCGGGTGGTATATACACAAACGAGGCAGTTTCAGGCACTCTTGTGAGCATTTATTCTGCTTTGAGTGAGCAAGGTGATGTGCTTTCGTATATCGGTCTTGATGCTTCGCCAAAGGGTGTGTCGGCTTATCTCGGCAATTATCCTAAGATTGCGGGTATGCTTTATGCCTGTGACTCCTGGGAGCAGGTGAACTTAACAAATGCAGATTGGGGTGTTAAGGATAAGGTTACCTTTGCACGTGCTCTTGCAAACTGCTTTAACCCCTTTAATGATATTCTGTACACCTTGCTTTGCTCGGGTACATTTGAAATTAACAGTTTTATAAAAATTGAGGGTTCAGATGGCTATTCAAATGCTATTGTACCTATGCTCAAATCTCTTAAGTGTAGTGATATTCTTTCCGCTGCTGACTTTAAAGCACAAGCGGACAGAAATCCTACTACAATGGTTGAGAATATTATTGTGCCTGTACTCACAACTATTGAAAATTCACTTTCACAGCCAATGAATAGCTTTACCGAGATTCTTCCCTCATTTGCTGATTTTGCGGTTAATGGTGAATTTGATGCTTGTGTGGAAAAACTCCTTGAGCCTGTGACAGGTAACCCTCTTGTGGAAATTGCCACACTTCTTAAAATCTTTGATTTACCCTCATTTGACCTTGATTTGGAGCAGATGCTTAACGATATGTTAAGCGGTGAGGGTACTGATGGCGCGTTGAAGACTGCGCCTATTGATATGAAAGCCTTGGCGGCTTGTGGCGGTAAGAGTGGTGATGCTTTTGTTGCTGACAAGGGCAGAGCCTACGTTGTTATAATGCGTTGGCTCGTTGATACAATGAAGCTCAACGGCGGTAATTTCCCCGCTATGGATGGAAGCGTTGACACAGCTTTGATTACCGATTTGCTTAAGAAGGATACGGATGCTATTGTAAAGACCGTGATATTGCTTTTTGCCCCCACCGCTATCGGCGAAGCACAGGCAATGGTTTATCCGGCGGTTACACCAAAGTCCGTCACATATACACCCAACCTTACCAAGGAGGACTATGAAAAGGTTCTTGATGAGTTGGATGATCTTCTTGACGAATTCGTGAAAGAGGGCGGTACCGCCAACAAAATGGGTGAGGTTATTGCTTCAATGATTTACACCCCTGATAACGTGAATGCTATTATCAAAGGGCTTTATGTAGAGTTTGACAAGAATGGCCTTGTGGAAATGCTCAGAATCCTTGGTATTGATGCTTCACCCAAAGGCGTTGCCTCAATGCTGACAGAGGAAAGTCATTCGTCTGCGGTTAAACTTCTTTCGCAATATGAGTCGTGGGCAGACGTACCATTCGGTAAGCTGGATTGGGGGTTCAGTTACGGCTCTCGCAAAGGTTTCCAAGGTGCTTTGACTGCATCGCTCAGACCTTTGTTCCCTGTTTTTAGAATGTTACTTGCAGGGGAGGATATGGTTATCCTTGATAGCATAACCCTTGCAGGTGCTGACGGCTATAACACGGCAGTGATTCCTTTGCTTGAGGGTCTGGGATGTAAGCCGTACTATATCAAAAACTATGATTCATATAAGAACAACGCTTCGGGTGACGGAGTTATTAAAAATGTTCTTGACCCTGTATTCAACCTCATTGATGAAATCTGTATGAGGCCTGTTTATGGTATAACCGAGGTTTTACCTAACCTGGTGTACTTTGTGAACAGTGGTTCCATTGAAAAGTGTATCGGCAATCTGATGTTGCCTGTTACAGCTCTTACGGAGAAGTTTTCAGGTATAGTTGATGTTAACTTTGATGCGTCTTCACTAAATATGAAGATTGACATTAACTCCTTGCTTGACGGTATGCTATCCTCTACGGGAATGAAGATGGCAAAGCTTGATGTTAACGCTCTTGCATCTCTCGGCACACCAGTTCAAAAGCAAAGTAAAAGCATCATAAACGGTAAAGGCTCCACTTACACATATATTGATTCGGATAATACCGCAGTTCTTATTACACTTCTCAGATTCCTTGCTGAAACTATTAAGATGCCCGGCAATGAGGATTTGCTTATGGGTCTTATGTCCAGCGGTGAGGATGCGGGAATGTATGGCAGTTACTCTGCATCGTTGTCAGAGCAGTTTGCCTCAATGAGTGTGGATGAGCTTGTGGAATGGCTTTATAATTTGTTCTTCAAAGAACGTGTGAAGATACAGATTGTTGTAAAAGATGATTATAAACCCACAATTATCTTTGAAGAAGGCAAGAATGATACCCGCTGGGTATATGGTCTTGTGGCATATCTTGGTATTGGCCTTGTGGTTGGCGCAATCATTTTCTTTAACAGAAAACGATTATACTGATAAAAGGGTGAAACACCGAAAAGCCTTGAAAAAGACTTAAGCGGAGGATATATAATGTTAGTTTTAAGAGATATTGTAAAAGATTATAAAACAGGTGATACTGCCGTCAGGGCGTTGAAGGGTGTCAACATAAATTTCCGCGAGAATGAGTTTGTGGCTATTCTCGGCCCTTCGGGTTGCGGTAAAACCACGCTCCTTAACCTTATTGGTGGTCTTGATAGATACACAAGCGGTGACCTGTTCATTAACGGTAAATCAACAAAACACTTTACTGACGGAGATTGGGACACTTATCGCAACCACTCAATCGGTTTTGTTTTCCAGAGCTATAACCTTATTCAGCATCAGACGGTTTTATCCAATGTTGAACTTGCACTTACTCTGTCGGGCGTTTCAAAAAAAGAGCGTCGCAGAAGGGCAATAGAGGCTCTTGAAAAGGTTGGTTTGGGTGAGCAAATCCACAAAAAGCCTAATCAGATGTCTGGTGGTCAGATGCAGCGTGTGGCAATAGCTCGTGCACTTATAAACGACCCTGACATACTCCTTGCCGATGAGCCCACAGGTGCTCTTGACAGTGAAACAAGTGTGCAGATTATGGATATTCTTAAGGAAATATCCAAGGAAAAGCTTATAATTATGGTTACTCATAACCCTGACCTTGCTTATGAGTATTCTAACAGAATAATTCGTTTCCTCGACGGTGAGGTTATTGACGACTCCAATCCTTATAACCCCACAGAAGACGAGAAAAATGCAGACAAGAAGGAAACAGTTGAGAAGGGCAAAAAGTCAATGTCATTTTCATCAGCCTTCGGACTTAGTATAAATAACCTTCGTACCAAGAAGGGTAGAACCTTCCTTACTGCATTTGCAGGAAGTATCGGTATCATAGGTATCGCTCTTGTTCTGGCGCTTTCAAATGGTATTCAAGTCTATATTGACCGAGTGCAGGAGGATATGCTACTGTCGTATCCTATGACTGTGGAAAAGCAGACAATGGACCTTGAAAGTATGATGACATCGTTTACGGGTATGGGCGTAACGGTGGATGAGGATGCAGGTGAGGATGGCAAAATCCACGTAAACGAAATGTTTATGGATATGGTAAACGCCTTTATCTCGGAGCAGACATCAAATAACCTTGATAACTTTAAGAAATATGTTGAGGATAATAAAGAGGCTTTTGATGAGGTCTGCAACGACGTGCAGTTTAAATACAGTACACCGCTGAATATTTACAGGGCAGATACAGAAAATGGCGTTGTTAAATGTAATCCCAGTAACGCTATGGATATGATGCCTATGGATGACAGTATGAAGCAGATGGCACAGCCTATGGCGCAAAGCTTTTCGGTATGGCTTGAGCTTATCGGTGACGGCAGACTTATGGATGCTCAGTATGACGTTATTGCGGGTAGAATGCCCGAGGATTTCAATGAGGTTGTACTTATTGTAGACGGCAACAACGAGATTAACGAGCTTGTTGTTTATGCCCTCGGTCTTAAAAATCAGGCAGATTTCCAAAAGGATATGATGGCGGCGCTTGCCAGCGGTGAAACATTTGATACATCAGAGGTTTCCGAATATACCTATGAAGAAATCCTTGATATGGAATTCAGCCTTGTACTCAGTGCAGACTATTTTGTGAAAAACGAAAAAACAGGTCTCTGGGTTGATAACAGTGCAAACGACTACTACGTTAAAAAGCTTATTGAGGATGGCTTCAAAATCAAGATTGTAGGCATTCTCCGACCTGACGAGGATAACACGCTCGCTATCGGTACGGGTGGTATCGGTTATAAGCGTGAGCTTATGGATTATGCAATCACCGAGTCTGCCAAAAAGCAGATTGTAAAGGAACAGCTTGCAAGTCCTGATAAGGATGTTCTTACAGGTAACATTTTCTCAACTCTTACAGTAAATGACTTTGATCTTGAAGATGTTGACCTTGGTCTTATCGACTTTACTTACCTCGATTACGGTCCTTTCATGTCTATGGCAGAGGGTATGGATATATCTGAAATAGATATGACAAATATGGCGGCAATGTTCGGATTTGACGATATGTCAACACTTGAAAAGAGGCTTATGGAGGGCTTCCTTTCCGATGACCAGGTGCTTGCAATAAAGCAGGCTTATGTGGATACACTTGCTTCACAAAGCTCGTATTCAGGTACTCTGGAAAAAATCGGCTATTCAACCTTTGATTCACCGTCGCAGATTTGCTTCTATCCTAAAAACTTCGAGGCAAAGGAACGACTGAATGAACTTATTGAGTATTACAATACTCGCGTTGAAGAGGACGGTCATCCCGAAAGCAGAATCAAGGCAACAGACCTTATTGGTGTGCTTATGAGCAGTATTACAACAATTATTGACGTTGTTACCTACGTGCTTGTTGCCTTCGTTGCAATATCACTTGTGGTTTCATCAATAATGATTGGTATTATCACATACATTTCAGTTCTTGAACGTACCAAGGAAATCGGTATTCTCCGAAGCATCGGTGCCTCTAAAAAGGACGTTGCACGTGTGTTCAATGCTGAGACTGCAGTTATCGGTCTGGGTGCAGGTGTAATAGGTATATTAAGTACGCTATTGCTTGAAATTCCTATAAACCTGTTGCTCAAGTATGTGGCACACATCCCCGCAGCGGCATCACTCCCCGTGGCAGGTGCTGTAATCCTTGTGATTATTTCGGTTTCACTCACTCTCACCGCAGGTCTTATACCGTCACGTATGGCGGCAAATAAAGACCCGGTTGAAGCATTGAGAACTGAATAATTGGTGATTTTTGCGAATTGCTTGACTTAGCTCACTTGACGTATCTTGATACGCCTACGTTTACTAAGTCGGCGCACTTCATCAAAAACCCCTCAATTATAAAACCTTAAAGAACGCTTTCTGTGGGAAGCGTTCTTTTTATTATTTTTTATTGCAAATATAATAAGTATGTGCTACAATATACAATGTATAATTTTGTTCCACAGAGGTGTGTCAAAAATGAGGAAAAACAGTGCAAATATCGGATTTATCGGTGTTAGTGGCAGAGGCTCAGGTATGCTTGACCTTCTTTTACAGGTTGATGGTGTTAAGGTTCCTGCGGTTTGTGACCTTATCCCCGAAAGAGCAGAAAAGGGTATTGAGATTGTTGAAAAACGCAACGAAAAATCTTACCCTGTTCACGCTTACCTTGACTATAAAGAAATGTTCAAAAATGAGGAGCTTGATGCGGTTGTTGTTGCAACCACATGGATTACTCACTCAATGATTGCGGCTGACGCTATGCGTGCAGGCTTGCATGTTGCAATGGAGGTTGGCGGTGCTGCTTCTGTTGAAGAGTGCTGGGAGCTTGTTCGTGTAAGTGAGGAGACAGGCAAGTTCTGTATGCTCCTTGAAAACTGCTGCTACTGCAGAAATGAAATGGCAGTTTTCAATATGATTCGTCAGAATATGTTCGGCGAAATCGTACATATGGAGGGTGGTTATCGTCACGACCTTCGTGATGAGATTTCTCTCGGTCGTGAGAATATCCACGGCAGACTCTTTAACTTTATGATGCGTAACGGTGAGCTTTATCCCACACACCAGTTGGGCCCCATTGCAAAGGCTCTCAGAATCAACCGTGGTAACCGTTTCCTTACAGTTAACTCCGTTGCAAGTAAGGCACGCGGTCTTCATCAGTGGATTAAGGACAACAAGGGCGAGGAATACGACCTCTACAATGTTGACTTCAAGTGCGGTGATATTGTTACCACAATTATCAAGTGTGCAGGTGGCGAAACAATCAAGCTTACACACGACTGTTCACTTCCCAGACCTTACACAAGAGATTATGAGGTTCAGGGTACAAAGGGTATCTACTCTGAGCCCGAGGACGGCAAGGGTAGAATCTACTTCGACGGTATGCACCACGAGGACGACAGCTGGACACACAGCTGGGATGATTTCAAGCCCTGGCGTGATAAATATGAGCATCCTCTCTGGGTTGCTTATGAAAAGGGCGGTATCAAAGCAGGTCACAGCGGTATGGGCTACCTTGTGCTTTCTGCTTTCGTTGATGCGGTGTACGAGGGTGAGAAGCCTCCCATCGACGTTTATGACACAGCATCCTGGATGGTAATTACTTGTCTTTCAGAGCAGTCTGTTGCTATGGGCGGTGCTCCCGTTCCCGTTCCGGACTTCACAAACGGCAGATGGATTGACCGTGAGGAAACAAGACGCGGTATGTATTGTCTTGATGAGGTTTGCGAAGAAGCATTCCCCGAAATTGAAGAATAAGAGGTATTAACTATGAAATATTATATTGGTGTTGACGGTGGCGGAACAAAAACCGCTTACGCTCTCTTTGATGAAAACAAAAATGTTTTGGCAGAGCACGAAGGCCCTGCTTCAAACCATGAAAATATGGAAGGCTCTTTCCCTGAGGCTGCAGGTATTATTGCAGACGGTGTGAAGACTGTTGCTGCAAAGGGTAACATTACACTTGCAGATGTAAGCGGTATGCTTATGGGCCTTGCAGGTATTGACCATCCTTATCAGCACGATGCAATGCAGGAAGAACTCTCAAAGCTTGGTGTTACAGGTGCACGCATTTACAACGACGGCTTTATTGTTATCAAAGCAGGTGTTGGTGCAGGTGCAGGTATCGGCTACAACTGTGGTACAGGTACTTGCTGTAACTCACTTGACACAAATGGCAATATGCTCCAGATTGGCGGCTTTGATGTGCTTTCAGGTGACAAGGGTAATGGTCATTGGGTTGGCTCACAGGCTTTCAGAATTATGTATGACCAGCTTTGCCTTGGTAAGGGTAAGTCAATGATTACTGACCTTATGGGTGAGAAGGCAGGTATCAAGGACAGAGAAACACTCCTTGATTCAATCGCAGTTCTTGAAGGTGAGGACGGCGAGGCATTCTTGAGAAAGCTTATCGTATCATTCTTTGAGGCAGCAAACAATGACGACGCTGCTGCACTTGCAGTAATTGAAGAAATGGCACAGCGCGGTGCTGACTACATCTGTGGTCACATCAATGCAATGACATTCGATTGCGACGTTATCAATGTTGTGCTTTCAGGCTCTGTTCACACAAAGCTTCCTTCACACAAGTACACTGACAGAATGGCAGAGCTTGTTGCTGAGAGAACAGGCAGAAAGTTCAGCTTTATCAAGCTTGATTGCGCACCTGTTATGGGTTGCATCAACTGGCTTCTTGAAGAATAATCGGAAAGGATTGATATAGATGAAAGAAATTAACGTAACCGTTATCGGTTCAGGTAGTACATATTGTCCCGAACTTATTTATGGCTTTATTGAGGCAAAGGATTCACTTAAGCTCAAAAGAGTTGCTTTTATGGATATTGATGACAGAAAGCGCGAAATCGTAGGCGGTCTGTGTGAGCGTATGCTCAAGAGCGCAGGTATCGACTGTGAAATCGTTATGACAGATGACCTTGACCTTGCATTGCAGGGCGCGGATTTCGTTGTTACACAGATTCGTGTTGGTAAGCTTCCCTGCCGTCACATCGACGAGTCAATTCCCCTTAAGCACGACCTTATCGGTCAGGAAACAACAGGTATCGGTGGTTTCTTCAAGGCTCTTCGTACAATCCCTGTAATGGCTCACATTGCAGAGCGTATTGAAGCAATCTGCCCCGATGCATGGCTTATTAACTTTACTAACCCCTCAGGTATTGTATCTGAGTTTATGATTAACCACACCAACGTTAAGACAATGGGTCTTTGCAACGTGCCGATTGCTATGATTGACGACGTTAAGGCTGCTGTTGGTGAAGATGCAAAGATTACATACCTTGGTCTTAATCACCTTAGCTGGATTACATCTGTTAAGGTTAATGGTGAGGAAAAGTTCGACAGCATCTTTGATGATAACTTTGCTCCCACAGTTATGAAGAACATTCACGATGATGGCTTTGATATGGAATGCCTTGATGCATGTAAGGGCTTCCCCTCATCATATCTTCAGTATTATTACAGCCGTCAGGCAAAGCTCAACTACCTTAAGTCCGGTTCAAAGAGCCGTGCACAGGTTTGTATGGAAATTGAAGAAGAGCTTCTTAAGCTCTACAGCGACAATGAGCTTGTAATCAAGCCCGCACTTCTTGAACAGCGCGGTGGCTACAAGTATTCACTTGCTGCGGTTTCACTTATTGACTCTATCGCAAATGACAAGAAGGACGTTCACGTTGTTAACATCAAGAACAATGGTACTCTTAAGTTTATGGATGATGACGATATTGTTGAAATCGCCGCTGTTATCGGTGCAGACGGTGCAACACCCGTTGAAATTGATGAGTTTGACAACCGTCACATCATCAGCCTTATGCGTACAGTTAAGTCATATGAAAAATATGCTGTTGAGGCTGCTATAAAGGGTTCAGATGAGGATGCACTCAATGCCCTTATGCTTCATCCTCTTTGCGGTGACTTTGCACAGGCAAAATCCTGCTACGAAGAGATGAAGGAAGCACACAAGGCATATCTTCCCCAGTTTTTTAAGAATTAACGCACATTGCACATTTTAGCCGACCAAACTCGCGTACAAAGGTACGTGAGTTTGGTTGAAAGATTTATTGAACGTAGGTAATTATTATGGCAGACAATAAAAAGTCAAGCACCACACCCAAGAAGCTCTCTAACAAGGAAATACGCGAGGCTCGCAGAAAAGCAAAACTCAAAGAGGAGAAAGTTCCTGCAGGTATGAAAACCGAGGATTATGCTGATGCAGCTTTCAGAAAGAAAGTAACCATCATAATGGGTGGTGTTTTGCTTGTTTTCGTAATCGGTGTTGTTGCGGTTATTCTCGGTGCTAAGGTAAAGACTGATAATCACAACAAGGAATTTGAACGCATTGAAAATGAATTCCTTGCTGAGAGTCAGGAAATTAAATCACAGCTTGCCGATATTGAGGCAAAGGGTGGTAAGTTTGATGACAAGGCTGTTGTTGAAATCAACCTAACCGATGAAAATTACAGCTATTGGATTCAGGCACTTGATGCATCATATCAGCTTGATGAAAGTGACCCTGATTACGGTTGCTATCGCGGTGCTACGATTCATCTTCGCGGACAGTTTGTAACACGAGTGTTTGTGGGCAATAACGTGAACTATTGGATATACCGTACTCACGATGACCACGAACATGCTCATGGCCACGCAGAGGAAACTACCGCACCTGTCAGTGGTGAGGAAACAACAGAATCGAAGGATACCAAAATCCCCTTGGAGGATTTGGGTGACCCTATTGAGATTTTCTTCGCAGATAAAAATGCCGAAATTCCCGAAGACGGCACATGGGTTGACGTTAAGGGTGTTGTGGGTATTGACTCCTACAAATCACTTTCTGCAGTACACGATGCGGTTGTGACAGTGGTTGAAGCACCGGTGCACGAACACGAATAAACAAAAAGCACATTTCGTAACAAACGAAATGTGCTTTTATTTTTAATATACTTTTATCCACTCAATATCCGGCACATCGCGTGATGATGTGATTCGGATGAGGATTTCCCGTGTTTCGGTGGGGGCGGTTTTTACGATTTTACGGCTACCGATTGTGGTTTCGCGACCTTCGGGTGACCACACACCGTCCTTATCTTTGAAAAATATATCGAAGCTTTCAACACGTTGACCTTCTTTTATGTTTTCTGCAAGTTCAACATATTTGATAGTTTTCTTTTCTTTTAATGTTACTTGAATTTCGGGCTGTGTGGGACTATATCCCGGGAGTTTGGTTATGGTAGCACCTTCTGCTAGGTTGATGCTTAACTCCTGATTTATAAGGTCACCAAGCTCTTTAAGGCGCTTTACATCACGAGGGTCAAGCTTGCCGTTAGGCATAGGGGGAATGTTCAGGTTGAATGTAGCGTTGTTGCCCACGGATGTGAGATAGGTATTGAAAAGTCTTTCAAGGGAGTGTGGTTCCTCGTTCTCGTGGTAGAACCAACCGGGCCTTATGGACATATCAGTTTCCGCAGGGGCGAAAACAAGACCCTTTGAGTACATAATGTTGGAAAGTGAGCCGATGTTTATGTCGGAGTTGTAAACGAAATCAAGAGAGCCTTCTACAAGAGGGCCTTCTGTCTGAATTTCATTCATAAAGCAAAGCTCGTGGGGGACTACCGCCCATTGTGCATAAGGTGCTTTGCCTGCTTCGTTACCAATCCAACGAACTGTACCCGCATCATTAAAGATTGTGGCATTGGGCTGATATTTTTTGATGAGCTCAATATAACCATCAAAGTCATAAACCTGCTTTTTGCCGTTGGGACCTTCACCACAAGCGCCGTCAAACCACACGTGGAATATTTCACCGTAATTTGTGAGAAGCTCGGTTAATTGGTTTTTGTAGTAGGTGTTATATTCATCTGTGCCATAAAGAGGGCAGTTTCTGTCCCAGGGGGAGAGATAGAAGCCGAACTTAAGACCGTGACGTTTACAAGCCTCGGCGGCTTCACGAACAATATCGCCCTTACCGTTTTTGTAAGGACTGTTTTTCATACTGTGCTCTGTGTACTCTGTTTGCCACAGACAAAAGCCGTCGTGGTGCTTTGCAGTGAGTACCATACCTGTCATACCTGCGGATTTTATCGCTTGTGCCCACTGATCGCAATCAAGCTCTGTGGGGTTGAAAATTGCAGGGTCTTCTGTGCCGTCACCCCATTCAAGTCCTGTGTAAGTATTAGGACTGAAGTGAACAAAGGCATAAAAAGGGTTTTCGCGGAGCAGAGAATATTGTTGCGGAGACGGTTTTACGTGTGCCGCATTTTTTAAAAAAATTGTGAATTCTATGATAATCACCTCTATACATTGATTTTATCACATTTTTGGAGCTTAGGTCAACCTCTGAAAATTTGCATTATGGTAAAAAATGTGGTATTATATATTCAAATAATCTGATTCCTCGGAAGGGTGGGGCAAAGGCGATGGCGTCAACTAAAAAGCAGAACAGAAAAGGCAGATGTAAAAAAGTGATATTAGCAATAATTTCAATAATTATCATAATAGCTGTTGTTACAGCAGTTGCTAACGCTTGTCTTGTCTCATCAGTTATCAAAAAAGCAACCTCATATAACGCTGTTGAATTAGAGGATAAACTTGTTCCCACACAGGATGAAAATGGTAACTGGGTATTTACAACTGACCGTGATTTCCGTGTAATGCAGCTTACAGATATCCATATCGGTGGCGGTTATATGAGCTACAATAAGGATATTAAGGCTGTAAACGCTGTTGCAACAATGATTACCCGCGAAAAACCCGACCTTGTTGTTTTATCGGGTGATATTGCATACCCTGTACCATTCCAGGCAGGTACATTCAACAATAAAAGCGGAGCACAAGTGATTATAAATCTTCTTGAAACGCTCGGTATTTATTGGACTGTAACATTAGGTAATCACGATTCGGAAA